>DAOLIQ010000012.1:9501-57084 GCA_035328465.1 Ignavibacteriaceae bacterium | reverse complement strand
TTTTTAATTATAAATTGTTAATTGAATTGGGCTCTTAGCTCAGTTGGTTAGAGCGTCTGCTTGACGTGCAGAAGGTCAAAGGTTCGACTCCTTTAGAGCCCACACTGAAAGAAATAGATTTCTATTACTAAAAAAGATAATGAACGATAAAATTAAAATATTATTTCCTGACGGTAACGAAAAAGAATTCACAGCCGGCATTACTGCTTATGAGATTGCTGAATCAATCTCTTCACGATTAGCCGATGAAGTTCTTTCAGTTAAAGTTAATGGTATTGTCAAAGACCTGCATTCACCAATAAACGAAGACGCAAAAATATTATTCTTGACTTTTGATGATCCGGACGGTAAGCATGTCTATTGGCATTCTACCTCCCATTTAATGGCTCATGCTATTCAGGAATTATACCCCGAAGCAAAATTTGGTGTTGGTCCTGCAATCGAATCAGGCTTCTATTATGATATTGATATCAATACTCATCTTTCTGAAAATGAGCTTAAAGTTATAGAAGATAAAATGATTGAAATCTCTAAAAAGAATGAACATTTCAACCGGCAGGAACTTTCAAAAGCAGAAGCTATTAATTTTTTCAAAGAGAAAGGTGATAACTATAAATTAGAAATACTTTCGGAAATCGATGAGAATTCCGAGAAAATATCTATTTATAAAGAAGGCAGCTTTACCGATCTTTGCACAGGTCCCCACCTTCCGTCAGCAGGTAAAATTAAATTTGTAAAACTTTTAAGTGTATCGGGTTCATATTGGCGTGGTGATGAAAAGAATAAGCAGCTTCAAAGAATTTACGGCATCTCCTTCCCAAAAAAGAAGATGCTCGATGATTATTTATTCAGACTTGAAGAAGCAAAGAAGAGAGATCACAGAAAACTTGGCAAAGAATTAGAATTATTTCTTATTACTAATGCTGTTGGAAGCGGCTTGCCGATTTGGCTTCCAAAGGGAACTATACTCCGCGAGACTCTCGAAAATTATTTAAGAGAAGAACAAAGAAAAAGACATTATCTGCCCGTAATAACACCGCATATCGGGAATATTAATCTATACAAAACCAGCGGGCATTATCCATATTACAAAGACAGTCAGTTTCCTCCATTAAAACTTGAAGGTGACAAAGAAGAATACTTGTTAAAGCCGATGAACTGCCCTCATCACTTTCAAATCTATGCTTCAAAACCAAGAAGCTATAAAGATCTTCCGATTCGTTATGCCGAGTTTGGAACTGTTTATCGTTACGAGCAGTCGGGAGAATTAAACGGTCTGACTCGTGTGCGTTCTTTTTCAGTAGATGACTCGCATATTTTTGTGCGGCAGGATCAATTGAAAGATGAAGTCTGTAATGTTATTGAATTGATTCAGGTTGTATTCGCTCAAATGGGTTTTAAAGATTTTACAACTCAACTTTCTTTTCGGGATGATAATCTCGAAAAGTATGGCGGTGATGTTGCTCTTTGGGAAAAAGCCCAAAAGGAAATTAAAGAGGCTGCTGATTTAATGAAGTTAGATTATTATATTGCTGAAGGTGAAGCAGCTTTTTATGGACCGAAGATTGATTTTATGGTAAAAGATGCTCTCGGGCGAAAATGGCAATTGGGAACCGTACAGATTGACTATGTTATGCCTGAAAGATTTAATCTTGAATATATCGGAAGTGATGGACAGAAACATAGACCCGTAGTTATTCATCGTGCACCGTTTGGTTCACTCGAAAGATTCATCGGAGTTTTGATAGAACATTTTGCGGGTGAATTTCCATTATGGTTAGCGCCTGTTCAGTTGATTGTTCTTCCTATTTCGCAAAATTTTTCCGAATATTCGGTAAAGGTTTTTAATGATTTGAAAGCTAATGGTTTTAGAGTTGAGTTAGATGAAAGAAATGAAAAGATAGGCTATAGAATCAGAGAGGCTGAAACAAATAAAATTCCTTACATGATAATTCTTGGTGAAAAGGAACAAAGTTCAAATACAATCTCTGTGCGTCAGCATAAAAAAGGTGATCTTGGTTCTTTTGTTTTGAAAGACTTTTCTGAAAAGATCAGAGAAGAAATTAATAGTAAATATATTTCTAAATAATTAGAGAGGTTTCTAATCGCTCAAAAAGATAGTGTTCGCGTAAATGAGGAAATAAGATCTCCTCGTATTAGAGTTATAGATATTGATGGTTCGCAGCTCGGTATTTTTACTGTAAGAGATGCGTTAAGATTAGCTGAAGAAAGAGATTCTGATTTAGTCGAGATTGCTCCGCAAGCTGTCCCGCCTGTTTGTAAAATAATAAATTATGGTAAGTTTAGGTTTGAGCAGCAAAAAAGAGATAAGATCCAGAAAAAAAATCAAGTGGTTTCACTGCTCAAAGAAATCCGGCTTCATCCAAATACAGATGTTCATGATTTCGACTTTAAAGTAAAACATGCAATTAATTTTCTTGAAGACGGAAACAAGGTTAAAGTTGTAGTTATATTTAAAGGTCGTGAAATGGCTTACCAGGAAAAAGGTAAGGAATTGTTGGATCGCTTTATAGAAAGAACTAAAGAAACTTCAAAAGTTGAAGTTGAACCTAAAATGGAAGGCAGGAGCATGGGATTGCTTCTTGTTCCGATTGGAAAGATTAAGTCTAAAAAAGTTCAAAATAAAATAGGATAGAATATGCCAAAGATGAAGAGCAACAGCGGTGCAGGTAAAACATTCAGAAAAACTGCATCAGGAAAATTTAAAAGGAAAAAAGCTTACAAAAGCCACATCCTTTCGTCTAAATCAACTAAACGAAAAAGAAATCTTCGACAAGCTACTTTAGTTTCTAAAGCTGAAGAGAAACGTGTCGAAAGAATGTTACAATAAGGAAAGAGGATAGATAAATGCCAAGATCAAAAAACAAAGTTGCATCTCACAGGAAACGTAAGAATATATTAAAACTTGCCAAAGGCTATTGGGGTGCAAGAAAAAATGTATTTACGATTGCTAAGAACCATGTCGAAAAAGCATTAACCCATGCTTACCGTGACCGTAAATTAAAGAAAAGAACTTTCAGACAATTGTGGATTGTCAGAATAAATGCTGCTGCACGTTTAAATGGAACTACTTATTCTAAATTGATTCACGCAATGGATCAGAAGGGAATAGATGTAAACCGTAAAGTGCTTGCAAGTATTGCTGCCGAAAATCCCGGCTCATTTGCTGAATTAGTTAAGTTTTCTTTAAACTAATTTTTACCCTCCTCATTTTTTTTGCAGAATGAGGAGGGCATTTCTTTAAACTTATGTGATATGAAGAATAAAATTACATCTCTCCTCAATCAATTTGACGAAGATACTGCCGCTATTAATGACCTTAAACACCTCGAAGAAATAAAAATTAAATATCTAAGCCGAAATGGATTAGTTTCAAATTTATTTAATGAATTAAAAACTATTTCTAAAGAAGAAAAACCTGAAGCAGGCAAATTACTTAACGAGCTTAGAAAAAAAGTTGAAGATTCCTTATCAAACCTAAAAAATAATCTCGAATCAAAAACTGAAAGCATCTCGGAGAAAATTGATCCTACTCTTCCGGGGAAAAATAGAATTATCGGCAGTAAACATTTACTTACTCAAACCCTTGATGAAATAAAATCTATTTTCAAAAGTATTGGCTTTTCTGTCTTCGAGGGTCCTGAGTTAGAATCAGATTACTACAATTTTGAAGCATTAAATTTTCCTTTCGATCATCCGGCAAGGGATATGCAGGATACTTTTTTCTTAAGCAAAGATTATTTGCTTCGCACTCACACATCGCCTGTCCAGATACGTGTGATGGAATCTATGCAGCCCCCCGTAAGAGCAATTATGCCGGGCAGAGTATATCGCAATGAAGCTGTCAGCGCACGAAGCTACTGCATGTTCCATCAGGTGGAAGGTTTGTATGTTGATACAAATGTTACTTTTGCTGAATTGAAAGGCACACTTGTAGCATTCGCAAAACAGTTTTACGGTGAAGATTTAAAGTATCGTTTCAGACCGAGCTTTTTTCCTTTCACCGAACCGAGTGCCGAGATGGACATTACCTGTTATCTATGCAATGGACATGGATGCAAGATCTGTAAGAACAGCGGCTGGCTGGAAATATTAGGCTGCGGAATGGTTGATCCTAATGTATTTAAACACGTTGGTTATGATCCCGAAAAATACTCCGGCTATGCTTTCGGAATGGGTATCGAAAGAACAGCACTGCTTAAATACGGCATTTCGGATATAAGAATATTTTTTGAAAATGACATCAGATTTCTAAAACAATTTTAATCGAGAATTAAGAATTGAAAATATCTTTAAATTGGCTTAATGATTATATTGACCTCAAGAGTATTCCTGTTGATCAGATCATCAGTACTTTAAACATGTCCGGTCTTGAAGTTGAGGACGTTATAAATGAAAGAGAAATTTATAAAGATTTTATTTCTGCTTTAGTTGTTGAAAAAGTTAAACATCCGAATGCAGACAAGCTTTCAGTATGTAAAGTAAGCGATGGTAAAAATATTCTTCAGGTTGTTTGCGGTGCTCCAAATGTTCAAGCTGATCAAAAAATTGTATTTGCACCTATCGGAACCATAATCCCAAACGGTGGATACAAGATATCTAAAGCAAAGTTAAGAGGTGTTGAATCCTTCGGAATGATTTGCTCTGAGAATGAACTTTTGATAAGCAATGATCATTCAGGCATAATGGTTCTTGATAATTCAGTTAAAGAAGGAACTCCAATTTCTGATGTTCTTGGGCTGAATGATGTAATCCTTGATATCGCAATCACTCCCAACCGTCCGGATGCACTTTCTCATATCGGTGTGGCTCGCGATCTTTCCGCTTTGTTCAATCTTGAGTTAAAAATCCCTTCAATTAAATTAATTGAATCAGCAAAGGAATCATCTTCTGCTGCTGAAATCATTATTGAAGATAAAAAAAATTGTCCCCGATATTCCTCACGAATTATACTGAACGTTGATATTAAAGAATCACCCGAATGGTTAAAGAACAGGTTAACGAAGATTGGTTTGCGCCCGATAAACAATGTCGTTGATGTGACTAATTATGTAATGTATGAATGCGGGCAACCGCTGCACGCTTTTGATCTTGACAGACTTGAAGGTAAAAAAATAATTGTTAGAAGTACTGATGTAGAATCAAAATTTGTCACACTTGATTCGAAAGAACGAGATCTGCCGAAAAATACTTTATTAATTTGCGACGCAGCAAAACCGATCGCCATAGCGGGAGTTATGGGAGGGGAGAATTCTGAAATTAATTCTGCTACTAAAAATATTCTTATCGAAAGTGCATACTTTAATCCTTCTTCTATTCGAAGAACTTCGCGCCTGCTCGGTTTAAGTACTGATGCTTCGTATCGCTTTGAAAGAACAACTAATTTTGATCAAACAGTTTGGGCTTCTGAACGAGCAGCCCAGCTAATTTCCGAACTTGGCGGCGGCGAAATTCTTAAGCATTCAATTGATATCTATCCAGTCAATATCCAGCTTAACCAAGTTAAACTAAGATTTAATCAGGTTAAAAGAATACTTGGATTTGATATTGCTTCGAATAGGATTAATGAGATTATTCTAAAACTTGGATTTAAAATATTGAATGAGAATAGTGAATCACTTCAGTTGCTTGTTCCAGCTTTCCGTCCTGATATAGAAAGAGAGATTGATGTAATTGAAGAGATTGCAAGAATCAACGGTTATGACAACATTCCAACTGAGACTAAAATATCTTTTTCTTTCAAAAAGAATATTGACCAGACATCCTTTTCTGATTCAATCAGAAATGTCTGTACATCCTTAGGTTTATTCGAGATGATAAATAATCCATTGCAAAGTGAAAAAGTTGCAGGCATAACCGGACAAAAAATTAAAGTGTTAAATCCTCAAAATCTTGACATGGAATTTTTAAGAACATCACTTTTACCGGGTGCTCTAACTATAGTTGGGAAGAATAATAATCTCGGCGAAAAGGATTTAGCACTATTCGAAATTGGCGATGTATTTAATTTAGGAGAAGGCAAAAATTCTATAAATAGCTTTGAAGATTTTACTGAATCACAAAGACTTCTTATTTTATTATCCGGCAGAAACAGTTTAAAAGAGTGGTATTCAGATGAAGATTTTTTTGATCTTTATTCGCTTAAAGGATTAGTTGACAGTTTTTTAGTTAAATTTTCACTTGACAATGTTTTAAATGATGTTTATTATGCAAGTGGAAATGAAATCTTTGATTTGTTCATTGGCAAAACGATAAAGAATAATCAGATTGGCTCCGGTGGAAGAGTAAGAAAAAATATTTTAAAGCAATTTGGTATTGCTCAAAATGTATTTGCTTTCGAATTCGATATAGAGCAATTGAAGCATATCAATGCAGATAATAAAAAATATTCTGAGCCATTAAAGTATCCAAAAGTTGTTAGAGATTTCGCTTTTATTTTAGATGATTCTATAACTTATGAGCAATTGAGAAAGTTCATTCAATCAAAAAGTTCTGAACTGTTAAAGTCGGTGAAATTATTTGATGTATTCTCAAATAAAAGCTTAGGAGAAAATAAAAGGTCTCTGGCAATTCAACTTGAATATTACAGTATCGAACGAACGCTGACAGATGAAGAAGTAGAGAAAGAATGGTCGCAATTAATAAATTTGATTCAAAAAGAATTTAGAGCACAATTAAGAGGAATCTAAATTGGTGGATTTGACAAAATACGATATTATTTTAAGCGACTTAAATTTTATTGAGAGTCAAGCCTCTTCAGTAAAAGATAAGTTTGAAGAGTTAAAAAATCGGAATAATGAGCTTGAGGATATTGTTTTTCTTTTAAAAAAAGAAAAAAATCTTTTGAACCAGAGGATTGCTCAATTGGAAAGCCAGCTTGAACAAAAGCCGGATGTTGAAGAAAACTCTGAAAAATTAAATCTAAATGTAGAGGAGAAAGAAATCTTAAAGAATAAAATTAAACAACTGATTACTAAAATTGATTATCACTTAAGTTCTTAAAAAAAATGTTCGTAAGATGGAATTGGTATAAATGACGGATAAAAAGAAGCTAAAAATAAAAATTTTCGATAAAGAATATTCTCTTTTGGTTGAAGACGAGGAAATAGCTAAAGAACTCGCGATTTATGTTAATAAGGTTATGGATGAAACTAAAGATGAACTGCCTGATCAACCTCCTCAGACTATAGCTATCATTGCTTGTCTGAATATTGCTTATGATTTGTTCATTGAAAAAAATAAAAACAGAGAATTTTTGATACAAGCATCTGATAAAATTAAAAAAATAAAGCTTCTCTTTTCTGAACAAGATCTACCTACTCCATCCTAAATAATTAAAATTACGCTCTGTCAGTCTGTTCTAAATAGGAAAACTAACTCTTATCTAGAAGGGAGCATTACTTTCAACGCCTATTGCAGGCCTCACTCCGTTCGCGGAGACTTCGCTTCGGTGAAACAGTGGAAGCAAAAAACGTTCAGGATATTCCCGCATTGACTAAATAAGGTTTTCCTTATTTCTCATGGGCTGACAGATGCGTTTAATAATTCCTTAAAAATATAAACGGAGGAAAAATGCAACTGGAACTACTTGTTATTATTCCAGTACTTATCGCTCTGATGGTATTGTTCTTTTTTATTGGATGGATATTTAATAATAAAGTTGGAAAGAAAAGCATTAATTCGGCGGAAGAGAGAGCCAAACAAATAATTGCTGATGCACAAAAAGAAGCGAATAATATTAAAAGAGAAAAATTACTTGAAGTAAAAGACGAATGGTACAAAAAGAAAATTGAATTCGATTCCGAGATCAACCAGAAACGACAGAAAATTTCTGCTCTCGAAAAACAAATCAGCTCCCGTGAAGAGAATGTAGAGAAAAAATTTGATCTTTCATTAAAGAAAGAAAAAGAATTAAAATTTTTCGAAAGAGACTTAATTGAAGCTAAGAAAAAACTTGATCAACGAGCCAAAGATGTTCAGAAGTTAGAATCTGAACAAAATGAACGATTAGAAAAACTTTCCGGACTTACCACCGAGGACGCAAGAAAAATGCTCATGGAAAATTTGGTTAATCAAGCTAAAATTGATGCTTCTGTGATGATTAAAGAGATCCATGAGAAATCTAAACTTGATGCTAAAAAAGAAGCTCAGAAAATTATTGTACAGGCTATTCAAAGAACTGCTGCCGATCATTCTATCGAATCCACCGTGTCTGTTGTTCAAATACAGAATGATGAGATGAAGGGACGAATTATCGGTAAGGAGGGTAGAAATATCCGTGCATTCGAAAGCGCCACGGGCGTGGACGTAATAGTTGATGACACTCCTGAAGCAGTGATTCTTTCTTCCTTCGATCAATTTCGCCGTGAGGTTGCAAGGGTTTCTCTTGAACGATTAATTACGGATGGGAGGATTCATCCCGCCAGAATTGAAGAGGTAGTGGAAAAAGTTCGCATTGAATTAGAAGAAGAAATGGTACGTGACGGTGAAAATACAATTATGCAGCTTGGAATTCATAACATGCATTCTGAATTAGTTAAGCATATTGGGAAAATGAGATATCGTTCAAGCTACGGACAAAATCTGCTGCAGCATAGTGTTGAAGTAGCCTATTTAACCGGAATAATGGCTGCTGAACTTGGCTTTGATATTAATCTTGCTAAAAGGGCAGGGTTACTTCACGATATTGGTAAAACTCTTGACAAAAGCCTTGAAGGTCCTCACGCTTTACTTGGTTATGATATGACTAAGAAATTCAAAGAACATCCAATAGTTGTTAACGCAGTAGGATCTCACCACGATGATATCGAGATGGAGCATCCGATTTCAGCTCTTGTACAGTCAGCAGATGCAATAAGCGGTGCGCGCCCAGGTGCAAGGAGAGAGCCTCTGGAAAGCTATGTTAAGCGACTAGAAAACCTTGAAGCACTTGCCAAAACTTTTGACGGCGTTGCAAAAACTTATGCAATACAAGCAGGCAGGGAAGTTAGAGTTGTTGTTGAACACGAAAAAATTGATGACGTTATTGCCGAAAAATTGGCTCATGATATAGCTGCAAAAATAGAATCAGAAATGGAGTATCCAGGTCAGATTAAAGTAACTGTAATTCGTGAAGTAAGAAAAATTAGTTATGCTAAATAATTTTTCAGGCCGCTAATTTTTAATGATTTTAATTTTTGATGTTTAATTTTTTTTAATCAATTTTAAATTGAAGTATGAAAAACAATAGATACAAAATCGGCATAACCGGCAGTATTGGCTCCGGCAAATCTCTTTTTTGCAAATTTCTTGAAGCGATGAATTATTCTGTAATCTATGCTGATGACGTTGCCAAGCAGTTGTATATAAATAATGAAAATGTAAAAAAAGGAATTCTCAAAGTTTTTGGGAAAGAAGTCTTTTACGGAAAAGAATTAAATACAAAATTGTTTGCTGAAATATTATTTAACGACGAGAAAAAATTAATCGAGTTGGACTCAATTGTCCATCCGGTGGTTATGGAAGAGATTGATAAAAAAATAGAAATAATATTTCGTGCTAAAAGAATTGTGTTTGTGGAAGCAGCCTTGATATATGAAGCTGGTTTCGAAGAATACTTTGATTATATCGCATTAATTTCCGCTCCAAGAGAATTAAGACTTCAGCGAAAAATTTCTTCATTGTCGTTAACCGAGTCTGATTTTATCCGCAGAGAAAAATTCCAAATTCCAGATGAGGAGAAAAAGAAACGTGCAGATTTTACTTTTATTAATGATAAAACTCCCGCCGACCTAAAAAGCAAAGTGGATATTTTTATCAGCCTCCTAAGTGGATTAATCACAAAGTGAAACAAAAAGAGTTTTGATTCAAAGTATAACCAAAGCTTACAGTGTGATAGAAGCTTTAAGATATTTTATGAAAATAATTTATTAGTTCACCAGCCAACTTCTACTTATTAACTCTTTCAGCAAAGAAAAAATTAAAGCCCCCAAAATCATACCCGCCTGTTGCTCACATAGTTTTTGTCTATATTTTTTGCGGAATTTCAATGATATAAAATTTCATAAAATATTATAAATATTCACTCAATAAAATTGATACCTGTCCTTCTGTTTATTTATTTGCAGTCTCCTATCCTGTTGGCAAAACAATCAAAACTAATTAAGTTTGATACGTAATTTTAAAATTCCTTATCATCAATCTGGAGAAATTTGTGTCAGTCTTTAATAATATAATAGTCAAAACCACCGAGTTACTACCTAAATCAATCGTAGGATATTTTGCGAAAAAATACATTGCCGGGGAATCTTTAGAACAGGCAGTTACTCTTGTTAAATTACTTAACAGCAAAAATATTTTTACTACAATGGATGTTCTGGGGGAGTCGATTAAAAATAAAGATGAGGCAATCGCTGCTAAGAACGAAGCATTAAAAGTTCTTGATGCAATTCAAAAAAATAATCTGAAATCAAATCTTTCAATAAAGCCAACCCAAATGGGATTGAGTATATCCGAAGATTTTGCTTATTCCCAAGTTGAAGAATTGGTCGTGAAAGCCAAAGAGATTGGGAGTTTTGTACGAATTGATATGGAAGATTCGTCAACTACCGATACAACAATTAATTTGTTCAAACGATTAAATCAGAAATATGATAATGTTGGGATTGTGATTCAATCTTATTTGATGCGCAGCATGAATGATATTCGTGAATTGAATAAACTTGGTACAGACTACAGATTATGTAAAGGTATTTATATCGAATCTCCGGCTATTGCGTACAAAGACAAACAAAAAGTGCGTGATAACTACCTAGACCTTCTGAAGGTCATTCTTAAAGACGGTAACTATGTAGGAATAGCAACTCATGATGACTATCTGGTGGAACATGCATACCAATTAATTAATGAAATGAATATTCCGAAAGATAAATTTGAGTTTCAAATGCTGCTCGGTGTAAAAGAAAATCTGCGTGATAAAATTAATGCTGATGGCTTCAAAATCAGAATCTATGTCCCGTTTGGAAAAGACTGGTATGCTTATTCAATAAGAAGGATGAAGGAAAATCCTCACATCGCCGGACAAATCTTCAAAAGTATTTTTCATATTTCTTAAATGAATGTTCTCGGAATAGAATCATCGTGCGATGAAACTTCTGTTTCAATAATATCTGATGGAATTATTAAATCGAATTTAATTGCTTCTCAGGATTTTCATTCAATATATGGGGGGGTTGTTCCTGAGTTATCCAGCCGGGCACATCTGCAAATTATTGTCCCCCTGTTAAGGCAGGCTTTGATTAAAGCATCAATAGAGTTAAAAGATATTGATTTAGTATGCGCCACCGCAGGTCCTGGACTAATTGGAGCTTTGCTTGTAGGATTGACGTTCGCAAAAGGTTTAGCCTATGCGCTCAAAAAACCTTTCATTCCCGTCAATCACATCGAAGGTCATATTTACTCCGGTTTTTTGATGAATGAGAAACCTAAATTTCCAGTATTGACTTTAGTTGTATCGGGGGGGCATACCTTGTTATTGAAAGTTGACAGCTTTACAAAAATTGCTAAACTCGGCGAAACCACTGATGATGCGGCTGGAGAAGCATTTGATAAGGTTGCAAAAATGTTAGGGCTGCCTTACCCCGGTGGACCAGCAATTCAATTGATTTCGGAAGAATGCAAAAACCCAACTATTAAATTTCCAGTAGCAGAAATTTCATCTAATAAATTTGATTTTTCTTTCAGTGGTTTAAAAACTTCTGTACTAAGATATATTCAAAAAATAAAATCAGAATTTGGAAGTATAAGTCAAGAGGAAATTGAAAATATCGCAGCTTCATTTCAACTTTCGGTGGTCAAATCCCTGCACAAAAGTATTCAAAGAGCTTTAGACCAATTTGAATTTAATTCGATTTCGTTAGTTGGCGGCGTAGCTGCAAATAAAGCAATAAGGCGGATGATAATTGATATTTCCTCTCAGTACAAAAAGCAAGTAGTGATTCCTGACCTGGAATTTTGCGGTGATAATGCTGCAATGATTGCTCAGCGGGGTTTTCAGTTACATAATTCTGGAAAAGCTTATTCACTTGAATTTAATGCCTATCCTTCTTTGAGTGGAAATTATTTTAATTCCGTTTCTTAAGAAAATGATTGATAAAAAAAAACTACGTAAAATTTTAGCGGGTTTGGATCATATCACTGAACAAGAAAAAAAAATTCTTCTTGAAGAATTGAGAAATGATATTGATCTTCTGGATCGAAACATCGCTTCGCAATTATCAGATAGAGTCAAATTAGTTTTTCTGATTGGACAATTAAAAAAGAAGCTTGGTATTCAGACTTATTCTTGCAAGCGTGAAAAAGAAATCTTGGAAAATGTAACTTCAACTTTCAAAGGGACTAAACTTCAAAAATCAATTGAGAAAATCTATATTAAAGTTATAGAAGAATCCCGACTCATTCAGCATTCTGATATTGACCTGTCTTTCTTGTTTGAAGATAAAAATAAATTAGGTGATGTTAATTGAAATCATTTTTTAGCCGTAGTCAATGGATTGTCTTAATTGCATTTTTTTTCGGTGTATTTTTTTTGTTGTATTATACTTTTTTTACAAGTAATGATTATTCTTACGAGTCCCCTATTCAATTTGAAATCAGGAATAACGAACCGCTCTCTAAAATCGCGGCAAATCTAGAAAATCAAAAAATAATTCCGAGCAGTTTTAATTTTAAAATAGCAGCATTCATTTATGGAGCTGAAAAAAAAATCAAAGCTGCGCGGTATAAGATCCCGAATGGGTTAAGTTATATTGAACTGCTTGATTTGTTTACAAAGGGAGATGCTGATTATTTAAGAAAAGTAGTTATCCTTCCCGGTCATACGATTCAGTGGATAGCCTCAAGGCTGAAATGGAGTGTGTTTGTTGATTCATCCAATTTTGTAAATAAAACAAAAGATGAAATTTTCACGAATTTTGTTGATGAGAATACCAAAAGCCTCGAAGGATATCTACTTCCGGGAAAATATTATTTTTATGAAAACAGTTCACCTGTGGAAATTATCGAAGCAATGTTAGACTCTTTTAAAACATTCTGGAGTGATTCTCTCGAACAGAGATCAAAGGAATTAGGATTTTCAAAACATGAAATTCTCACTCTTGCTTCAATTGTGGACGGGGAGACAAATATGATTCGTGAGATGCCCATTATTGCAGGAGTTTATTTGAACCGGTTGCGAATTGGGATGAAACTTCAAGCTGATCCAACTGTTCAATATTTATTAAATGGGAATTGGAGAAGACTTTTAAATGATGATTTAAAAATAAATTCGCCTTACAATACTTATTTAAATAATGGTCTGCCTCCCGGTCCAATCAACAACCCCGGCAAAAAAGCAATTCTTGCCTGTCTATTTCCTGATATGCATAATTATCTTTATTTTGTAGCAGATACTAATGGTGGACACACATTTTCAAAAACGTTTAATGAACATTTGAAGAAAGTAAATAATTATCGTCAATGGTTAAAAAAGAATTCAAAATAGTTTTTTCATTTTTATTTTTAATAATTGTGATTGCTTTTGTGGGTTGTGCAAACCAGCTGCCTCCTGGCGGGGGAGAGGTTGATACAACTCCCCCAATAATTGTTGAGACATATCCCCTAAATGGAACTACAAATTTTATGGATGATTATATCGAGCTTTCATTTTCGGAATATATTGATAAGCGATCTTTGAGCGATGCCATTTTCATTTCACCCTCCTTCGATGGTGTTCCGGAGTTCGACTGGAGCGGCACTTCTGTCCGGATTTACTTTCCTGAAAAATTAAAAGACAGCATTACTTACGTTTTTAATATCGGTACTGATGTGGTTGATTATAATAATAAGAATAGAATGGACTCGGCATTCGTTTTAACTTTCTCGACAGGCGATAAAATTGATAACGGAAAAATTGAGGGTAAAATATTTTCGGACAAGCCCGATGGTAATATGATTTTTGGGTATAAAGTGAAATCTGACACAGATACGCTTTTACATAGAAAACCTGATTACATTTCTCAATCTGGTAAGGATGGGTTTTATTCGTTAGCGGGATTATCAAAAGGAGTTTATCGTGTTTTTGCAGTAGCTGATGAATTTAAGGACCTGATCTTTCAGCCTGAGCAGGATAAGATTGGAGTGCCATTTAAAGACATTGTTCTTTCTGATGAGGATACACTTGTTTCCAATTTTAATTTTTTACTCTCTGAGTATGACACTATTCCACCGCGTATTTTTTCTGCTACTTTTACTGATCGCCATCACATAATTGCAAAATTTAGCGAACCAATTGATTCTACATTTATTATTGCTTCGAATTTCAAGATTGTGGATTCAACATCACATTCGATCATAAATCCACTCTACGCATTTAAAGGTAATACAAAGATTGATGAAATAACTCTCGTTACAAAAGATACTTTGTCAATAACATCATCTGCATTCCTTTTTATTGATACATTAAAAGATAAGAATGGAAATTTATTTTATAATGACTTTACTGCTTTAACAATTTCTGATAAGCCTGACACAAACACTATCTCGATTTTTAAATCAATTCCTGATAAAAATTATAATAAGGTTGACTTTACCACTCAGGATTTCTATCTTTTTTTTGATGACGCATTTGACAAAAGCAAGGCTGCCAATGCTTTCACATTTGTTGATACTTCAGGAATTAAATTTCAGATAGAGTTGAACTTTATTGATGATGCAACCCTCAGACTTTCACTTCAAAAAAATCTACTTCCCAAAAACAAGTATTCTCTAAAAATTGATTTGTCCCAATTTATAGATGTAGAAGGAAATAAAACCGATTCAGCGATTACATATTCATATTCTACAATTACGGGACTTGATTTTACAGGAGTCAGCGGGAAACTTATTGGGGTGGATGTTTCTTCGAACCCAATTTTAGTTTTGCAGGAAGATAATAAAATGTTCATTTATTATACTGAACCGGATGAGCTGATGAATTTTAACTTTCAAAGAATTGAACCAGGACACTATTCTTTGTGGTGTTTTCTTGATGAAGATAGCAGTGGAAATTATTCTTTTGGTTTGCCTGATCCAATCAAACACGCCGAAAGATTCTCATATTATTTTGAAAAGCTTACACTTAAAGCACGCTGGTCGCTAACGGATATCAATTTTATTTTTAAATGAGAATCATTTATCTGATTGATAAATTAGATTTCCATTTTTGATGGTCATACAGCAAAGATTTGAGCCGATATTATAAATTAGATCTTCATAAGTATCAGTATCGAAGACAGCAAAGTCCGCTGATTTACCAATTTCGATACTGCCTGTTTTCTGCTCTACACACACTGATTTCGCTGCGTTTATTGTATAAGCCGAAATGATTTCTTCTGAACTCATCTTCTGTTTAATGGCTGCTAAACTCATAATCAAACTGATGTTTAAGATATGCGAAGAACCTGGATTATAATCTGTGGCAAGTGCTACTATTGCATTTCCATCAATTAATTTTCTTGCCGGAGCATATTGATAATCAAGAGAGAATGATACACCCGGAAGTAGATCACAAACAGTGTTAGAATTGCAAAGTGATTGAATATCAGCATCAACTAATACTTCAAGATGATCAACGCTGACTGCATTATATTTTAAGGCGACTGCAACCCCTCCGATATTATTAAATTGTTCGGTGTGTAATTTCAACTTTAATCCATGTTCTGTTGCAGCACGGAAAATTATTTCGGTGTCTTCAGACGAAAATGCTGTTGATTCACAGAAAGCATCACAAAAAATTGCAAGTTTGTTTTTAGCTATAAATGGAATCATTTCCTCAATGACTAATTCAATATAATTTTCTCGTTCAGATTTAAATTCCGGGGGAATTGTGTGAGCACCAAGAAAAGTTGGAATTAAATCAATATTAGATTCTTCATTTAAAATATTAATAACTTCAAGGAGTTTAATTTCATTGTCGAAGTCTAATCCATATCCGCTTTTGATTTCGAGAGTAGTAATTCCCTGGGAAATAAATCTATATATTCTTTGACGGGTTAGCTGGAGTAATTCTGGTATGCTACTTTTACGAACGGCATTTACAGTTTTGAGAATACCTCCACCTTGCTTTGCAATATCCTCGTAACTAATTCCTTTTAATTTCAGATTGAATTCATCAGCTCGAGAACCTGCAAATACACTGTGTGTGTGACACTCAATTAAACCTGGAAGAATGATTTTGTTTGCAGCATCAATTTTTTGATCGTAAGAATATTTGAAAACTGAAGTATCGGGGATAAGGTCAAGAATTAGATTATCCTCAATTAAAATAGAGTGATTATAAACGATATCGAGACTATTCATTTCGGAGCCTTGTTTATAATTCTTGCCATTTGTATTTACAGTAACAATTTGGGCAGGATTACTAATAAGAGTTCTCATTTATTTAAACAAGTTGATAGTCTCATTCACAGATCTCGCTTCGGAGTAACCGAGCTGTCTCAACTTAAAACTTAAGTTATCAGCATCAGCGGAATTCGTAAAATCGCCAATTTGAACTTTATAAAAGGGAGGGTCAAAAATTACATAAACATCTTTTTGATCAGTGCCAAAATAGATTTTGGACCTCATCTGATTGGCTTCATCAAGATCATCTGTAGATAAAACCTGAACGCGAAATCCACTTGTTGTTCCGGAGATAGTTTTTTCTTTATTTATGTTGTTTGTATCAGCATTAAACTCATACCAAATTTCAGAGTTGTTTTTTTTAGTCGCGATATTTGGTTCAGGCAATTGAAAGGGAGGTCGGTATTTGAAAAAATCGAAATCTTCCTCGAAATTATTTTCCTTCGGAGTTAATTCTTTCTGTGAATCCTTAGTAGTAGTTTTAAATCTATCTGAAGTCGAAGCGCTGCAGCTAATTAAATAAAGTACAGCGGGAATCAGAAGAGAGATTTTAGTGGCAGAATAAATTTTCATTTCAATTTAATTTATTTTTTCAAATATAAAGTAAATAGCTGAATAAGTAAAAAATAGTTCAATTCTCTTTGATTAAAAGAATAGTCAGAATCTTAAATAGAGTTAATTTTTGGGAAAGAGGTTATGATTTTGTAATTTTGCACATTATTTCATAAAAATCTTTACCAAAATGGCTGCTAAACGACTCAAAATCCTTTTTGTATCATCTGAAGTATTTCCTTTTGTAAAAACAGGTGGTCTCGCAGATGTTTCTTCGGCTTTACCACAAATGCTGACCGAATTGGGCCACGAAGTTAGAATAGTAATTCCCAAATATGGTGCAGTTGATGACAGGAAATTTAAGATTCATGAGGTTGTTCGTTTAAAAGATATTTTAATAAAAATTGGGGATAAAGAAGTAGTTTTTTCTCTCAAATCATGCTTCCTGCCCGGGCCAAGGACTCGAATTCAAATCTATTTTTTAGATAATCAGGAATACTATGGCAGTCGTAATAGTCTCTATGCAGATCCAATGACTGAAAAAGATTATCCTGATAATGATGAAAGATTTATATTGATGAGTCGTGCCGTTTGTGAATTACTAATTAAGCTTGGCTGGGTGCCGGATATAATTCATTGCAACGATTGGCAATGCGGCTTAATTCCCGGATATATAAAAAATGTTTATAGCAAGGAAGTAGAGTTTAGTAAATTTAAAACTCTATTCACTATTCATAATCTTGGGTATCAAGGTGAATTTCCAAAATCAACATTCAAAAAGACAGGGCTTCCTGAATCTCTGAATTCAGAAAGGGGAATTGAGCATAAAGGTAAAATTAATTTTATGAAGAGCGGTCTGCTTTATGCCGATGCAATTAACACTGTTAGTGAGACTTATGCAAATGAAGTTAGAACAGACGAAAAACTTGGTTTCGGTTTCAAAAATATTTTTGTGAAGAGGAAAGAAAATCTCTTTGGCATAGTTAATGGCATTGATACAAAAATTTGGAACCCTGAGACTGACAAAGTAATATTAAAAAAATATTCAATAAAAAACATCGAAGACAAAAGAATAAATAAAGAAGAACTCACCCGAAAATTTAATTTTAACTTTAATGAAACAACACCGATTTTAGGCATCATTTCACGCCTTTATGATTCGAAAGGTATCGATCTGATTACGGAAATATTTCCCTTGCTAATGAAGATGAATCTTCAATTTGTGGTACTTGGAACCGGTGAAAGGAAATATCACACCTTCTTTGAAAAAATGGCAATTAAATATCCAGATAAATTTGCTTGCTACCTTGGATTCAATGATGAACTGGCTCATATTATCGAAGCTGGTGCCGATATTTATTTAATGCCATCTATGTATGAACCATGCGGTTTAAATCAAATGTATAGTTTGATTTATGGAACCGTCCCAATTGTTCGCGAAACAGGTGGTTTGGCAGACACAGTTGTTAATTATAATGAGCAAACTGGCGAAGGCAACGGCTTTGTATTTAAGAAATATGATGCTGATTCTTTCTTAAAAGAAATTAAAAGAGCTCTTAAGATTTTTGAAGACACAAAAACGTGGCAAAAGATTATGAAGGCTGGAATGAAATCTGATTTTAGCTGGCTTTCTTCGGCTAAAAAATATATTGACTTATACAAAAAAGTTCTCGACGAAGAATAGTTGATGAGTCGTCCTGCTGTTTTTTTTGATCGTGATGGGACCATAAATGAAGACCCAGGTTATTTAGGTGATGTAAATTTAGTAAAACTTTTTAGTGATGCAGTAGCTGCTTTATCAATTTTAAAAAATAAACTGAACTTTTTGTTAATTGTGATTTCAAATCAATCTGGTATAGCTCGCGGAATTATTACTAAAGAGCAAGTTGATCTTGTGAATTACAAAATAAATGAATTACTTTCTGAGGGTAATGCCGAGATTGATAAATATTATTATTGCCCGCATCATCCAGAGTTTAATTCATCAGAAGAGTGCAATTGCAGAAAACCATCACCTGAATTAGTTTACCAAGCCTCCAAAGAATTTGATATAGATATAAAAAGAAGTTATTTCATCGGCGACTCGATTAGTGATTATGAGTGTGCCAAAAATGCAGGCTGTAAATTTGTTCTCATAAAAACCGGTAATGGGTTGGAAAGTATTTCTGCATTGCAAAAGCAAAATAAATTTCCAAGTTTTGCTGCCGCTAATTTAATGGATGCTGTAAATTTTATTCAAAATGACTATGATGGAGAAATTAAAATTTGATAATTAAGAAAATAGTTCTTCTGATCGCCGTTGTATCCTCAATTCATTTTTTGTCTTGTAGTGATTCCCCCTCCTCAGTTGGTGAAGATTTTCTAACTGATGACTTGATCTCAGTCAAATCTTTTGACAGCTCGATCGATTCTATGGATCAAACCTCTACCTATTTCAAAGAAGTCATCCCACTCGGAAATTCTTCGCGATTATTATTAGGTAAATTTGAAAATACTAACGCATCTTTATTATTACGATTTAGTTTCACTCTTCCAGACAGTATTAAAGAGGATATTCTTGCCGGTGAAATTACGATTATTTCTGCAACTCTTTCATTAACCAATAATTATTATATTGGCGATGAAACCGCACCCTATGATTTTAGTATTCATAAAGTAAATCAATTCTGGACGCCGCTTGGATTTTCGGCTGATAGTTTAGCAGCTTTGAATTATGATTCTGATGACAGAATTATTTCTAAAAATATTACTGATACTTTAACTTCAATTGAATTGGATACTTCACTTGTTCACGATTGGCTGCTTTATGCTTCCGATGCTGCAATGGGTTCTAATCTTGGAATATATTTATATCCCTCGGAATCATCGCAAAAGGTTTTGGGGTTTGAGGCATTCAGTGTCAACGGAACAAATTATCCTGCAGTTCAGGTAGTAGTTGAAAAGGTTGGGG
The DNA here is from genome assembly GCA_035328465.1 of Ignavibacteriaceae bacterium. Classification (GTDB taxonomy): domain Bacteria; phylum Bacteroidota; class Ignavibacteria; order Ignavibacteriales; family Ignavibacteriaceae; genus JADJEI01. The sequence continues at coordinate 37,166 of DAOLIQ010000012.1, read as the reverse complement.
CTTACATAGACACTTTAACTTCTTCCATTTTTGGAGATGTTTCGATTGTTACCGGCGATTTACCAGTAGCGGATGCCGGGAATATTATTGTCCAATCGGGGTTGACGGTAAATTCAAGATTATTCTTTGATCTTACCGTTTTGCCCGAAGGTTCAGTGATCAATAAAGCTGAATTATTTTTAACTGAAGATACTTTAAAAAGTAAAGTCGGTTCAGAATATTCGAGCATCATATCAGCTTTTTTTGTTATTGACAGCACGATTGATTCATCAGATGCAGCATCAGCTATATTATTAAATCGGAGTGGAAATATATTCTCTGGCGATATTACCAGTTATGCGCGAAGTTGGCAATTTAATCATAACAATCAGGGAATTATTCTTAAAAATTTTGACAGACTAAATGGACTAGAGAAATTTATTTTATATGGCAGCAATTCCATAGATCCTTTACTTCGTCCTAAAATTAAAATTACTTATACATTGAAAGATGGTTTATGAAAATAATAGTCCTCTCATTTGTATTTTTTATTCTTGAGTTAAGTCTATCGTTTGGACAAAGTAGTTCGACTTATACGCGGTACGGCATCGGAGATTATGAATATTCTTATTCTGCACGTAGATCTGGTTTAGGAAAGCTTGGTGTTGCCGTTTCAGATGCTGATTTTATTAACTCAATCAACCCGGCGGGATGGTATAAAATTTCAAAGACCAGGTTTGAACTTGGAATAACTCTTAATGGGATTTTTGTTTCAGATAATAAACAAAAATCTTACTCTGCAGAAACTGAAATAAATGGTTTTACATTTGGATTCCCTGTAAGTTCAGAATATGGAATTGCTGTTGCTGCCGGACTAATTCCCGTGACAAACGTTAGTTATAAAACAGCACAAACTTATACTGTTGGTGATCCGATCAATTCAACCTACAATCTATCATACGAAGGTTCAGGTGGATTATCTAAAATGTTTATTGGTTCTTCATATGAATTACCAGGAAATTTTCTATTCGGAGCGTCATTCGATTATTATTTCGGAAATATTGATTATTTATCAACCGTCGATTTTATTGATGGTTCAGGAACTTCAGCAAAGTATAATAAGCAAACTGTCTTCAATGGTATTGGTGGAACATTTGGATTTGTCTCGCCCAATTTATCTAATCAATTTGATATGCTTTCTATATCCGATTTTAGAATTGCGGGATCAATTTCATACTTCGGAAAAATTAAGGCAGATACAGTTCTAACTTCTCAAACACTCGGAGTAATTGATTCGATTTTTAGCGGCAGGTCCGATGTGAATATTCCTCCTCGAATAACATTAGGAATTTCATCCATGTTTTCAGATGAATATCTTGTTGCTTTAGATTATTCTTTTCAACAGTGGAGCGATTATGAATTTGCTGGTAAACCTGGTTCTAATTTGAGAAATTCATTTTTGCTTAGTGCCGGTTTTGAATATAGACCGAAGCGAAGTATCGGCAGTACATTCTGGGAACAAATAATGCTTCGTGCAGGTTTAAATTTTGAACAAACACAATACGTGTTTAACAATATCGGAATAAACAAGTATTCTGTCTCAGGTGGTGCTTCTATTCCACTTGGTTCAGAAAATACTCTTGACATCGGTCTTGAATATTTTATTCGTGGAAAGATTGATTCAGGACTTTTGAAAGAAGAAGCAATTAAATTAAATTTAGGTATAAGTTTAGGTGAGCTCTGGTTCATCAGATATGATAAATAATTCTAACAACAACTTTAAGGGAATAAAATTGAAAACGCATATTAAATCTTTGATTTTATCTTTTATAATTTTAATAATGAGTCAATCATTTTTGAAAGCGAGTAATTTAAAAGATTCACTCGTTAATGCTGATTCAATAAAACTTCTGGAAACTTACAGCCTTTTTTCAGAATACTATAAAAACAAAGATTACATTAGTGCTTATCCGTATGGGTGGGAAGTAATCGCCATGGATAAATCAAAGTTTGCAAAATTTTTCTATCATAAAATGGAAGACACAATGTGGTATTTGCATGATTCATCCAACACTACCCCGGAATTAAAACAATCTGCTCAGGATTCTATCATGAAGTTTTATGACATGGCAATTGAATACTACCCTGTAGATAAAGGCTATTTCCAGTACAGAAAGGCATTCGTTGCTGAAACATGGCTAAATCTTCCAGCCGATTCATTAATAAAATTATATGAGATGGCTATGCAAACAGATCCTGAAATTTCAAGTTATTACTATAACAGATTAGGACAGTTGTATGTTAGTAATGCCTCTGATGAAAATGATCTTAAAACCAAAGCTCTTGATCTTTATACATTTTTAAGTGAGCGTGAGCCTGATAATACAACCTGGCCTCAAATTCTTGAAAGCTTAGTTGATAACATTGATCAGCTTGTTGATCTAACTAAGAAAAATTGGGATAACGATCCGGAAAATTTAGGTAAAGCTTGGAAATATGCTTCGCTTGCTATTAAAGCCGGTCGTTTTGAAGAAGCCATTATTGCCTTGGAATTTTTAATTTCTAAATCTCCCGAAACAATTAATTACTGGAATCAAATAGCAACAGCGTATCAAAAAACTGAGAACCTTGATAAAGCTGAGGATGCGTTTAAAAAACTAATTCAATTGGAGCCCGATAAGAAGGAACATTATCTGAATTTGGGAATCGTGTATAAAGATAAAGGACAGTTATCTGCAGCACGGACACAATTCCAAAAAGCGAGTGAAGTTGGCGGAGGATGGGGAAGAGCTATTTTTTATGAAGGGCTTTTATATGAACAATCAGCAAGAGGCTGTTCTTTTGATTTCGAAACTAAATTAGTTTACCAATTGGCGGTTGAAACTTATCGCCGTGCAAGAAATATGGATCCGAGTTTAACCGACGCACAGGATAGAATAAATGCGCTTGGAAGTTCAGTCCCTTTGAAAGAGGATTATTTTTTCCGTGGTTATAAATCTGGTACAAGTATTCCAATAACAGGCAGCTGTTTTGGCTGGATTGGAAGAAGCATCACCGTTCCATAATAAATTTCTCGAAGATTTTCTAAATAGGTTTTGAACTTTATGGCTCAAAACCTTTTTAGCTTTTATTAACTATAATTTTAATGTTATGTATAATCAATTAAAAAAAGATCCGGATGTATTTTCAATTCTTCAACTTGAGACTGAACGTCAGCGAAACAAATTAGAACTAATTGCTTCAGAAAATTTTGTCAGTGCTGCTGTACTCGAAGCAGCTGGCTCTATTCTTACCAACAAATACGCCGAAGGCTATCCAGGTAAAAGATACTACGGCGGCTGCGAATTTGTCGATATGGCTGAAGATTTAGCTAGAGATAGATTGAAAAAATTATTTGGGGCTAATTATGTAAATGTTCAACCTCATTCCGGTTCGCAAGCTAATATGGCTGTGTTGATGAGTTTTTTAAAACCCGGTGATAAATTTATGGGGCTTTCACTTGCGCATGGCGGGCATCTTACTCACGGTTCGCCTGTTAATTTTTCGGGTCAACTTTATCAAGCTGTTGGCTACACACTTAACCCTCAAACAAAAGTTTTAGACTATAATTTGATTGAAGATCTCGCAAAAAAAGAAAAGCCAAAATTAATTATAACAGGGGCGAGTGCTTACAGTCGTGATTGGGATTATGAAAAATTTAGAGCAATTGCAGATGCAATCGGCGCTTACTTAATGTGCGACATGGCTCATCCTGCTGGCTTGATTGCAAAAGGATTATTAAATTCTCCGTTGAAGCATTGTCACGTGGTTACTTCAACTACTCATAAAACCTTGCGCGGACCAAGAGGTGGAATTATTTTAATGGGTGAAGATTGGGAAAATCCATTTGGTATTAAAACCCCAAAAGGCGATAGAACAAAAATGATGTCTGAAATTCTTGATAGCATGGTAATGCCAGGAATTCAGGGAGGCCCATTGATGCATATAATTATGGCAAAAGCTGTTGCATTTGGTGAAGCACTGGAAAATTCATTCACGGAATATGTTCGGCAAATAGTGAATAATTCTCAATCACTGGCAGCAAGTCTTACAAAATTTGATTTTGATCTTGTTTCCGGCGGGACTGATAATCACTTAATGCTTATTGATCTGACTAATAAAAATATAACTGGAAAAAAAGCAGAAATCGCTTTAGAATCAGCAGGAATTACAGTGAATAAAAATATGGTTCCTTTTGACCAACGAAGTCCCTTTGTTACAAGTGGAATTAGAATTGGACTACCTGCAATAACAACTCGAGGGATGAAAGAATCAGAAATGCCGCAAATTGCTTCCATTATCAATCGTGCGATTAATTTTGCTGATGACTCGGATAAGCTTGATGCTTTGCGTTTAGAAGTTAAAGATTTATGTTCAAAATATCCTCTTTATAATGACTTAAATTAATCTATTAATTTTGTGTCAACTGAAAAGAAATTTCTCAATAATAATTCTGATGATGAAGTTCAAGAAGTCGAAATGAACTTCCTCGACCATCTAGAGGAACTTCGCTGGAGGTTGATTTACTCTATCATTGGTGTATTAGTGGGCGGGGCTCTCGCCTGGTTTTTTATTGATCAGATCATTTATATTTTACTTCTTAAACCTGCGCGGGATACAGGAGCAACGCTTCAAAATTTAAAACCATTCGGACAGTTTTTCCTTTATATTCAAGTGGCCGTAATAAGCGGCATAATTCTTAGCATTCCCAACTTATTCTATCAACTTTGGAAATTTATTGCTCCGGCTTTGAAGAAAAAAGAAAGAAAATATATTCTTTCAATAGTAATATTTTCTACGCTTTGTTTTATATGCGGAATTGTTTTTGCTTACTTTGTGATGTTACCACTTACTCTTAGAGTAGCAGTAGAGTTTGGAAGTGATCAGATTAAAAATGAATTTGCAGTTGACGAATACATATCTATTATTTTAAGTGTTATGCTTGCAGCGGGAATTGTATTTGAGCTGCCAATGGTCTCTTTCTTTCTTTCAAAACTCGGAATATTAAAACCATCACTGATGCGGAAATTTAGACGGCATGCAATAGTAACGATTTTAATTCTTGCTGCTTTTGTTACTCCCGGAGCCGATCCGGTTTCGCAAATTGTTTTGACTATTCCATTAGTTATACTTTATGAGATTAGCATTATTATTTCAAAAATATCTTCAAAAAAATCGTGACTTCAAATTCCATTTCTGAAATAAGTAAACCGATTCAAAGCGAATTAGCAAGCTTCGAATCTATTTTTAGAGAAGCGATGAAATCCAAAGTCGGACTCGTTGACTTAATCGCAAGATATATTATCAGACAAAAGGGAAAGAAGATCAGACCTTTACTCGTTCTACTTTCATCCAAAATATTTGGCCAGATCAATGAACGAAGTTATCGTGGAGCAGTATTGGTTGAGTTGCTGCACTCTGCAACTCTTATTCATGACGACGTTGTTGACAATTCTGACAAGCGGCGAAATTTCTGGTCAATCAATTATATATTTAAAAACAAAATTGCTGTGTTAATGGGTGATTACCTGCTATCGCGAGGTTTATTTATTGCTGTTGAAGGTAAAGATTTTGACTTTTTAGGAGTGATTACAGATGCTGTCAAAAGAATGTCGGAAGGAGAACTTTTGCAGATTCAAAAAACAAGAAAGCTTGATATTGACGAAGAAACTTATTTTAAAGTTATATCGGACAAAACATCCTCCTTGCTCGAAACTTGCTGCCAGATTGGTGCGATGAGCACTTCTTCACTTTCAAGCGATCACGAAGCGATGAAAAATTATGGACACAATTTGGGATTAGCATTTCAAATTAGAGATGATATTCTTGATTATGATGGTAAATTTTCTTTAATAGGAAAGCCAATTGGCGGGGATATTAAAGAGAAGAAAATAACTTTGCCATTGATATTTGCTCTAAATCAGGTTAGCCAATCTGAAGCCTCAAAAGTAAAATCGCTTTTGAAAAAGCCGGGAAAAGATGGAGTGAGAAAAATTATAGATTTTGTTCATAGAAATGGAGGCATTGAGTATTCCGTTTCAGTGGCTAAGAAATATTCTCAACTTGCAAAAGATTCTTTGGCAAATTTTCCTGATTCGGAATGCAAATCATCTCTTGAATCTTTAGTTGATTTTGTAGTTGAGCGAAAAAATTAGATCGAGTAAATTACTGCAAAAAATATAAATCGATAATGATTTACTTTTTCGACCTGTTATCCAAATAATTAAATCCCTTAATTGGTTCTCTTAATGTTAAAACAGGGCAGGGTGCTTTCCTTACTACCTTTTCTGCTGTGCTTCCAAATAAAATATGCTCAACTCCGCTGTGTCCATGCGTTGCAATAATAATCAAATCTGTATTTTCATCAGCAGCAGTTTCAATAATTTCGACAAATGGTTTGCCGGTTTTTACTAAAGTCTTCACTTTAATATTTCCTGGTATTTCAGATTTTGAAAGTTTCTCTAATTGCTCATTTGCAGTTTTATCCCATTCAGTATTCATCGAGGGAATTGCAATTTGTCCCATGCTGAAATCCGGTGGATAGATTATCGGTTCGACAACATATATCAATACCATTTCAGAATTAAATAACTTTGCGAAACTTACGGCATACCTCAAAGCACTTTTTGAATAATCAGAAAAATCAATTGGTACGAGAATTTTTTTGATATTAGGTTCCATAGTTACTCTCCGAGATTAAATTTGTTTTTTGAAGAAGAGCTAAATGATCTTCGTTTATTTGTCTTAGTCGTGCGGCTATTGTTTGAGCAATTCCATTTAGAATTAGAATACCCTTCCGCGGGTAAGTAGCTATAAACTCGTCAAGATCCGGCTTGAAAATAACAGCGAGTTTTGTATCAGTTTTTGCTATTGCTGAAGCTGATCTTTTCTCACCGTCAATTAGTGCAAGCTCACCTAAAAAATCTCCTTTGCTAAATTGTGCCATGCTAACTATTACATCTGAATTAAAAGTGCGCTGGACAATAACTTCGCCTTCAAGGATAATATATAGCCCAATCCCCGGATCTCCTTGATAAAAAATATATTCACCGGTAACAAAATTTCTTGAGTGGACAATTTTTTTTAATAGATTCAAATCTCTGTTAGATAATTCCCTAAATATTGGAATTGATTTTAGGGATTTATTCAAATTGTCTCTACCTTCAGACGAGCTGAAAATATTTGCCCAGAAGTTTGAATGAATTGCTTTTCTGTTTGATTCCATAATTTAGTCCTAATTAAAAATTCCAGACTCAGCTACCCGCCAAAGTTTTTGGCAAGGAAATCTATTTTCATAAAGTGCTCTGCCAACAATAACAGAGTCAACACCTAATTCCATTAGAGATTGAAGGTCCAATAATTCATCTTTATTCCTGATTCCACCAGAATGTGTAATTTTGCCGCCGGTAATTTGAGCAATATTTTTAGTAAGTTCAAGATTTGGTCCTCCCAAAACACCATTTCTTGAAACATCAGTAACAGCAAATCTTTTGACACCTATGCTTTTCATTTTCAAAACAAATTCAGGATAAAGCATACCGGTTTTAGAAAGGCGGCCGTTTATTACAATTTCATTATCTACGAGATCTATACCAATAGCAATTTTCTGCGGTCCAAACTTTTCGAATATCTTAATAAATAATTTTGAATTTTCGAATGCTAAGGTACTTATGACAATTCGAGAAACTCCCATCTCAAAAATTCTTTCTGCGTCATTTAAAGTTCGTATTCCTCCAGCGTATTCAACAGGGATAATAATTGAAGAACAAATCTCTTCAACAATTTTCCAATTAACTTTGGAACCATCAATCAGTGCATTAAAATCAACAATGTGAATCATCTTGGCATTTTCGGCTCGCCATATTTTAGCCATTTCAATTGGATCATTTCCATATTCTGCACAATTCAGTTCGGGTATTCCCTGTACCACTCGAACCGTTTTGCCATCCTTGATATCAATTGAAGGAATTACTAATAAGTATCTATTCATTATATTTCAATTTATTTGGAAGTAAAAATAAACATTTTTGGTGCAATTGTAAATCACCTTGAATTTTGATTTCCTTTTGGAGGGTGGAATATCTGGATTAATCTGAGTGACAAAAATAAAATTCTATAAATGAATAGATTTCTTGACTTTTCTGCTCATATTAACCATATTTTGATTGTACTAAGTAAAGATTTTGTACATTTTTACGTTTAACAATAAATTCGAGTTTTGTTGCGGCAGTTTTAAATATGATTTCGATTAGCTTGACTCTGTCACTCTGAGATAGTTAAAAAATTCATAATCGAAGAAATTGTTTGTAAACATTTAAAAATGATTCACCAATTTATTAGCCTTAATTATCTTACACACGAATACGGTTGTTTAGTTAAATAAACAAATTGAATAAATTATTCTAAAATTAAATGTCAACATCAATCTTAATTGAAATTCTGGGAAAAATTAAATCATCCAAATTAATTTGGATAACATCATTTACAGTATTAACGGCAATTGCTGCACAATTTACAATTCCGGTGCAACCAGTTCCATTCACGCTGCAAACGGTTTTTGTTATTCTTTCAGGTGCACTTTTAGGGGCACGTAATGGGGCTATCAGTCAAATATTTTATCTAATATTGGGAATTATCGGACTTCCTGTTTTTGCTCATATTCCCGACGGAACAATTGGGATAGCTCGTTTAATCAGTCCGACTGGCGGTTATCTCTTGTGTTTTCCAATTGCAGCGTTCGTAATGGGGAGTTTAGTTACCTTCAGTAATAAATATTTCTATATTGTTTTTGCGATGTTTATTGCCAATTTTCTTATTGTTCTTGGCGGAGCGATTTAACTCGATTTATTTTTTATTCATGATTTTTCAGAAACAATGAAAGTTGGAGTTTTTATTTTTTCAATTTGGAGTTTGGTAAAGTTCTTTATCGCTTCAATTATTTTCTGCTTGGTTAATAATCATTTTACAGAAAAGGACTACTATAATTTTTATGCAGATTAAAAACATAATATTTCTGATTGTATTTGTTGCTGCTTTTTCAATATTTATTTATAGTATTAGAAAGATTATAAACTATCTGCTTGTTGGAAAAAAGAAGGATGATAGAAGTGGTAACTTTACTATTCGATTAAAAAGAGTTTGGCAAGTTGCATTCCTTCAAACAAAACTGCTTCGTGATCCTGTCGCTGGAACCTTACATCTAATTATTTTTTGGGGATTTATTTTATTTCTGTTTGCGGTGATAGAAAGTATTGTGCAGGGTTTTTACTCAGAGTTTAATTTGTCCTTTCTTGGAATATTATACTCTCTCATAACTTTCATTCAGGATTTATTCGGAGTGTTAATTATTGGAGCGGTGCTACTTGCATTGTATCGAAGATTCATAAAAAAAATTCCCAGACTTATTGTGGATCAACACGGACAAAAAGATGCAGCGTTTATTTTATTGATGATTGCGGGAGTTTGTATTGCAATGTTCGGTCAGAATATTTCATTGGCCGCCGTACAAGAATTTACTCCGCATGGCTTCGAGTATCGTCCATTATCATATTATTTGGCTGGTTTATTCTACAATGAGAATAGTACTAATGCAAATATATTTTATGAAATATTCTGGTGGCTTCACATCATTATTGTATTTACGTTCATGAATTTTCTGCCTTACTCGAAACATTTTCATGTTATTAGCTCTATACCCAATACATTTCTTGCTAATATTGATTCAATCAGAAATACAATCAAACCAATTGATTTGGATGACGAGACAATAGAAGTATTTGGCGCTGCAGATATCGAACAATTATCTTGGAAACAAATTCTCGATGGATATTCCTGCACCGAATGCGGGCGTTGCACTGATTCTTGTCCGGCAGCAATTTCCGGTAAATCCTTATCACCTCGAAAAATAATAGTTGATATAAGAAGAAGAACAAAAGACAAAGCCCCATTATTAGTTGAAGGCAAAACAGACCCCGAGGTATTCGATAAATCGTTAGTTCATGATTATATCTCGGACATGGAACTTTGGGAATGCACCACTTGCATGGCTTGTGTTCAGGAATGTCCGGTAATGATTGAACATGTTGATTCGATCATAGATTTAAGAAGAAATCTGGTTCTAACGGAATCAGTATTTCCATCTAATTTAAATAATGTATTCAAAAGCCTCGAAACAAATTATACTCCATGGGCTTTTAATTCTTCAGACAGGGCAAACTGGGCTGAAGGAATGAATATAAAATTAATGGCAGACGATCCTAATGGTGAGATATTATTCTGGGTTGGCTGCGCAGGGTCCTTTGATGAACGTTATAAAAAAGTGACTAAATCATTTGCAACATTAATGCAAAAAGCTAATATTGATTTTAGAATTCTTGGTAATGAGGAAAAATGTAATGGTGACACGGCTCGTCGTTTGGGAAATGAATATCTTGCTCAAATGATGATGAAAGAAAATATTGAAACCTTGAATAACTATGGAGTTAAAAAAATTGTAACTGCATGCCCGCACTGTTTTCATTCTTTAAAAAATGAATACAAACAGTTCGGAGGTAATTTTGAAGTACTTCACCACACAGAGATGATTGAGAAATTAATTGAATCAGGCAAAATTGAACTTAAAGCTTCCGAAGAAAAAATAAATACAACGTATCATGATTCCTGTTATCTTGGTAGATATAATAGTGTCTACAATTCACCACGTTCTTCTTTGAGTAAAATTGATGGACTTGAATTAACAGAGATGGCAAGAAACAAAAGTAAAGGATTTTGCTGCGGTGCCGGAGGAGGAAGGATGTTCTTAGAAGATGAAGAAGGCGGTAGAATAAATGTAGAGCGAACCAAGGAAGCGTTATCAACTAATCCTGACACAATCGCTTCGGCTTGTCCATTTTGTATGACTATGCTTACCGATGGTGTTAAACATTTTGAGAAAACTGATGTAGTTTCAGTAAAAGATATTGCAGAAATAATTCTGGAAAACTCTAAATAACTAATCAATCACTAATAATAAGGAGGTGCCATGGATAATTACAGAGACTTAATGAAAGCTGTCCAGGACCTGGAAGTTGACTTTCAAAAGTTTTACGAAAAGGGACAGGCAGCAGCCGGAACTCGGTTACGCAAAGGCTTGAGCGACTTGAGAAAGTTGGCTCAAAATGTTCGTAAAGATGTTCAGGATGTTAAAGCTCAACGAAAAGCTACAAAACAATAATATTTTATTATTGCATGCTTTAAGGCTGAGCTAAGAAATTAGCCCAGCCTTATTTATTTTATGAAAAAATCTTCAATTATTTTACTGGCAATTTTCTCTACAATTATTTCATTCGATAGTTATTTCCCTAATCTAACTGTCTCAAAATCTTTAGTTGTAGAAAAGGATTCTATCGTTACCATCACGATCAGTGCAACCGGTGACTTGATGTGTCATTCAGTTCAGTATAATTATGCAAAAGTTGCCAAGGATAGTTTTGATTTTAATCCTGTCTTCGATCATGTAAAAGAAATTATTTCTAAATCTGATTTTGCATTTGGAAATCTTGAAACGGTATTAGCAGGTAGTACGAAAAACTATTCCGGGTATCCATTTTTTAACACTCCAAATTCATTCGTTGAAGCATTAAAAAATGCAGGCTTCGATTTGCTCGTTACATCTAATAACCATTCTCTTGATAGAGGGGAGGATGGCATTCTCAGAACAATTCAGGAATTAGATAAATTGAATCTAAATCATACCGGAACATTTGCAACTCAAAGAGATCGGGATTCGATAAGAATTATTGCCATCAAAGGAATCAAGGTGGGAGTAATTGCTTACTCGTATGGAACAAATGGCAATCCAATTCCATCTCATAAACCGTATCTGATAAACATTATTGATACAGAATTAATTGCATCTGATGTTGAAAAAGCTCGTAAAGATGGGGCAGAAATAGTTCTTGTAAATTTTCACTTTGGTGAAGAATATCAACGTGAACCGAATCTATTCCAGGAAGAAGTTGTACAAAAAACTATTGACGCAGGTGCTGATATTATTATTGGTGGACATCCGCATGTTATTCAACCAGTTAAAATTATTAAAACATCTAATGCCAAACTTGATTCAGGTTTTGTTGCTTATTCTTTAGGAAATTTTATATCGAATCAAAGATGGCGCTACTCTGATGCGGGCGTAATTTTGACTTTATCCTTGACTAAAAATTTTACAACTGACTCAATATATATTTCAGGTATTGATTATCATCCTGTTTGGGTGTTCAAAGGTAATACAAATCTCGGTAAGCGCTATATTATTGTTCCCGAAAAAAATAGTTATGATTTTATATCGGAGACAGATCAAAGACTAATGAATGAAGCATTCTCCGACACCCGCTATATTTTTTCGCTTTATGACAATAGATTTATCAATTCAAAAATAAGTTTTTGATTTCAGAAATATGTTAAAATCGTGTTTAATTTGTAATGAAAAGTAAATCAGCACTTTCTCTAATTTTTTTAACAGTTTTTATAGATCTTTTAGGATTTGGAATTCTTATTCCGATTCTTCCAGTTTTTGCAATAAAAATTCTTGGGGTTGATGAAACAGCAATTGGGGTCACTATTGCAATTTATTCATTCACACAATTTTTTTTCAACCCTATTTTTGGCAAGCTTTCGGATAAGTTCGGGAGACGACCGCTCATCGTAATAAGTTTGTTACTTAATGCAATTGGTTACATTCTTTTCGCTTTCACAAATTCTTACTGGATGCTTTTAACTTCCAGAATTATTGCGGGAATAGGAGGAAGCAGCATTGGTGTCGCACAAGCATTTATCGCTGATGTTACTACCCGTGAGGAAAGATCAAAAGGGATGGGGTTAATCGGCGCTGCCTTTGGACTCGGTTTTGTATTTGGTCCATTGATTGGCGGACTTCTCTCTGAATATGGTTATATGGTTACAGGATTTGCCAGTGCTGGGTTTTCAATGCTTGCTTTTGTTTTGACATTAATACTTTTGCCCGAATCAAATTTAAATAGAACGGCGGCTGCTTTAAATAAAAGAAAAATATTAGATGTCGCTGCGATTAAAAAAATATTTCAAAAACCTGATTTGGCATTATTAATCACGCTATTTCTTATGCTTACCTTTTCAGTGGCAAACATTTATGGAACGTTTGCTCTGCTCGGTTTCAAAATTTATAACTTTACGGATAGACAAAATGGCTATATGTTTGGAATAGTTGGACTTTCATCGGCAATCGTACAGGGAGGGTTATTAAGGACTGCCAGCAAGTATTTCAGTCAGCGAAAACTAATTACATTTGGCTCACTATTTATGATGATCGGACTTTTTCTAATTCCTTTTGGAGGTTCTTTCCTTGGGCTAGCACTTATTGTAATTCTACTTTCAATTGGCACCGGCTCTTTGCAGCCAACCCTATTGAGTTTGATTTCAGAAGTTACTCCAGATGCTGAACAAGGTGTTACCCTTGGGATTAACCAATCCTTTTCAGCATTTGGACGTGTACTTGGTCCGCTTTGGGGCGGTTTTGCTTTTGAGTTTTTAGGTTATCAATTTCCGTTTATCACCGGGGGAATATTTGCTTTGTTCATTTTTTTGTTAAGTATATTTTATTTACCAAAAGTTTTGAAGCTTGAAGAATAAAAGATTAGTTTTCATTTCAGAAATCTTAAAATTAGCAATCGCATGTTTAAAGTTGGAAAAATAGAAATTGAGAAAGCAATCCTCCTTGCACCAATGGAGGATGTGACGGATATATCCTTTAGATTGATTTGTCGCGAACTTGGTGCAGATGTTGTTTATACAGAATTTGTTAACTCAGAAGGCTTAATTAGAGCTTCCGAAAAGACTCATAAAAAGTTAAAGATTATTGAAGCCGAGAGACCGGTCGGGATTCAAATCTATGGTGCAAATCTTGATTCGATGGTAGCGGCTGCAAAAATTGCTGAAGGAGAGAATCCGGATCTGATAGATATTAATGCCGGCTGCTGGGTAAAAAATGTGGTTGGATGCGGTGCAGGCGCTGGTCTATTAAAAGATCCGGTATATCTTCAGCAGCTTGTCGAGGCGGTGGTTAGATCTGTTCAAGTTCCTGTTACGGTTAAAACAAGATTAGGCTGGGATCAGAGTTCAATAAAAATAGTTGAAATTGCAAAACGCCTCGAGGATGTTGGCACACAAGCATTAACTGTCCATTGCCGTACGCGAACGATGGGGCATAAAGGTGAGGCTGATTGGAGTTGGATTCCCAAAGTAAAAGAAGCCGTTTCCATTCCTATAGTTTTGAATGGGAATATTCTTTCGGCTGAAGACGCTGTTCGCGCTTTTAAGGAAACTAACGCTGACGGGATTATGATAGCCAGAGGCGCAATTGGAAATCCGTGGATTTTTAGTGAAGCAAAAAAACTTTTAGCTGGAGGAAGACTGAATTCTGAAACCAGTTTCGAAAAGAAAATTCAGATTGCAATCCGTCATCTGGAACTAGCAGTGCAGGTTAAAGGTGAAAGACGCGCTGTAATGGAACATAGAAAATTTTATTCTGGCTATTTAAAAGGGCTGCGTTACGCTTCCAGAATCAGAAACAGCTTGATGCAAGTTGATGATTTTAATTCAGTACAAACAATACTATCTGATTATTCTGAACAGCTAATCAATGATACATTTAATAATCAACTAACTGAAGTGTGAGAGATTAATTTGAGTCGTAGCACAAATAAATTGGCAAGAATTATTTCGACAGTATTTGTTCCCCCTTCGTTTACGATTTTAATTTTTACCTTCTTCGCCATAAATCTTGAAGTATTACCTGAAAGAAAATACACTACGATAGTAACAGCATTTACTTTTGGATTCGGTTTTATTATCATGCTTTTTTTGTATCTAAGAAAACGGCAAATGATTGGCGATGAAGATGCCACTGCTAAAGATGAAAGAACATTTCCATATATGGTATCTGTGTTATTTTATATGATGGGATTTTATGTGCTGGTTAAATCGCAAGTAAATCCTATCACGCTTTCTTTTTGGATTTGTTATATCACAAATACGATCATCGTCGTATTAATTAATAAATTTTGGAAGATTAGTGCTCACAGTATAGGGGCAGCAGGTGCACTTGCAGCAATGACAATCTATCTTGGTTACGATGCTCTTTATTTATCCCCGATCGTTTTATTGATTGGCTGGTCAAGAATCAAATTAAGATGTCACGATATTTCACAAGTGGCTGCAGGAATTTTATTTGGATTTTTCTCGACCTTTCTACAAATGAATTATTATTTAAGTTTACTTTCGAAGCCGACTTTTTAGGGTAATTATGTAAATGATTAAAGTTGAAATTATAAATAAAACAGCGGTGATAAGACTTAATCGTCCAGATAAAAGAAATTCTTTAAATCCAGAATTAGTCCTAGCATTAAAAAATCAATTAGACAAATTTGAGGATAACACTTCTGTTAAAGTGATTATTATAACAGGGGAGGGAAGTTCATTTTGTTCCGGCGCAGATCTGAATTATCTGCAGCAGTTAAAAGATTACTCAATTAGTGAAAATAAAACTGACTCGGAAAACATCGCAGAACTTCTTCTCAAAATTTATAGATTCCCTAAACCGGTGATTGCGGCAGTAAATGGTCCGGCTGTTGCTGGCGGCTGTGGATTAGCTTCGGTCTGTGATTTTATTATTGCTGATAAAACGAATGCACGATTTGGCTATCCGGAAGTTAAAATTGGTTTTGTGCCGGCTATTGTTTCTTTATTTTTAATCAAAAGAATTGGCGAAGGACGAGCAAAAGAATTTTTATTGACAGGCGATATTTTTGATGCAGATGAATCATTTAAAAAAGGGCTTGTTAATCAAGTTTCTGACGATATCATCTCCGATTCAATTCAATTTGCTGCTAAACTTTACAACAATTCTGCTTTGAGTTTGAAACTGACAAAAGAATTAATTCACAGCATTGGCGATTTGAATTTAGAGTCAGCAATTCGATTAGCGGTTAATCAAAATGTTATCAGCCGGAACTCGGAAGATTTTGATAAAGGAATTAACAATTTTTTAAACATGAGATAAAAGTTATGTACGAAGATCTTAAAAAATATATTCGTTCGGTAAAGGATTTTCCAAAGCAAGGGATAATGTTTCGTGATATTACAACTCTATTAAAAGATCCAAGTGGAATAAAATTTACTCTTGACAGTTTATTACTTCAAACAAAAAATATTCATATTGATAAAGTCGCTGGAATAGAATCAAGAGGATTTATTTTTGGAGCCCTGCTTGCAGAAAAACTAAATATCGGATTCATACCAATAAGAAAGCCAGGCAAACTTCCGGCTGAGAAAATCAGAGCAGAATATTCACTCGAATATGGTGTTGATGTTCTTGAAATCCATAAAGATGCGATTTTGCCAGGTGAAAAGGTCTTAGTTCACGATGATTTACTTGCAACAGGCGGCACAGCAGCAGCCGCTTGTAAATTGATTGAAATGCTTGGTGGGGAGGTAGTTCAGATTTCGTTTATTATTGAACTTTCGTTTTTGAGCGGCAGAGATAAACTAAAAAAATATTTAGTCAATTCGTTGATTAAATACAGCGACGAAAATTAATCTTCAGTCCAATCTTGTGGAGCAATTAATACTACAAATTCACCTTTGATTGTTTTATCATTCAGCGAACTAAATAAATCACTTGCTTTCCCGCGCCAAATTTCTTCAAATTTTTTTGTAAGCTCTCTGCAAACAACAATGGTTCTTTCCGGAAATAACTCAGAAAATTCCTTTACGAGTTTTTCTATCCGGTGAACAGATTCGTAGATTACAACAGTTCTAGTTTCTTCCCTGATTGCTTGTAATTTTTTTTGTCGCCCTTTTTTTATTGGTAAAAATCCATAATATACAAATGAATCGGTCGGCAGCCCGCTGATTGAGAGTGCAGTAATAACAGCGCTGACCCCTGGAACAGCAGAAACTTCAATACCATTTTTTATAGATGCAGAAATTAATCTTGCCCCCGGATCGGAGATCCCCGGTGTTCCGGCATCAGAAACGAGTGCACCTTTTTCACCACCTGCAAGACGATCAATAAGCTTTTCAATTTTAAATCTTTCTGAGAATGCATTTAAAGAAATTAAATCTTTTGATATCTCATAGTGTTTCAATAGAATTGAAGTTACCCGTGTATCTTCACAAATGATAAAATCAACTTCACGCAATACTTCAATCGCTCTGAAAGTGATATCTTTTAAGTTTCCAATTGGAGTACTGACGACGTATAACATAATTTTATTTAAAACGATAACGGCTCCTTAGTCGGAGCCGCATCGTGCAAGTAGTTATTAATTTAGTTTATTGATGACATAAAATTGAGAACTTTTTCAATAATATTCAAGCCCTCTTCTAAGCCAGTTTGAGTTACATTTAGTGGTGGTCTGAATCTGATTGACTTTTCTCCACAACCAAGTATGATAAGTTTATTATCGAGGCAGTATTGTTTGAAGTTGTCTCGAAGTTCGGAAGTTTTGAAATCAAATGCACAAAGCAAACCAAGTCCACGACTGTTTTGAATTAAGCTAGAATATTTTGCTTGCAGGGTATGCAATTGAGTTAAAAGATATTTCCCTAACACTTTTGCATTCTCAATTAGATTATCTTCTTCAATTATTCTAAGAATATGAGTAGATCTAACCATATCCACAAGATCAGCTCCCCAAGTAGAATTGATTCTACTTGATTTCTGGAAACAATTATCTTGAACTTCATCAACTCTATCCGAAACCATTATCCCGCAAACCTGAGCTTTCTTACCGAAAGCAATAATATCAGGTTGAACATAGTAGTCCGAAGCCCAGAATTTTCCGGTCATGCCAAAACCGGTTTGTACTTCATCAAACATCAGTATAATATCATTTTGGTCGGCAATTTCTCTCAGTTTTAAAAAGAATTCCTTTCTGAAATAATTATCACCACCTTCACATTGGATTGGCTCAATTATAATAACCGCAATATCATCAGGATTATTTTTGATCGCCTGTTGGATTTCGCTAAGAGCTGTTTCCTCGTCCTTAATAATTTGATCAATATTATTTTCTAGTGGAAAAGTAATTTTAGGATTTGTAATTCTTGGCCAATCAAATTTTGGAAAATACAAAACCTTATTCGGATCGGTATTAGTAAGTGACAAAGTGTAACCGCTTCTTCCATGAAAAGCTTGTTTAAAATGAATTACCATTTGACCTTTTTCCTCTTTGTAACCTTTTAGGAAATTCTTTCTGACCTTCCAATCGAATGCAACTTTCAAACCATTTTCCACTGCTAAAGCACCACCAGAAATAAAGAAAAGATGTTTCATATATTTTGGCATCGCAATTCTTCCAAATGTATCCACAAATTCTGCCATTTGTGTTGTGTAAATGTCTGAGTTGGACGGTTTGTTCACTGCTGCCTCTGCCAGTTCCTTTTTAATAACATCTCTATTTAATTTAGGATGGTTTAATCCTAATGGGGATGATGCGAAAAAAGTGAAAAAGTCGAGGTAGGTGTTTCCAGAGAGCTTGTCTACTAAATGAACATCAAGACTTTTTTCAAGATCCAAAACAAACGGGAAACCATCTGTTAGAATGTACTTATTTAAAGTTTCGTGAACATTCTCTGGTTTTACTACAGTTGAATTATCCATAACAGCCTCATCATAATTATTATTGTACATGGTATTATCCTTTAAAATTTAATAATGAAAAAATAGAATTAGAACAGAGAGGAGGCAGGAAATTAGAATAAATTTTCGAATCGGGAGACAAAATAACTTCTAAGCAGTTTTTTGCCTGTAATTTTTTGGAAGTTTTTAATTTTTATTTTCATACAAACTGTTAACATTTCTATAGTAATTTAAGCAAGATACGGTAAAAATTCAAATCTGCTTCAAAGCTTTTTCAATTACCATTGAAATTATGTGAAAATTTGACTAATCTCAAGTTATATCGTTTCTCAATACTTAATATTCATTATTCTGCTGTACTAATAATTAATTTGGAAATATGCCATCAATTAGTTACACTTACTGTAACAAATAATTAAGTTTATGTCAGCATCCACAAAACTCTCAACAACAGTAAAAGCACTTTGCTATTTGGCAGAAGCTGCGCCTGCCGGTAAAACAAGTCAGGAAATTTCAGAAGGTACTGGAATAAACGCTTCAAAGCTTCGTAAAATATTTTCTTTGTTGGTGAAGAATAAAATGATTGAAAGTAATCTCGGAACTTCGGGTGGGTTTGTTCTAAAAAAGAATCCTGCCGATATTCATTTGCAAGAGATTTATTGTGCCATCGAAGATAGAAAAGCATTTCACTTAAATGTGAACAAAGAGCAGGGACAAAAAAATGAGCGATCTGCTAAATTAAATGATTTCTTTCTTGAACTCTTCGCAGATATCCAAATCGAAATAGAGGACAAAATGAAATCTTTAACTTTAAAACAAATAATAGATAAAACAAAATAATAATCTAAAGGAAAAACTATGGAATTCTTAAAAAAACTTGGAATAGAAGAAAATAATTTTGGCTCATCAACCGGCAGCCTTTGGAATAATACTACTTCAGAGGGAAAACTCACAATTTCATCTCCGACAAATGGAGAAGTGATTGCTTCAGTTTATCAAGCGTCAGAAAATGATTACAACAATATTATTAAAACTTCACTTGAAGCATTTAAATATTGGAGAACAGTTCCCGCACCAAAACGAGGTGAAATTGTAAGACAGATTGGATTAAAACTTCGAGAAAATAAAAAGGAATTAGGATCATTAGTTTCTTATGAAATGGGTAAATCATTGCAAGAAGGATTAGGCGAAGTACAGGAGATGATTGATATTTGTGATTTCGCAGTAGGGCAATCAAGGCAGTTATATGGTTATACTATGCAGTCAGAAAGACCAAATCATCGGATGTATGATCAATACCATCCATTAGGAATTGTTACTACTATTTCGGCGTTTAATTTTCCGGTTGCTGTTTGGGCATGGAATGCGATGCTTGCTGCCATTTGCGGTGATGTAAATTTATGGAAGCCATCATCAAAAGTGCCACTGTCTGCTATCGCCACCCAAAAAATAGTTGCGCAAGTAGTAAAAGAGAATAATTTACCAGAAGGCATTTTTTCTTTGATAATTGGTAAAGGATCTACAATAGGAGAAAAAATATTAAATGATAAAAACATACCACTAATATCGGTAACTGGTTCGACCAATGTCGGGCGACATGCGGCTCAAGTTATCGCAAAAAGATTTGGTAAATCAATACTAGAACTTGGTGGTAATAATGCAATAATTATGACTCCGGATGCTGATTTGAAAATGGCGATTCCTGCAGTGGTATTTGGTGCAGTTGGAACATGCGGACAGAGATGTACTTCTACAAGAAGATTAATCATTCATGAAAGCATATTCGATAAAGTAAAAGATTCTATAGTTAAGGCATATTCAAGTTTAAGAATTGGAAATCCCCTCGATGAAAAAAATCACGTTGGTCCTCTGATCGATAAGGATGCTGTAAATGAATTTACAAAAGCAATCGAACGTGTTAAACAGGAGGGGGGTAAAGTACTTTTTGGCGGACAAGTTCTTAGCGGGAAAGGATTTGAATCGGGTACTTATGTAATGCCTGCACTTGTCGAAGCGGAAAATAGTTATCAAATAGTACAGGAAGAGACATTCGCACCAATATTGTATTTAATAAAATATTCGGGAAATGTTTCATCAGCAATTGAATTACAAAACTCTGTAGTACAGGGATTATCATCATCAATTTTTACAAATAACATGCGTGAAGCAGAAGAATTTCTATCAGCATGGGGCTCTGATTGCGGAATTGCCAATGTTAATATTGGTACTTCGGGTGCAGAAATTGGCGGTGCTTTTGGAGGAGAAAAAGAAACTGGGGGTGGAAGAGAATCTGGCTCTGATGCATGGAAAGCTTATATGCGTCGCCAAACTAACACAATCAATTTTGGTTCAACTTTACCATTAGCACAAGGCATCAAGTTCGAACTTTAACAACATTCTTAGGGGAGATTCTATTTAATTGAGTCTCCCTTGTTTTCCGATCATTCTTTTTTTACCTGTAAAATTTTCAATTCAACAAAAAATTAATCTACTTTTCCTCAAAATTTTACTTTTTTTATTGTTTATTCTTGGTTCAAATTTTGCTATTTAAGCAAAAAATTAGAATTACTATGAAACAGATTATTAAGCAATTATTTGAAACCAATTGCGATCCAGAATCATTAGTATATAGCTTGATGAACAAAATGAAAATCTGGGAAGATGACATTACTCATTTGAAGCTGTATCCGTCAATCAGCGAAGTTGAGTCATTTCTAATCGAGCTGGAAAAAAATAATATTTTCGGATTCGACAGAACTATCACGAATAAATTACAAAATCAGCGGGATAAATTTTCGAAGGGAATAGTGGACTCTTCAATCATTAAGCCTCAAAATAGTAATGATCTAAATCTAAAAATTTCAGAGTGGTTCTTTCCATCGATAAAGACTCTGCACGAGGAAGCAAGAGTGATTGAGGAATTTGTAAGTGAGAATCTTCACATTAAAAATATTAATCCTGCTGCAAAATATCGAGGTAAAGGATACCTTCTGATAGATGATCAAAATTCTGAATCACTTTACATCTATAAATATGAAATTATTTTTAAATGGATTGATACCGACCCAACACAGATTGTCTCACTTCTTCTTCTTCGCTCAATACCAATCGAATTAGTTGAGTCTTCGGTGGAAAGGCTTGCTGCGGATTTTGTACGAACCTATGATGAGATACTAAATCCTGCAGTATATCTTTGCGAGACTAATTTAATATTGCCATTTAAAGCAACGATTTTACCAGTTGCAAAAAACTCTCTTCTACAGATAATAAAGGATTAATAAAATCTAATCATCCAATCGAAAGGGAAATTAAGTCAACCAAAATGTTGCCACTTTCGTTGAGGACTGGGTCACTTTCTTTTTCTTTCTGTGTCGTATCAACCTCACCCTTTTTTAGTAAAGTTAGCCCCTTTAATTTTCTTCTTTCATTTTCCCTTTGAAAGCTTCGCTCGTCGGATTCCTCCTTTTCCTGTCGCCTGATCGTTTCCTTTAATGATATTATTTTCTTGGATTTTGAATCTTTGTACAGTTGAATATCTTCAAGCAGGAAATCAAACTCCGGATCAGTTTTAATTCTGTCTTCGTGTAAAGATTTTAATTTTGATAAATTCATTTTTAAATCTCCAAACATCTGATACTGCGAAGATTTAATTTGATCCCATGGAAGCGCACTCGGTTCGGAGCTTTCACCAAATTCGTGAGCATCGAACGCAGAAGGGAAAAGTATATCGGGGATAACTCCAAGATTTTGAGTACTGCCGCCAGTTATGCGATAGTATTTTCCAATAGTTAATTTCACCTGACCAAGTTTATCTTTTGAACTAGGCATAAGTCTGTTAAGATCAATTAGATTTTGCACAGTACCTTTCCCGTAAGTTTGTTCACCGAGTATCAAACCCCTACCATAGTCCTGAATTGCACCTGCAAATATTTCCGATGCTGATGCACTGAATCTATTTACAATTACAGCAAGTGGACCGTCATAAACAATATTCGGATCAGGATCTTCACCGACTTCAATTGAACCATCACTGTTTTTTACTTGAACAACGGGTCCATCTTTGATAAATAAACCAGTGAGATCAATCGCTTCGTTTAATGATCCGCCCCCATCGTTTCGTAAGTCAATTATAACTCCATCAACCTTTTCTTCCTTTAGTTCTGCAAGTATTTTTTTAACATCGCGAGTTGTACTTTTATAATCCTTCTCACCTCGTTGCTGCGCCTCAAAATCACTATAAAATTTTGGAATAGTAATGACTCCAATTCTGTACGGCTTTCCGTCTTTCAATAATTCGAGCATTGATTTTTTTGCAGCTTGTTCTTCAAGTTTAACTTTTTCTCTCACGAGGGTTATTTCCTTCGGCAACGCATTTACACCATCGGAAGCAGATAAGATAGATAATCGAACAGTAGTTCCTTTTTCTCCACGGATTAATTTCACTGCATCATTTACACGCCACCCAATAATATCTATCATTTCGCCATCAATTCCCTGAGCAACCCCAACAATTTTATCATCGGCAAAAAGTAATCCGCTTTTAGCAGCCGGGCCGCCAGGAATGATTTCGGCTATTTTAACATATTCATCTTCATTTTGGAGTTGAGCACCAATTCCTTCGACAGAAAGGCTCATATCAATATTAAAATTTTCAGAAGTCATTGGTGAGAAATAATTTGTATGCGGATCAAGTGCTTCAGTGTATGAATTCATATACAATTGAAAAACATCCTCACTGTTATACTGAACAACAGCTTTTCGATAGCTTTCATATCGTTTTTTTAGAGTTTCCTGAATTGCACTCCATTCTTTACCTGCAATTTTCAGATTTAGTGCATCATTTTTGACACGAAGTCTCCAAATTTCATTTGCATCATTTGCACTAATAAGCCAATCGGCATCCTCGCGGTCAATTTGATAATACTCATCCTTAGTGAAATCAAATTCTTCGGTTAGAATATTTTGAACAAAATCAATACGCTCGTTTAATCTCTCTTTAAATCGATTAAAAATTGTAAAGGCGGGGTTAAGTTCACCAAGTTTTAAGAAGTCATCAATTTTATATCTGAACGCTTCGAACTCGTCGATATCTGATTTGAGGAAGTAACTTCTGCTTGGATCTAAAGATTTAATATAGCGATCAAAAATAACTGAAGATAGTGAATCACCAAGTTGAAACTTGTTGTAATGATACCGTGATAGTATTGTATTTATTATTTGATTCTCTTGAGAAAAAATTTCTTCTGCTTGTACAACCTTGGAGGTATCAGAGGAACCTTTCTCGTGAGTAAAAATTTGTGATGAACGAATTATTAGAAAATTTGCAGCAATTATTACAATTGCGGCAATGAGAAGTTTTTTCATATTATTTGCCGATTTAAAATTCAAAATATTTTTAAAGTTTCATAAAGTAAATAAAACAAAGTCACACAATATGCAAGCAATTTTATATGGGTGAATCAATCTTTCAGAATCGTTCTATTATAAATAATATCAACATTTTTTAACATGCTTTTGGAATTGAATATCTCTTCGATTTCATTTTCAGAAAGGAAATGACTTGCATCACTGTTTCTGTAAAGTTCATCCTTCAAATTTTTACTTTGATCACTCCAGACAGTCATCGCACAATTTTGAACCAGTTTATATGCGTCTTCTCTCGACATCCCTTTTGTAATAAGTTTCAATAAAATTGATTGAGAAAAAACAAGTCCTCGGGTAATATCTAAATTCTTTCTCATGTTGTCAGGATAAACAATTAAGTTTTTCAAAAGCTCGACAGCCAAATACAGCATGTAATCAAGTGCGATGCAGCTATCAGGTACAGCAATTCTTTCAACAGAAGAATGTGAAATATCTCTTTCGTGCCATAGAGCAACATTTTCAATCGAAGCTAAAGCATTCCCGCGAAGTATTCGTGCAAGGCCCGCTATTCGTTCACTAACAATAGGATTTCGTTTATGAGGCATAGCCGATGAACCTTTTTGTCCCTTTGAAAAAAACTCCTCAGCTTCCAGCACTTCTGTGCGTTGCAGGTGTCTTATCTCAATGGCAATTTTTTCAAGAGTAGCCCCGATAATGGATAGGGTAGTCATAAATTCTGCATGCCGATCTCTTTGTATAATTTGAGTTGAAACAGGAGCAGCTTTTAACCCCAAATTAGTACAAACATACTCTTCAACATCTGGCGGAAGATGTTCGAATGTACCCACTGCGCCGGAAATTTTCCCGACTGAAATCATAGTGATTGCATTTTCTAACCTTTGAATATTTCTTTTCGTCTCTTCATACCATAAAGCGAATTTTAATCCCATTGTTGTGGGCTCGGCGTGAATCCCATGCGATCGGCCAACACAGACAGTGTATTTATGTTCAAGTGCTCTTTCTTTCAAAACATCCTTTAAGGCAAAAAGTTTCTGCATTAAAATTTCTGCAGCCTTCTTAATTTGAAAGGAGAGGGTAGTATCGAGAACATCCGAACTTGTCATTCCATAATGAATATGGCGGGAAGCTGTACCAACATGTTCGGCAACGTTTGTTAAGAATGCAATAACGTCATGTTTGGTCGTCTCTTCAATTTCAAGAATTCTATTAACTTCAAATTTTGATTTCTCTTTAATAGTAACTAAATCTTCTGGTGGAATATCACCTAAAGCTGCTCTTGCTTCGCAGGCGAGTATTTCTATTTTAAGCCAGGTGCTATATTTAAATTCATCAGTCCAAATTTTACCCATTTCTGGGAGGGTGTACCTTTCAATCATTGAATTTTCTCCAACTTCATTTGCAGTGTAAGTTCTTTTGTTTCTCGAAGAAGCTTAATCATAATTGTTTGATCTCTTCTAAATTCTTGAAATACACCTTGAATAATATTTTCATTATTTATTTTATAATTTTCAACTTGAATAATAATATCACCGGGTTCAATTCCAGCTTTTGAAGCGGGCGAGTTACGCATTACCTGTGTGACAATTACACCTTTAGTATCTTTTAAATTATAGTACTTCGCAATTCCATCATCAATTGCCTGGATTCTCATACCGATATCGAATCCACGGTCAATCACTCCTCGCTCTTTAAGTTCGGAAACTATTTTTTTAATTTTATTTATTGGAATAGCAAACCCCAGCCCTATGCTTCCTTGACTGCCGGCAGTAAAAATGAGAGTATTCATTCCAATGACTTCGCCAACACTATTTACCAATGCCCCACCGCTGTTACCACCATTAATTGCTGCATCTGTTTGAATCATGTTCAAGTAAAATCTTCCATCAATCGGTTCGAGGTTCATTCCAAAAGCGCTGATTACTCCGACTGTCACAGTTGGTTGGTCATTTAATTCAAATAATCCGAAAGGATTTCCAAGAGCAATTACCCACTCCCCAATAAGAATATCATCTGAATTTCCAAGAGAAACATAAGGCAAATTATTTTGATCAATTTTTAACAAACAAATATCAGAAACTGGATCAGTCCCAACTATTCTTGCATCATAGTGATTGCCATTAGTCATAGTAATTGTAATTTTACTGCCATTCCCGGCGACGTGATCGTTCGTTATGATGTAGCCATCAGAAGAAATAATAAAGCCTGAACCAAGACTTTTAACTTCTTGATTATTATTTCCACGATTTCCAAAAAATTGCCTAAAAAAAGGATCATCAAAAAAATTTGAAAATGGGTCACGATATTGACGAATCTCTGTCACATTAATTCCAACTATAGCAGAACTCACCCGCTCTACTGTTTGAGTAATAATATTTTTTCTTTGATTCGAAATTTGATCATTGTTTGAACTTTTCGTCTCGTAGTAACCACTTTGAAAATTATGTGATAAGCTATCTAAATCCTGACTTTTAGTGGGGGAGAATAACGACTCCGCCAATAAATACATCGAGAGTATTAGAAGGAATACAGGTTTATTCATGATTTTATTTTCCCGTCAAATATTGTTTTATTTTTAATAATTTCTTTTAATGGCTCAATATGTTTTATTATGATGATCAGCATTGATGAAGATGTAAAAAACATTAGCAAACCAACTTCAGCCGAGTCTGCTGAACTGTACTTTACGGTAAGTGCAGGAGTTGATGTAACGACAAAAAGACTTAAAATATTAGATGCAATATTACTGAAGAGAATATCTTTTTTCATTATATAAATTATTACCCAAAGTAATACCCAAACGAAAAGTAAAAATGGGAAAATTAATACGGCACTTCCCGCGGCAGTAGCTAAGCCTCTACCTCCCTTGAAGTTCAACCAAGGGTTAAAACAATGAGCAAAGAGTGCAAACACAACACCTATTGCAGCAAAAATAAATGAGTTATTGAATAAGATATTCAAAACGAATACGGTCAGAAAACCTTTCAAAAAATCTATTGCGAATACAAAAAATCCAATGATCGCTGACCCGGATACTTCGTAGGAATTCATGGCTCCAACATTGCCTGTACCTGCATTTGTAATATCGATGTTTTTTGTTTTTTTCATCAACAAATAAGCAGTCGGGGAAGAACCAAAAAGATAACCAACAATAATACTTAATGTAAATTCCATTATATTTTTTCTAATTATTGTTTTAAAGATAAATTCTTTTTACAAAAGAATGAATTGAGTAATCAAAAATTTGCAAGATTAAACGAGCGCTCTTATATTTGAATTCGAAAATTTAAAATTGCGGGAATAGCTCAGTTGGTAGAGCGCAACCTTGCCAAGGTTGATGTCGCGGGTTCGAGTCCCGTTTCCCGCTCCAAAGTCCACGAAAGTGGATTTATTTTTTTTGAAACATTTTTTTTTCTAATATGGCGCTGTAGCCAAGTGGCTTAAGGCGAAGGTCTGCAAAACCTTTATTCGTCGGTTCGAATCCGACCGGCGCCTCAGAAAATCAAAAAGCGTAAAATGTTTTTCGTTTATATCCTTCAGAGTCTTAAAGATAGTAAACGGTATATTGGTTCAACGAATGATATATCGAGAAGACTTGGAGAGCATAATG
>DAOLIQ010000012.1:0-9401 GCA_035328465.1 Ignavibacteriaceae bacterium | reverse complement strand
CTTAAAGATAGCAAACGGTATATTGGTTCAACGAATGATATATCGAGAAGACTTGAAGAGCATAATGAAGGCAGAGTCAAGTCTACAAGGAATCGAATCCCCTTCAAATTAGTTCACGTCGAAGAATACAACACAAAAGAAGAAGCCCTCCAAAGAGAAAAGTATATCAAGAGTAGAAAAGGGAAGCTTGACTTCGAATTGAACTATCAAAATATAGAGGAAAAGAATTAATAAATTGAAGTAATAGCCAAGCGGCTTAAGGCGAAGGTCTGCAACCCCGCTATGCGGGGCGAATCCGACCGGCGCCTCAGAAAATCAAAAAGCGTAAAATGTTTTTCGTTTATATCCTTCAGAGTCTTAAAGATAGTAAACGGTATATTGGTTCAACGAATGATATATCGAGAAGACTTGAAGAGCATAATGAAGGCAGAGTCAAGTCTACAAGGAATCGAATCCCCCCTTATATAAACCACAGCTTAGATTTTCTTTCTTAAAAAAGATGAAAGAGAATATTAACCCAATTTTGGCAGTAGTCAGAAAATTATGATTCGAAATAATTCTTTTAAAATAAAAGAGCCGCATATTTCAGCGGCTCTTTTAATTCGTAAGGAAATATTTCTTACTTGGTTAAAAGCATTTTCTTTACTTGTTTAAAGTTTCCACTTTCAATACTGTAGAAATATGCGCCTGATGGAAGTGATGAAGCATTGAAAGTAACCTGATGGTTACCAGCTTCAACAACCTGATTTACTAAATCAGCAACTTTTTCGCCCAATAGGTTGAAGACTGCTAATTTTACAAATCCAACTTCAGGAATGCTATAATTAATAACTGTAGAAGGGTTGAATGGGTTTGGATAGTTCTGATCCAAAGCAAATACTGATGGTGCTGATACTTCAACTTCAACTTCATTTGAATATTCAAATTGTCCGTTGAAATCGATTTGTTTCAAACGATAAGTATAAGTACCAACTTCAACATTTTTATCCATATAAGAATAATTTTGTTGTTCAGTTGTTGTTCCTTTTCCATCTACATAACCAATGGTTCTGAATTCTGAACCTTCAGATTTTCTTTCAACTTCAAAAACCTGGTTGTTTGTTTCAGTTGCAGTTGACCAGTTCAAAACCACTTCGTTATTATTTGAAGTAGCAGTAAACGAAGTTAATTCAACAGGAACAAGTCTATCAATCAATTGATAATCATCAATATACATCTGGTCTGATGCAGTAGCTCCAAAGAAATCATTAGCTGCTAATTGAAGTGCGCCGCCTGAACCAGTTGCACCTGCTGTCCACATCCAAGAATTCACCATATTACCATCATACCAGAATTCGCCCATATCATTGTCTAAATCAACAACAACCTGAACAAATTTCCATTGATCCGGAACCCAAGTGAAAGTTCCTGTACCAGTACCACCAGCATTTATACTGCCAGCGCCGCCAGCATTAAAGTAACATTCCATTGCCCACTCATAAGCACCACCGGTAAATCCTGACAGAGTGTTGAAATAACCAGCAGCTCCTGTTGGAATATAAACCATAAAGTTAATTTCCCATTTACCTGATGTTAGATCACCATGTGTTTTAACCTGATCGTTATTTTGAACGATGACTACAGAATTGGGTGAACTAAAGGATTGAGCGTTGGAAACTAATGCATCTTCAGTAGGGTTGCAAGGGTCTTCACTCCACGTAGTCCAATCAACTGGATTTTGACATGCTAATTGTTGACCTGCAGTGTAAGTGTCGAAATTATCTGCGAAAACAATAGGATCGCCGCCACCGCCGTCATTAACATAAGCGTGGATGTTCCAGTTGTAAGGTAAACCGAAATTATTTAAGTGGTCCCAGGCACCGCTGAAATAAATCCAATCACCGTCAGTTACTGCTGGACCGTCGTCAACTCCTGCTGGGAATAAACCTGCGCCATGAGTTACTTCATACCCAACCCAAATGTCATTTCCAGATAAGGTCACTGGAGAAGCAAGTGTGAAAGTATTCCAAGAAAGACCAACAGCACTAGAAGTAACGTCTTCACTGTACAATAATGCACCAGGAAGAGAAGGGCTTCCCTGATCATAAATTTTTATAACCAAAGGAGATGGTAGATCGTTTAGATAAATTTCGACCTGATCTAAAACCGAGCCTGCTAAACCACCAACTAAAGAAGCGGGGAAGCGAGCTGAAACTTCGAATGTACCACCGGATGTTAAACCGATAGCGTCAAAATTAACGCCGTCATCCCACTGTAGGACGGTTGCATCAACTTGATAAGGAGCTCTCTCGTGATTAAAAATATTAGAACGAGAAAAGTCCTGAGCGAACGTGAACGCAACTACTACTAATGAAAGAATAGTTGCTTGGAGAATAGTTTGAAGTCTATTCATTAATACCTCCAGAATTGAATTATGAGTAAGTAAGTTATTTAGTGAAACAGAAAATGAGTGATTCATTTGTCTCTTAATTTGTTTTTTGAAAAAGAACAAATTATTTCATCTGCATATTTGCAAAAAAAAACATTAAAATCAATAAATCTTTCAAAAAAAAAATATTTATTTTCTTGGTCCGTGTGTGTATCCACGAAACGGCATTGAAGGCTGAACAGTGATAAATGAGCTTTTATCAACTGACTCAATAAGTTTAATAACATCCGGTTGAAACTTTCTGGCAACAATTACTACAATTATTGAAACACCTCCGCTTCCTCCTTCGGCGGGAAGAATCGTAACACCGTATCTTGATTTTCGAAGTGAGTTTGCAATTTCATCGGTTGCGAATTTAGAAATGATATTTAATTGAACAAAGCCTAATCCTATTTTTTGTTCGAGTGTAACTCCAACAATATTTCCGATGGCGAAACCTGCAGCATATCCGAAATAATTATACACACTATCAAGGTGTTGAAAAATAAATCTAATAACAAAAATCCAAATTAGAACTTCGACAAAACCAGCGGCACCAGCTAAGTATTTTCTTCCCTGAACAACTAACAATGTCCTCATTGTCCCGATAGTTACGTCGCAAATACGCATCCCCATAATTAACAATGCACCTAAAATTGATTCGATCATTTCTTATCCGATCTATTTTAATCATTCAAAATTAAATAATTACTCATTTATTTTTATCTTTAGATAAAGAAAAAATAATTAAAAGATGTACAGAGTTAAGAGAGAAGAGTTAGTAGATAAATTATCTAATAAGGGAATTGACGATATTTTTGTTCTCAAAGCTATCGGTGAGGTCGAGAGACATAAGTTTGTCCCCCACGCTATGAAGCATCATGCTTATGAAGACGTTGCTTTGCCTATTGGATTTGGTCAGACAATTTCGCAGCCTTACACTGTTGCGCTTATGACACAGGAGTTAAAAGTAAAGCCTGACAACAAAATCCTTGAGATTGGAACGGGATCGGGGTATCAAGCAGCAATCTTAAACAAGATGGGAGCTTCTGTTTATAGTATTGAACGCCAGCTTGATATTCTACACAATACGCAAAAATTATTTGATGATCTCGGAATCCGTGTTTATACAAAGTATGGTGATGGCACTTTGGGATGGGATGAGTACTCCCCATTCGACGGAATAATTGTTACGGCAGGGTCGCCTTCAGTTCCTGAAACTTTAAAAAAACAATTGGCAGTGGGTGGAAGGTTGGTGATTCCCGTTGGGACTCGTAATTCTCAAAAATTAATTGTCATAACGAAAATTTCCGAAAATGAATTTGAGACTAAAGAAATTCCCGAATTCAAATTTGTTCTTTTAATTGGTAAAGAAGGTTGGAACGCACAGTAATTGTAATTGCCGGTCCGACTTGTTCTGGTAAATCTTCGCTTGGATTTCTATTAGCAAAAAAATTGAACTCAGAAATTATTTCGGCTGACAGCAGACAGGTTTATAAATATCTAAACATTGGAACCGCTAAGCCTGATGCAAAAATATTATCAGAAATTAAGCATCATTTTATAGATAAGCTTGATCCTACTGAAGAATTTAATGTAAGCAAATTTGAAAAATCATCTTTAAATATTTTTAAAGAATTATTTAATGTTCATAAAAAACCAATCGTAGTCGGTGGTTCTGGTCTTTATGTTCGAGCGTTGGTTGATGGACTATTTGAGATAGAGGACAATGATGAAGAATACCGAAAACATCTTTCTGATCTAAGAAAAAATAATGGTAATGAATTTCTGTATGAAAAATTGATGTCTATTGACCCGGATGCCGCCGCAAGAATGCTTCCGCAAAATTGGAAGCGAGTTATGCGCGCACTTGAAGTTCATCACATAACAGGAAGAAAAATTTCCGATCTTCACAAAGAATATGAACGTGAAGTAAATATTAAATTTTTTCAATTTGCTTTGGACTGGGAAAGAAATATCCTTTACGAAAGAATTAATAATCGTGTTGATGAAATGATAAGGAATGGTTTAGTCAAAGAAGTTAAATCAATTTTAGAAAAAGGTTTTTCAAAAGAACTTAATGCCTTGAACACTGTCGGTTATAAAGAAATAATTATGTATCTAAAAAATGAAATTACTTTAGAAAGAGCGATTGAACTTATTAAAAGAAATACACGGCATTTTGCAAAACGACAATTAACATGGTTCAATGCCGATAAACGAATTTACTGGTTCAAAATAAATTCTGAAAATCAATTAAATGAAATATCAAATTCAATAATAGAATTGAGTGAATAAATGAAAGAAAAAATTAGAATTGCATCAGGGCAGGGATTTTGGGGTGACTTAATTGACGCTCCCTATCATCAGGTTACTAAAGGACCGATTGATTACCTTGTAATGGATTACCTTGCAGAAGTAACAATGTCTATTTTACAAAAGCAAAAAAATAAAAACCCGGCTCTGGGCTACGCAAAAGACATCCCGGAATTGATGAAAAGAATTCTGCCAATCTGTATTGAGAAAAATATTAAAGTAATTACAAATGGTGGGGGAGTGAATCCTATCGCATGTGCAGAAGCAGTTATCAATGTTGCTAAAGAATTAGGAATAAGAAAACTTAAGGTTGGTGTTGTACTTGGTGATGATATTAAAAGTAACCTTGACGAGTTGATCAGTAAAGGTGCCGGACTAAATAACATGGAGGACAATGAATCCATATTAACTGTCAAGGATAAAATCTTAAGTGCTAACGTTTACTTCGGCGCTTTTCCGATTGTCGAAGCTTTACGGAAAGATGCACAAATAATAATCACTGGAAGAACAACCGACACGGGATTAACTTTAGCGCCAATGATTTATGAATTTGGGTGGGGGCAGAAGGATTATGACTTGTTGTCTGCCGGCACTGTTGCAGGTCATATTCTTGAATGCGGCGGGCAATCTTCCGGCGGTAATTTTTTGGGAGATTGGCAATCCATCCCTAATCTGGCAGAAATTGGTTTTCCGATTGCAGAAGCTTTTCCTAATGGAGAAGTGATCATTACAAAACATGAAAATACAGGCGGAAGAGTTTCGTTCGAAACTGTAGCCGAGCAATTGCTTTATGAAATTGGTGATCCGAAATCTTATATCACCCCCGATTGCGTTGCAGATTTTACATCAATAAAACTTGAAGACCTTGGAAACGACAGAGTAAAAATGCATTCTGTAAAAGGCAAGGAAGAAACACCTTTTTACAAAGTCTCCTGTTCTTATTCAAGTGGATTTTCAAGTTCAGCATCATTGACTTATTCATGGCCTGATGCATTAACTAAAGCAAAAGCAGCAGATCAAATTCTTCGGAAGAGATTAGAAAATCTCAATCTAAAGTTCGAAGAAATCAGAACAGAATTTGTCGGATACAATTCCTGTCACGGACCATTATCAACAAAACTTGATGAAGATAATATTAACGAAATAATGCTTCGTGTGGCTGTTCGATCCAATGATTATTATTCAGTTGAAAGATTTGGTAAGGAAATTGCACCTTTAATTTTAACCGGACCGCCAAGCGTAACAGGTTTTGCAGGCGGCAGACCAAAACCGAGTGAGGTAGTAGCATACTGGCCTGCATTAATTCCTAAAAAATTAGTTCAACCCGAAATAAAAATATTTGAGGAATAAAATGAAAAAAAGATTAATAGAAATTGCTCATGGAAGAAGCGGGGATAAAGGTGATGCCGCAAATGTTGGTATAATTGCTTTTGATGATAATGGCTATAAAATTATCAAAAATTTGTTGACAGTTGAAAAAGTTAAAAAACATTTTGAAGGAATTTGTCTAGGTGAAGTTGAAAGATTTGAACTGCCAAATTTACGGGCTTTAAATTTTCTGCTGCACAACACACTCGGAGGTGGGGGAACTGTCTCGCTGAAACATGATGCACAGGGAAAAACACTTGCTGCCGCATTACTTCGAATGGAAATTGAAATTTAATTTTAGAAAATAAAAGGATAAAAATGTACGACGATGAAATAAAAAAATTAAAAGGATATCAAAAACGAATCGAAGAATTACGGAGCTATCTTTGACGTCGAAAATAAAATAGCGAAAATAAGAGACCTTCAGAACAAAAGTACTGAAAGCTTATTTTGGAATGATCAGATTGAAGCTCAAAAAATTTTGGCTGAAACTAAATCATTGCAGGATTGGGTTGAGTTATGGCAAAAAATTTACTCTAAAGCTCAATCACTCGACGAACTAATTCAACTTGCCCAACTTGAGGATGACGATTCGCTAATCACTGAAGTTCAATCCGAATTAAATAATCTTAATCTTGCAATTGAAAAAGCCGAGCTTAAAAATATGCTCAGCGGTAAAGATGATTCAAGTAATTGCATTATTACAATTCATTCCGGTGCCGGCGGAACAGAAGCACAGGATTGGGCTGATATGCTTATGAGAATGTATTTACGATGGGGGGAGAAGAATGGCTTCAAAATGCAATTGGTGGATATGTTAGAAGGTGATGGGGCGGGTATTAAAAGTGTTACTATAGAGGTTGAAGGTGAATTTGCTTACGGCTATCTGAAAGCTGAAAATGGAGTTCACCGGCTTGTGCGTATTTCACCTTTTGATTCCAACAAAAGAAGACACACTTCCTTTGCCTCTGTTTTTGCAATTCCTGAAATTGATGACACAATAGAAATAGATGTTAATACTGCCGATCTCCGTGTTGACACTTATCGTTCGGGCGGAAAGGGTGGGCAAAATGTAAACAAAGTTGAAACTGCAGTGCGAATTACACATATTCCTACTGGAGTAGTGGCGGCTTGCCAAAGCGAGCGTTCTCAGGGTCAAAATAGAGTTAAAGCAATGCGGCTTCTGCGTTCGAAACTTTATCAATTGGAATTGGAAAAACAAATGGCAGCTCTTGATGAAATTGAAAAAGCAAAAATGAAAATAGAATGGGGAAGTCAAATCCGTTCTTATGTTTTTCATCCATACAATATGGTTAAAGATCATCGTACCGATGAAGAGACTTCGGATGTTCAAGGTGTAATGGATGGGGATATTTCAAATTTCATCAAAGCCTACTTACTTAAATTTAGTAAAAATTAATCTTAATGAAATCCGGTTCTGCAAAAAAGAATAAAGATTTTTTTCAAAAAGTATTTGCTGTCGTTGCTAAAATACCTTACGGGAAAGTCGCTACTTATGGAGACATAGCCGAAGTTTGTGGAATCAGATCGTCTGCGCGCACAGTTGGATGGGCTTTAAATGGAGCTAAAGAATCTGGATTGCCTTGTCACCGGGTTGTAAATAGATTTGGTGCATTAACTGGTAAAACTCATTTCGGCGATCCGAATTTAATGAAAGAGCTGCTTGTGAATGAAGGAATCACTTTCGATGAACACGATTGTGTTGTAATGGAAAAGCACAAATGGATTCCTCAAGCTCGAAAAAAAAAGCTTAATAAAATTGATTGATTTTATTTGAGGATTTTAATTTCTCACCAACCACTCGGGTAACGTCTAACATTTATTGATGACACTCCTGAGTTAATGTTAAGATATATTTTCTTTTCAGCTTTCTCAAAATTATCAGTGCGATAAAGATCAGAATTAATCTTATTGAACCGATCAAATTCTTTTGAAGAAAGAGATACATCAGTTCTTATTTCACACCCAGCATTTTCAGGCACTGAGATTTCGATAGATGATGCTCCGGCATCAACATAAAATTTAGTTTCCTTATTTAAATCTCCGAGCTTTATTTTCAATGAAGCTGCACCCATGTTTATGTCAACTTTTTGAACGTTATAAGGAGAAAGATCAAGATCAACAGCTGCCGCACCAATATCAAAATAGAGTTCCCATTCAGGTTGTTTATTTAATGATAAATTTACTTTGTGTTTAATATTGTTTTTTGAAATATTAAAACGTGATTGCTTCATTTCCATTTCGATATCAGCATTGCT
Organism: Ignavibacteriaceae bacterium; assembly: GCA_035328465.1. GTDB lineage: Bacteria > Bacteroidota > Ignavibacteria > Ignavibacteriales > Ignavibacteriaceae > JADJEI01. The sequence continues at coordinate 1,031 of DAOLIQ010000012.1, read as the reverse complement.
GCCTTCAACATTAGAAATTAAAGTGTAGTTTTTATCTCTTCCCGAAACTTGTGCTAGAAAAATGGAGGTGTCTGTCGGGTTAACTAAATTAAACGAACCCGCCCCTGCATTAAATGAAAGTTTTGCATGTTTGATCTCATTTTCAGCATTGAAAAAATAAAAGTTAGTGTCCGATGAGTTTGTAGAATCGTACTCTTCATCATCATCAAAAACTATTCTGAAGTTATCGCCAGTGCATTCTCCAAAAGTTTTTACCGAAGCAAATACCGTTACGGCAAGCACTAAAGCAGCTAATCCTGAAATAATAGATTTTAGTACTAAATCTTTAGAAATAATTGAAACCCCTCCCAGTATAATAGCCACAGGCCAAAATTTCCAGAGCGAATTCCAATCAAGATTAATTGAATGAAAATTATTGATAAGAATTAATGCTCCGAGCACAATAAGCAAAGTTCCCCAAAAAATATGTTTCGGTTTCATTTTATCTCCTTCAATTTTTTTTAGAGTTCAATAATAAGCCAACACCAACTGCGATTAAAATTAATGGCCAGAAGTCTCCGAAATGAATATGCGGAATAAAATTATCTGCGAGAAATAACATTCCAATAACAATTAAAACTATTCCAGCTAATAATGATCTGTTATTACTTTTTTGTGCTAAGTTTTTTTGATAGTTTTCAAAATAATTTGTTGAAGATTGATCAGTGTTCAAATTACCCGAAGGATTAGTGCCGGTTGAAGAATTCTGACCATCAGGCATATTAAAGACTAATTGTTCTTCAGGCACGACAATCCATAAAATGATATATGCCAATAATCCACCACCGCCGAGAAAAAAAACGAGTACGAAGATTACCCTCATCAATACAGGGTCAATGCCGAAGTAATCAGCGAGCCCTCCGGCAACTCCGGCGACCATTCTGTCATTCCTCGATCTATATAATTTTTTATTCATTTCTTCACCTTTAACTTTACTTAATATTTGAATCTTTTTTCGAGTGTAATAATAATTATTAATTATTAAATGTTTA
>DAOLIQ010000011.1:3459-59689 GCA_035328465.1 Ignavibacteriaceae bacterium | reverse complement strand
CAGAAGAAAACAATATTAAGATGCCTGATTTTTTCAGTTACATGTTTAAGTTTTCTATAATAATTCTACTTCCAATTTTTATAATTGTTCAACTATTATTTATAAACTAAGATTTTGTAATTAGTAGTAGAGACGTAGCGAGCTACGTCTCTACAATTACTTAAAGAGTTGATATATGAACAATCAGAACAATATACATATTACAAAGTCTATAAGGTTAAAGACTTGGGATTATACAACACCATGGTGGTATTTTGTAACAATTGTCACTAAAAATCATAAAGAATATTTTGGTGAGATCGTAAATGGAGCAATGAGGTTAAATAATCTTGGGGTGATTGTTGAAGATGAGTGGTTAAGAATTGCTGAATTAAGAAAGAACATTGAATTAGATTATTCTGTAGTAATGCCAAATCATTTTCACGGAATTATTATTAGCAACTATCATAATAGTATCACGGGGAATAGCATCTCTAAACCTAATTCTGAGTTAAGTGACTCATCAGAAAAATCATTCTATTCACAAATATCGCCGAAACCAAATTCTTTATCTTCAATCAAACGATCTTTTAAATCGGCTGTAACTAAACGAGCAAAAGAAAATAATTTTGTTGATTTTACATGGCAGCCAAGATTTTATGATAGAATAATCAGAAATGAAAGGGAACTTTTTAATATCAGGAATTATATCGAACAAAATCCTTTGAAGTGGGAGTTTGAGAAAAATTATCCCGAAAATGTGCCGGAATTGTAATAAGTAGAAACGTAGCGAGCTACGTCTCTACAATTTCTCAACCAAATAAACTTTATCATTTCTTCTAACTAACGAAGGAATTTTTAAAGTTATTTCGTCGCCTCTTCTTGCAACTGAGTTATCATTATCATTCACACTCATCTTTTCCAACTTAATTTTAAGAACACCGGTAGTTTCGCCCATAATCAAAAGCTCATCATCAGTTTGTATCATACCTGATTCTAAAAGAATATGCGCAACCTGGGGCTCTTGAAAATAGTTAAGTACTTTTCCCACATAAACTTTTCTTGTAGTTGCTTTACTTCCGTTTACTCCGGCATACTCTTCTGATGAAGGAACATCAAAATAAAATCCGGATGAGAATCCGCGGTTATAAACTTTCTCGAGTTCGGTTAATAATTCTTTATTCTTTTCTTTAGTAAAATTACCTGCAAAGTAAAGATCAATTGCTTGGCGATAAACTGAAACTGCTTTTGCAACATATTCCGGTGCACGTTTTCTGCCTTCGATTTTGAATGAATCAATTCCTGCTTCAATTAATTGATCAATAAATTCAATTGTACATAAATCCTGCGGAGACATTACATAATCTTCCCCAATGATTAACGATTTATCAATTGCCGGATCGTAAACTTCATACTCTCTTCTGCAGGGTTGGATACACTCGCCGCGATTTGCACTTTTGCCAAACAAATGATGACTCATAAAACATCTGCCGCTAACCGCAATACACATCGCTCCGTGAACAAATGCTTCAATTTCCAAATCAGTTTTAGCTCTGATTTTTTTTATCTCATCTAACGAACATTCTCGGGCAAGTACAATTCTTACTGCTCCCATTCTTTTGTAAACATCTGCAGCGAGTGAATTTGAAATTGAGCTTTGTGTTGAAATACAAAATGGAAATCCATGTTTGCGGCACAAATCAGCTACTGCTAAATCTGAACAGATGATTCTATCAACTTCATTCTTCTTTGCAGCAATAATTATTTCTTCTAATTCAGAAAGCTCTTCTTCAAATACAATTGTGTTAAGTGTTAGATATGTTTTTACTTTATGTTCTTTGCAGTAAGAAACAATTTCAGGAAGTTCATCAACAGAAAAATTTGCAGCCTTTGCACGCATGTTTAATTTGTCTAATCCAAAATAAACAGCATCAGCGCCATTGCTAACAGCTGCGCGAAGCATTGTCCAATCCCCCGCGGGAGCCATTAATTCTGGTTTGTGGTTTTTTGTAATCATAGGATTAGAAGAATAGAACGCGGATAACACAGATAACGCGGGTCTGCACTGATTAGATCTGTGAAAATCCGTTTAATCCGCGTCATCCGTGTTCCATTGTATTAAGCCTTTTCCTCCCAAACCTTTGCAACTTCTACGATAGTCTTAACTGCCATTTCCATATCTTGTATTGCAACCCACTCAAGCTGTGAGTGAAAACTATGTTCGCCTGCAAAAATATTTGGAGTAGGCAGTCCCATAAAAGATAAACGAGAACCATCCGTTCCTCCGCGTATTGGATGCATTATTGGCTTTATTCCTAATCGCTCCATGGCTTCAACAGCATATTGATTAACGTGTGGATGTTTATCCAAAACTTCTTTCATATTTCTATATTGCTCAATAACCTGAAACTCCATTCTTGATCCTGGAAATTTTACCACTACTTCTTCTGCCAGCTTTTTTAATAATTCTTCATACTCTTTCAATTTGGGAGTTTCAAAATCACGAATAATAAATTTTAAGGTTGTAAGTTCTTCATTACCATTAAATGATCCGCAATGGACATACCCTTCTCTGCCCTCGGTAGTTTCAGGAGATAATGTTCCTTTGGGAAGATTATCAATAAAGTAGGAAGCAACTTTTATCGAATTAACCATTATGTTTTTTGCATAACCGGGATGAATATTTTTCCCAAAGAATTTTATCACAACAGCATCAGCAGAAAAAGTTTCTGTTTCCAATTCACCTCTGCTCGATCCATCGATTGTGTATCCATACTTTGCGCCAAGCTTTTTCAAATCAATATTTTCGGTTCCTCTTCCAACTTCTTCATCTGGAGTAAAGCAAATCTTTATGTCACCATGTTTTACTTCAGGATGTGTCAGCAAGTAATTAACCGCATCAACAATTTCGGAAACACCAGCTTTGTTATCAGCACCAAGCAATGTTGACCCATCTGTAGTGATGATATCAAATCCAATCATATTTTTTAGGTCAGGATTATCATTAACAGAAATTACCCAGCCGCCATTTTCAAGTTTGATATCGCCACCCTGATAATTTTTTCTGATCATTGGTTTAACGTCCTTACCTGTAACGGCAGGAGAAGTATCAACGTGCGCAATAAATGCAATTGGATCAACTTTTTTTGTTGTGTTAGAGGGAAGAGTTGCCATAACATATCCCCACTCATCCATATGTGCATCTTTTAATCCCAAAGCTTTTAATTCTTCAGCAAGATCCTTAGAAAGGATTTTTTGTTTTTCTGAGCTTGGGAATGAAGTTGATTCTTCATCTGATTGAGTATCGTACTTTACGTACTTTAAAAATCTATCCACGCAAGTGAACTTATAATTTGAATCGAACATGTTAACCTCGGGTTTTTGGTTTAAGAAAATTTTTTTAATTAATTTTTATAATTTTTACTCTTCTATTTTTAGCCCTGCCTTCTTCAGTTTTATTGTCAGCTATCGGAAAGTCTTTACCAAGTCCAACGACTTCGAATCTATTTTTCAGTATTCCTTTTGAAACAAAATAATTTAGAACAGATTCTGCGCGCATCAGAGAAATTTTTTTATTGCCTTCGGCAGAGCCGACATTATCAGTATGCCCTTCTATTCTCCAGCGGCTGAGGGGATTTTCTTTCATTGTTAAAATCAATTTATCAAGCTCAGGATAAGCACTTGGTAAAAGTTGAGCGCTATTAAATCCAAAGTTAGTGCTTCCGCTTAATGTAATTTCTTTTAGTTCTTCCTTTACAATTTTGGGTTCAACCACTGAGCAGCCATTTTGATCTATTTTATCACCGAGTGGTGTGTCTGGACATTGGTCGAGAAAATCCGGCAAGCCATCTTTATCCGAATCTATCGGGCAGCCGTTAGCATCAACCTGAACATCATAGGGAGTGGCAACACACTTATCGAGATAATCTGGTACGCCATCAGCATCACGATCAAAGGGACAGCCAAACTCATCAACCTCAACTCCGTAGGGAGTGTTTGAACACAAATCCATATAGTCGGGAATGTTGTCTCTGTCTGTGTCAAGAGGACATCCGTCTTTATCAACTTTGACTTCTTTGGGAGTTGTGAGGCACTTATCGAGATAATCAGCAACCCCATCCTTATCGCCGTCAAGAGGACAGCCAAACTCATCAACTTTTACTCCGGCTGGTGTATTCGGGCAAATGTCTTTTGAATCTACCACACCATCATTATCAATATCATTTTGCGTAAAGAATGCATATGATAATCCTGCAGACAATGTAAAAAATAAGTCGTTACTTTTTCCAGAAGCTATATCATCAAGAAAATCATTTGGACTTATCTGCACACCGCCAGCGAGATTAATAGTTGTGTTATCAGTGATTAAAAATCTAAAGCCCAATTCGCCGTTATAATTTAATTCATTTTTCTTATAAACATCTGCAAGATTATTTGGCAGTTTTTGATCGGCTTCGCCTTTTGGATCAAACCATAAATTTGAAACACCCGCAAATAAATAAGGGAATACTACTTCACCCAGAGAAAATGCGTAAACAATTCCACCGCCCAAAAATCCAATTTTAGTTCGGAAAATTGTTGGAGTGAATCTCGTATCTTCTCCCGATATAAACCCGCCACCTCCAAACGCTCTTAACCCAAAAGAGCTTTTTGTTGAAGAAGCAAAAAAATATTCGAGTGTTGCTCTACCAAAATAATCAAATCCGCTGCCTTTAAAATCAGTGTATTCAAGTGTCGAACCTCCTTCAAAGGATAAAACAAGTGTGCCCGAAAACGGATGGTATAATTGATTAGAAATTTTTTGCGAGTGAACTGAGATAGAAAAAATTACAGCAATAAAAACAATTCTAAAAAACAGATTCATAGATTACCTTAATTTTTGAATGACGGTTCAAATTTAAGGTTATTTGCTTGTAAATTAAAATTGAGTTTAGAACATCGCAATAAAAAAGCTGCACGAGGCAGCTTTTAAATTTCTACTTGAGTAATAAAATCTTTTTTGTTTGCCGCGAAGTGGGTGAAACAAGATTTACAAAATATATCCCTGTACTTAAACCTGATGCATCGAATGTAAACTTCTGTCTGCCGGGTGCAATTTCACCGTTGTAAAGTTCGGCAACTTGCTCGCCAAGTAAATTAGTAATTTTGAGAGAGACATTTGTGCGAACCGGGATAGAAAATTCAATCGTCGTGGAAGGATTAAACGGGTTGGGGTAATTCTGATAAAGCACAATTTCATCTGGATTTATAATTCCATCGTCACCTGCGGATGTGAGGTAGAAGGTTAACTCAATACTATCTACCATAGGATTCAGAGGATCAACACTAAACTCTTTACTAAAAGCATCCGAAAAACCTATTCTTTGAGCAACAAGTCTGTATGTTCCCTGCGGCAAAAAGCCTATATCAAAAGTTCCATCAGTCTGCGTGAATCCATAATTATAAATTAAATTATTTGTGACCGACTGAGCATAAAGCATAGCATCAGATGGGACAAAACTTTTACCTGGCATAATATTTACGAATCCACTTCCTTTTCCCCCACCATAGGAGGAATCTCTTTGCAATTCAATATTTTTACCAGTAATTGGTGAATCTACCAATACTGAATCAGCTAATTGCCAGAAAACAGTTGAAGTTGGATCGCCAAAATACGACGGTATAAAAAAATCTGAGAAAGCCTGAACATAGTAGTAACCCGGATTGATAATATTCTTCGCAGTATAAAATCCTTGATTATCAGTAAACACCGTGTAAATATTATCCGGCAGCGGCACATCGTTTAATTGAATCATTTTACTCGGGTTATGCCCTCCTGTACGAATTACAACAATCCCTTTTGAGGGAAAGCCGGAAACACTATCAATAACCTGCCCGGAAACAGACTGATTAGTTTCAAGCATTTTAGTTAACGTAATATTAATATTTACGGTTGAATCAGCTTCCAACATTATTTTCTTTGCGTAAAATGGCGCAAACTGACCGTCATAAAATCCAACATAGAAGGAATCTTTCTGCACTGCTACGGTAAACTCTCCGGGTGGCAGCATACAAGAAAAATTACCATTAATATCAGTAAAAGATTTTTTAAGGATATAGTTACCGCCGTAAATGATATTCACTTCAGCTTCGGGAATTGGATTAGTTCCATCTGTAATAGTGCCTTGAATTATTCCCGTGCTCTGATCATCATCAAAAAAATCTATTTTAATTTTTATGCCATCAATCGGTTCTTCTCCATTATTATAAACGAATAGCGTGTCAGTAGTGTCGAAGGAAGAGATGTAATAAAACCCAATAAGAATACAATCCATTTTCACGGAATCGCCCGGCATCAATTGATGTGGACTTTGCCAGGGTCCGTCAAATCTTAAAAAATATAAATCTGGATTATAATGGATTGAATCTATTATCAAAGGCTGATCGCCTTCATTAATTAAATAAACCGATTCAAATCTTTTGAAAATATCCTCAAATTCTATTTCTCCCGGCTCAATATCCAGCTTAGGCTGAGCCAATAAAAAAGAATTAAACCCTAGCAGTAAAAGCAGAAGTTTTGAAAAATTTTTCATATTCATTAATAATTTTAAGATTTGTATTTTTTGTTTAGTAAGTTTACGCATTAAAAAAGTGACAAAGAAATTTGGCAATAGATAATTTAAATTACATAAATTTTAATCAAAAAGAACTTGATGAGTTATTCCGCTCTTCTTTGTCCGGAGACTCCAAAGCTTTTCGAACTCTTTCTATTCATGTTCGGAATATTGCCTTTAGCTACTTCCAATCTAAACAGCGTCAGGGAAAAATAATTAATACTGATGATGTTGACGATCTAACAAACAACGTTTATTTGGCATTTGCCGAGCAGTACCAAAAGGTAGAAAACCTTGAATTCTGGCTTAGAAGAGTACTTTTTTTAAGTTTTATTAACTGGTATAAAAAGAATAAAGCAAGCCGAACTTTCGAGTTAGAAGAAGCCCGATACCTTGAAGATACAAGTTCTGATCCGGATCATTCAATTGATGCAGAAAAAATAAACTCCATTATTGACACACTTGCAGGGGACAAACAGAAAATAATCCGAATGAGATTTTATGAAGATTTGAAATTCAGTGACATTGCAACCAGACTAAACAAGTCTGAAGATGCCATAAAAAAGATGTTTTATAGGACCCTCGGCGAACTAAGGGATAAATTTTAATTTGTCACCTTTTGGGATTTGAAATAACTATTGTATTGTGAAAAAAATAAAATTATAATGAACAACTTTGAATATATCCTGGATTTACTCCAGAAAAACTCGCTTACCGAAGCCGAAAGGCTTAGGCTTGAGGAAATTCTTACCAGTGACCTTGAAGCTAAGGAATTTTACAATAACTACATTAAACTAGGTAAAGCACTCAAGAAATCCGATCATATCTCGTTTGATGAATTGAAAGATTTTATATTAGTCAAAAATAATCTTGAGCCGGAAGACCAAAATATTTTCGCTAAAATTCCATGGATTGAAGCTCATTTGCGGCAATGTGCCACTTGCACAGATCAGTTCACAATGATCAACTCTGAATATGCCGATGTTGAAAATTTTCTAAATGAAAAATTCGCTTCAAATGCCAATAAAGTCATTGATTCAAATTCAAATCAGTTGCGCTTCTTTAGAAAGATGAATCCGCAATATTATGCTTTTGCCGCCGTGCTGTTAATCGGAGTATTATTCGGATCTTTATTTTTAGTTTCAGAATTAGCAACCCCATCGGCAATCAAACACGCATCTCTCGAAGATAAATCTGATTTCTATATTAGCAGAGGAAGAACTACTGATTATTTTCAGGAAAGCATTAGCGCTCTTGATAATGAAGAATACAACAAAGCCATTTCTTATTTAAAAAAAGATATTCAAGAAAATTCTAACAGCGAAACAATTTTTTATACACATTATGTTTTAGGATTGGTTTATCTTGAAATTGCAGAAAGTAATTTCATAGGACTATTTCCCTCGTATAATAAATCGAATGCAAAGGATGGGTTGAAAAATCTTCAACTGTCAATTGAGAAAAATCTTTCCGGTAAATATCAGAACCTCTCAATGAATGCACATTTTTATATCGCAAAGGCTTACTTGATGCTTGACGATAAAGAAAATGCAAAAAAATATTTGAAGAAAGTTATTGATGAAAAAGGTAGTAAAATGATTGAAGCTGAAAATATTCTGAGTGATTTGGAGTAGTCTGTGTTCAATGATCATATACAAAACATCCATATTACTGCTGCTGATACTTTCCTTGTTTCAGCCCGCCGATAAAAATTTTTCCGGTTCAGAAAATAATAACTTAAAAAAATCCGGTAAATTTTCTCCTTCAGATTCGACCTACAAAACTGTAATTTTGGCAGGTTGGAATGTTGAACTGTTAAAATCTTATCAGAGAATTATCCTTAATTCTGACATTAACTCCAGCCGTGAAAAACAAAAATTAGAAAATTTACCCGACGGTTTTGAGAAGTCATTTTTGTTTGCAATGATTTCCAAACGCGATGGAAATTACGAGCAAATGTTCGACACCCTCTATTCAAAACTTTCCAATCATCAGGATTTTCTCCCTTATTACGAAGAGCTTATTTTCAGTGCTTCTGCTACCGATAGATTATCAATGCTTGATGCAAAACTAAATGGAGACAAATCCTTTGACGAATCGTTCGATAAAAATATTTTGCTGTATTTTATTAATTCGGCAAAAGGAAAATACAAAGACGCAGAAAAATTTTTAACTCAATTAGTTGTAAATGATTCCACAAATTACGAGTTGTTTTTTCACTATTCATTTTTGCAGCGGAGTCTTGGCGATTATCAATTAGCACTTAATGTAATTAATAAAGCCCTAAGGCTTGCTGAAACAGATGAATGGTTTCAAATAAAAGCAGCAATTGCAAAAGGTTCACTGTATTTTCTTTCGGGTGAAAACGAAACAGCATTAACAGAATATGAAAGTGCATTAAAACTTTCACAAAAAGTCGGCGATAAACAAAATGAATCCAAAGCCATGGTCGATATTGGTATTATATTGGACATGAATGGCGAAGTAGATAAAGCAAGAGAGTATTTTAATAAGGCAATAAAGATTTCCAAGGGTATTAACGATAATGAAAATCTTGCTTTTGCTTATTCTGAACTTGGCGTATCATTTTCTTTCACTAATGAATTAATTAATGCTAAAGAAAACTACAAACGCAGCTATCAGATTTATAAAAGTCTGGGAAATAAAATGAGGCTGTCATTTTTATCCGATAACCTTGGAAGAATTTATCTAAACATATTTGATTTTAAGTCTGCGCTTAAATACTACAACGATGGGGTAGAATTTGCGGGTGATAACAAAAGAGCACTTGCATTAAATCTTACCGGAATAGCCGATGTGTATTCTAACCTATCAAACTACAGCGAAGCATTAAAATACTATCGTAAGGCACAAGAAATCTCTTCAGATATAAAAGAAATTGATTTATCCTCTTTAATAAATTCAGGGCTCGGAATTCTTAACTTTAATCTTGAAAGATTTTCCGGGTCGCTCCAATTTTTTGAAAAAGCATTTTCCGAAAGTGAGGAAGCGGGAAACCTTTATACTACCGCCGATCTGTATAATAAACTTGGCATTGCTTCATTCAAATTAGACAGCCTTGACAATGCAAAAATGTTTTTGCAAAAATCAATTACTCTCTCTAAAAAGATAAATTCATTTTACTCTGAAACGCTCTCCACACTTGATTTGGCTTTGGTTTATTCTGAATCAGATCAAACTAAGGAGGCTCGAAACTATATTTCTATGGCGAAAAACTCTGCGTCTAAATATGGCTTCGATAATATTCTTTCCGAAGCACTGTTAATAGAAGGGAATATCTATTCCAAAGAAAATAATTTTAACGAAGCAAAAAATAGTTATTTATCTTCTCTGAATATCGCACGCAGTTTAAATGAAAATAATCTCCAAATTGAAGCACTGCATTCGTTAGGAAATTTATTTGCCGAACACAACTTGGACGAAGCTGCTGAATCATATTTCAAGTCTGCAATTAAATTGATAGAGGATGTCTCCCGTCCTTTGTTCGAAGAAAATGAAGTTCAGATATTTTACTTTTCTTCAAAAGTTGAAGTGTACCATGCGTACGCAAATTTATTGTTGAATCAGAAAAGATATACTGAAGCCTTCCAATTAATTGATCACTCAAGATCGAGGAATATGATGCAGAACCTGAGCAATATTAAGCTTCAGGCGGCAGTTGGCAGCGATTCATTGTTGGAAAAAATTTATGAATATGAATGGCTGATACATTCTCAGCTTCTTTCAGAGAATGAAATAGACTCAGTTAAAATCCTTTACCACCTGCTTAAAAAAGAAATCGTCAAGACTGATCCTTCGTTAGCTAAATACTTAAACTTTGACAGCAGTCGTTCAATTGAAAATATTCAGAATGGTCTTTCAGAAAAAGAAAACCTTATTTCAATTTATTCTAACAAAAATTTCACACATATTTTTTTAATTACAAAAAAAGATTTTCAGCATTTTGAAATAAACAAAGGTCAAGGGGATATTCTTTCGATGCTCTCTTCAATTTCCCCTTTCTATGATGACAGCATTTCAGATCATGAATTTTATAACCAGGATTTATTTTCCTTCAATACAAAATCAGCTTATGATTTCTATTCAACTTTGCTGAAGCCGGTTTTAACAAAAGTTAAAAAAGGCAGTGATATTATTTTCTCGCCCAGCACTGAACTAATAGCATTTCCATTTGAATTTCTTGTTAAGTCTTTCGATAATAACTCCAGTCCATACAGTTATGGCGATAAAGAATTCCTGATCTATGATTATAATATTTCATACGCAAACTCTGCCGCTAATTATCTCGAGTTAAAAGAAAATGCAACACTTAGTAACAATAAATCCTTGATCGTTGGAAATCCTTTTATTAACAGCAGCACAAACGAATTTGCAGACAGACGAGGATTACTGGAAGAAAATTCCGGCGTGCCGCGAAATGTAGCATTACTTCCTTTAAAATATTCCGAAGAAGAAATTAACGGGGTGGGAAATTTGATCGGCGCAAATCAAGTATTAGCAACAACAGAAGCAACTGAAACAAACTTCAAATTGAACTGTGAGAATAATAAGATCATTCATCTTTCGACCCATTCTATGCTCTTCAATAAGCAGCCGGTAATTTTCTTTTCAAATTCTTACGACACCGAAAATGACGGCTTTCTCGAAGCATCTGAAATAGTTCAGTTGAAACTTAACAGCGATCTGGTTGTGCTCAGTTCTTGCAATTCAGGCTTGGGCGCCATTGATGCTTCCGAAGGAATACTTGGAATGTCAAAAGCTTTTTTTGAATCAGGATCTAAAAGCGTGGTGGTTTCGTTGTGGGAAGTGAATGACAAATACACTTCAAAATTTATGATCTTATTTTACAAAAGATTAAGTGAAGGTTTTGATAAATCAGAAGCGCTGCGATTAGCAAAAATGGATTTCATTAAAGAATACTCCCCTAACCCATTTTATTGGAGTGCTTTTATACTTAATGGAAATATTTCAAAAATAGAACTGAAACGAAACGTAAACATACTGCCATACATTATCGGACTGCTTGCGATAGTTACAGTTTCAGTATCATTCATATATTGGAGGAGAAAACGAAAATTATCTGCTGCTTAAGTAAGTTCTTTTCCTTCCCTCCCCCATTTCAATTATAATTTTAGGATTATAATATTGTGACTTCCACAGATTGAAATCTTTAACTTAGCAGAGTCAAATATTGAATTTCTAATTTTTCTAACTTTAAATTAATTTTCTACCTCGTTAATGCGTCTCAACTATTTTAGTTAACCTTTGCTAAAGTCAAATATTACACTCAGCATTAGCCTGATCACACTGAATTATATTTTATTAGTATATTTGATAAAGAAAAGACTCGAACTATATTAAACAACATTTAATAATTTTATGAGGTAAGCTATGAAAAAATTATTTACTGCTTTTTGTGTTTCGTTTTTGGTTTTATCGGTCAGATTTTCTGCCTCAGCACTCGCACAGTCAATCTTTACTGAAGACTTTGAATCCGGTACGGCAAGTACTGAATGGCAAGCCTTTTTTGCAGGAGAAGATATGTTAGCCGCAGTCCCGATGGCTAATGCACCCATCCCCCTTTTAACCGGCGGCAGTTATGTTGGCTGGCTTCAGGATGTCGATACTTCTTACACAGGAATTGCTCTCGCAATCGCCGGCAGCACCGACCTGATGGATTATTCAATTGAAGCAGATGTTTATTGTTATGTTAATCATCCTGACGGCTCGGCATATACCGGGTTGGTAATTTATGCTGACAGCAGTATCGGAACATACATTAAGATGACTGCCGATTTTGATGCAGTTCCTTATCCGCGAATCAGGTTGTTCAACAACCGATTTAATTTTTCTACTTTTACCTACTCCTTTGATTACTCCTACAAAGCCGATAGTATTCCCGGAGGCATTCCAACTGAAAATGGCTGGCACAAAATGAAAGTGGAAGTAAAAACACTTAACGCAGACAGCACGGCTTTCTGGTGTTACTTCGATGGGCAGTTATTAGGCACCGTTCCCGCAATTGATAGCGGTGAAGATAGAATGAGCTCGGGTAAATATGGCGTTTATGTTTTTCAGAATGGTTTTCCCCTCCCTGGTTACTTCGATAATATCACTGTTAATTCACTCGTAACATCTGTGGATGATAATTCAAATACATTGTTGCCCGATGGATTTTATCTTGAACAGAATTTTCCAAATCCATTTAACCCTGAAACGAGGATTGCGTATCAGATTTCTTCAGATGACTATGTAACTCTTGCTATTTTTGATCTGCTTGGACGAAAGATTAAAACGCTGGTCTCAAAAGAACAATCAGCCGGCAGTTATAAAGTCACCTGGGATGGAACAGATGAATTAGGAAATAGTGTACCGACAGGAATTTATCTATATACATTAAGCACTGAAAATTTTACATCCGGCAAAAAAATGATTTTGTTAAAATAATTTTGGTTAAAAACCTCTCGGAGATAATTTTTTAAAACATAAAAGTTGTCGGCAGAATTTTGAAGCTTATTTTGAATTATCCAACAATTTTTTGCAACCTGATTTTCGAGAGGTCATTTAATTTATCAGAGAATAATATTTTCTGCGAATATTAATTGAAACAGGAGTTAATTCTTTTGAAAAATCTTCTAACTAATATCTCGTTTTCCTGCTTTATATCTTTATTCATTTTTGTATCAACTATTAATTATGCAGGAACTACTGGAAAAATTTCCGGCATTGTTAGAGATACCGAAACAGGCGAACCCCTACCCGGCTGTAACATAATTATTGAAGGGACAAATTTAGGAGCTGCCAGCAATATAGACGGTGAGTTTTATATTTTAAATATCCCCCCCGGTACATACACTTTACGGGCGACTATGATTGGCTACAAACCTTACGGCATCAGCAATGTCAGAGTGCTAATTGATCTTACAACGACTTTAGAAATCGAAATGGAAACTCAAGTACTCAATCTTGAGGAGGAAGTAATCGTAGTAGCAGAACGCCCGTTGATTCAAAAAGATATAACTTCAAAATTATCTGTTGTTAGTTCCGATGAAATTTTGAATATGCCTGTTAATAATGTGCAGGATATACTTTCCACCAAAGCCGGATTTACTACTGACTCTGAAGGGCAGCTTCACGTTCGCGGAGGAAGAACTGGTGAGATTGGTTATATGATTGATGGAGTAAAAGTTGACGACCCTTTATATGGAGGTTTTAACAGCGCCTTGAATAAAGATGCCATTAATGAAATGCAGGTTATCAGTGGTACATTTAATGCAGAGTATGGAGATGCGATGTCAAGCATAGTAAACCTTGTTACAAAAGATGGCGGTTCAACTTTTCATGGAAAATTGGAATATACCACGCCGATGATAAATACTTCACCATACAGAAAGCCAAACCCATTCGCCGGGGTGGTTGATCAATCTGATTACAAAAATATTAAAATGTTTAGCGAGCAAATTATCCCCATCCCGGGTTTAATAACTGCTTCATTAAACGGTCCTATCGCCACCGACTTGACATTTTTACTCTCCGGTGTTTATAGAAATGAAGATAGTTATCTCCCGCACGGTTATAATGTAGAGGGGGATGGACTGGCTAAACTGACCTATTCGATGTCTCCCACAATTAAAATATCTCTTTCCGGGCAGATGACCGGTCAAAAATATCAAGGTTACAATCACGCCTGGAAATATCTTAGCGATCATCAAGCGCATACCGAAATTCAGTCAGCCCGGTTCGGAATAGTTTTCACACAAACGCTTGGCAACAGCTTTTTTTACACGGCAAACCTGTCAAGATTTAAAAACCACAGAATAGTTCAGGTGGGAGATAAATTACCGTCAGAATATGTGATGGGAAGAACCGGCGAAACGGTTTATTTTTTTGTTGAGGGAGATGATTCTGAATTTGCTGACAATACTACCGTTACTTACCGGGGCAAAGTTGATGCAACATTTCAGGCAAATATTAATAATCAATTTAAAGGCGGTTTCGAAATAGTAAAACACGATATAAATGTGCACGAAGAATCTGAGCCCTGGCCTTCGGGTGCACAGTTCAAAGATATTTATTCAAAGAACCCGATTGAGTTTAATGGCTATTTGCAGGATAAAATTGAGTATAATTATTTAATAGTAAATGTTGGATTGCGGTTTGATTTTGTTGATCCAAACGCAACTATGTGGCCTGACATTCGCCGTTTCGGATATTTTGACGAAAATAATAACTGGATACTCGCTGATGAAGAAAAGGTAAAGCCCAAAACTCAAATCAGTCCGCGAATCGGTTTGGCTCACCCAATTACGGAAGACGCTGTTCTTCATTTTTCCTACGGACACTTTTTTCAGTACCCGGATTACAATTCCTTATACTATAACAACGGCAGAGATATTAACACCTCCCTACCATTAATTGGAAACCCAAATGTTAAAGCGCAAAAAACTGTTTCTTATGAAGCCGGTATAAAATATAAATTGAGTGATAGCTGGGCATTGGACCTGACTGCATGGAATAAGGACATCACCGATTTGCTCTCAACTTTACAAATAAGTTATCTATCACAAGATTATGTGGTTTTCTTTAACTCTGATTATGCAAGTGTTAAAGGAGTTGATCTCACAATCAGCAAACGTTACAGCAATTATTTTTCCGGTTCAATTGATTACACTTATATGGTTGCTAAGGGAAATAACTCCCAGCCGTTGGGCGGCTACTTTAATGCTTTTACAAAAGAGGAAATCCCCCATCAGGAATATTTTCTTGATTTCGATCAGCGGCATAAATTTGCAATCAATTTGAATTTCAATATTCCTGATAACAGCGGCATAACAATTTTGGGAATGGATTTACTATCCAATCTTAATTTTAATATTATACTAAAAGCTAACAGTGGTTTGCCATACACTCCTTATGTAGATCCAACTGTTCGAATTGATATAAACTCAGGAAGAAAACCCTGGACTTCCACAGTTGATATACGCGCAATAAAAACGATTCCTTTTTCAGGAGTCTCGGCTGCAATATTTTTAGAGATAACAAACCTTTTAAACACTGAGAATGTTGTTTTCGTTTATTCACGCACCGGAAAACCTTTTGATACAGGGCAGCCGGGATTAGTAGGTTCTTCCCCGGATGCAGATCATAATCCAACATACATCGGGCCGCCGCGAATTATAAAGTTTGGTGTTCAATTTGTTTTGTAACTAAGGAAATTTTTATGAATAATATTTTACAAAGATATTTACTTTCTTTACTCCTTTTTATCTCAGTTACCGTTAAAGTACAAGCTCAGATTCAATCCTGCGAAAGCTGTCATGGCCAGAACGCAAAAAATTTAGGACTTGTACCAAAAATCTTATCAAATGAAGAAAGAGGAATCGGGATAATGGACAAGGGACAGGTGGTTAATTACCTCGGTAACTACGGCGTCCTTTCGAATTTTCATGAATATTTTAATGAAGCAATCCGCTGGCCATCATCTGCAGGTGCTCAAACTCATTATTGTTTCGGATTGGGTTTAATAGTAGCTTCAAAAGGCAATGTCATTACTTCAGTTGTCGGTGCTGCCACTGACAAATATGATTGGGTGCCGAAAGACGGCTCCCGCGGGCAAATATTTTCCGGAGATGTAATCACACCTCCCCCTGATGAAACTCCATTCCTTGCAATGAGCGATAATCCCGACACCTGGCCTGAAGGATATTTCGATGATTTTGGAAATTGGATCGGCACACCGGGAGAAAGGCATTGGCCCGGTAAATTTAGAATAAATATTGATGAATCTTCTCCTGACTTTGGACAGGAAGTTCGAGAGGAGTTTGTTTCTGACCGCGATATTTATTCCGTGTTTGATGACAAAATTAATTCTAATCCAAATGGACCGCTCGGAATTGAAGTTGAAGAAATGGCCTATACTTATGGTCGTCCTTATGCTGAAGATATGCTATTCTGGGAATTCACAATTCATAATAAAAGCGGGCAGCAGCTTGATAGTGTTTATGTTGGTTATTATGCTATCTTCCGTCCTGATTACGATAACCAGGATTTAATAAATATTATCGACAGCAATCCTAACGATGGACATACCACAGGTGATTTTGTTTATGTCTGGGATAGAAACAATATCAAGGATGGTGCTTGGGAAGATGACCCGACCGATCTTGGAATGGTGGGGTTAAATATTCTCGAAACTCCCAAGAATATGGGTGTCACTGATTTTCATTATTTTAACCGCGATGTTGCCCCCTCGATAGACGAACAAATGTGGCCTATTATTTCCAGCAATCCTAACGATCCCAATTTAACAATTCCTGATGCTTATTTCCATGGTACTAATGCCCGAATTGATGATACTCATCCAGATGTTTTGAATCAGTATTTCCCGGAAGGTGCACCATTAAATTATTTTATAATGACAGGACCATTAACATTGGCTCCTGATGAAACTGTTATTTCGTCTGTTGCTGTTGTGATGGGAAACTCCGGAAATATTCCATTTCAACCCGATACCACCGACCTTATGAAAAATATGAGAGTGACTCAGCAAATGTTCGAAAGAAAATTTCAAGGCTCTGGTCCGCCAAAAACACCAACAGTTCAGGCGCAAGCACTCGATAAAAGCGTTCGTATTTTTTGGGATTCGGAAGCGGAAAATTCTAAAGATAATTTAACCGGTAAAAAAGATTTTGAAGGATATAAAATTTATCGAAGCGATAATCAGGGAAAAACGTGGGGGACTCCAATCACAGATCAATTTGGAAATGTTATTGGATACAAGCCGATTAAAATTTTTGATTTGATTGATGGTATAAAAGGACCCGATCCGGCATTCAATCAATCACTCGGCGATGACTCTGGGTTGAAGCACACCTTTACGGATGAAAATTTAATTAACGGAATTGAATATTGGTATTGTGTTACTGCTTATGACAAAGGCAATCAAACAATTGATAGTCTCGAACAATCTTATCAGTCACCATTAGGTCATTCAACTTTAGAAAGCAGTACTGTTGCAGTTGTGCCGGGTGTGCTTCCGCAAAACTACGAAGACGCAGCTTTCACTCCCGGGCTTAATCCCGATGGCTCCATCCCCCCCATTGGCGGGATATGCCAGGGAATTGTAAAACTTGATATTGTTGATCCCGCAGCTATTACAGGTGATAATTACCTAATCACTTTTGTTGATTCTACCTTAGAAGTACTTGGCTCGGATTCAAACTATGTGCTTGGATTTAATCTTTACAGAATTTCTACAGCAACCGGAGACACAACTCTGCTGCTTGATCACCATTTGTTTTCGGATCAGACAGAAGACAATTTGCCTATTACAGATGGTTTTCGTATAACTGTTTTAAATTCACCTTCAGGAACTTCATTTGTCGGGTGGACAAAAGTTAATGGTGATACCTCTACCTTCTATTGGAATACAAAACCAGTTGATAGATATATCGGAAGTCAGGAAGTTGTTCAGGAAGAGGTTTATACTGTTGATGATTATCAGATTACAATTGACACTGCCATTTCAGGTGGGCTTTCTGCCCGGCTTTATGATTTTTTCTCTGGCACTGTTTACGACACGATTATTCATCTTCCGCTAAAAGTTGAAGTAATTACAGATCCTCAAAATCCTCTTGATGTGAGTAACAATACCTGGCTGTTTGAATTTGCAATACCCGCACCTTGGGAAGAATACCGCAAATTCTATTATAGTCCGATTGGTTGGGACCTTTTGCCCGGTGGTTCGGCTTACACTGCAGGCAGCCCGGGATTTTATGAAAAGTATATTGACATATTAAATTTTGAAAAGTATGAAATAATTCCCGAGACCGGTGATACAATAAAGACCGGCTTACTTCTGCAAACTAATAATCAGCCCGATACTTACATAAACGCTGACGGAGACACCGTTCATAAAAATGCTATTGCCCCTACCCACGGGGACCAATTTACGATCAAAACTTATAAACCATTTAGAAAAGAAATTCGTTATGAGTTCAATACTCAAAAATTAAATTATTCAAATAATGATGCAATCGATTTAAATAAAATCCGTGTTGTACCGGATCCTTACATCGTATCGAATGAATGGGAAACTTCACAGTTTGGCAAAAAGCTGATGTTCAATCATTTACCAAATGAATGTAAAATCTCTATCTACACTGTTGCTGGAGACTTTATTACAGACCTTTATCATCAGGATAACACTGGATATCTGTTCTGGGATATGCGAACTTATAACGATCAGTATATTGTTTATGGTTTATATGTCTATGTTGTTTCAACTCCCGGCGGTCAGAAAAAAGTCGGGAAATTTCTTGTCATTAAATAATTGACAGACATAATGGAGAAATTTCAAATGAAAACATTTATTACTTTTATTCTGGCTGTATCAATTCAACTAACAGTTTTTGCAGGTGATTTTTCAAAAGTTGGAACTACTGCTGCTCAGTTTCTTAAAATCGGGGTGGGGGCGAGAGCTATGGCACTTGGCGGTTCTTTTACAGCCGTTGCAAACGATGTCAGCGCTTTATACTGGAACCCTGCGGGGATTACAAATCTTTCCGGCTTTTCTTTTGCAGTAACTCACACTGAGTGGTTTGCAGAAATATCACACGATTTTGCCGGCGCAGTATATTCTATAAACGAAAGTGATGTTATTGCACTAAGCGTTGTTGGTTTAAATACCGGCGAACAGGAAGTTACAACAGTAACGCAGCCTGATGGAACCGGAATTTATTACGATGTTAGTGATCTGGCAATTGGGTTAAGTTATGCACGTGCTTTAACAGATCGTTTTTCAGTCGGTTTAACTGCCAAATACATTCAGCAAAATCTTTATAATGAATCAGCCAACACATTTGCTCTTGATCTTGGAACTTTTCTGCGAACCGGTTTTCACGATCTTATAATTGCTATGAGCATTTCCAACTTCGGCGGCAGTATGCAGTTAGAAGGGCGTGATTTAATAACTGTGACAGATATTAATAATAATATTTCCAGCAACTACAGTACCGATGCCCGGCTTAAAACCGAAGCTTGGGCGCTGCCTTTAATCTTCAGGGTGGGTGTTTCAATGAATATTGTCGGCGGTAATGATCCCTTTCTTAGCTCAGACCAAAACAGATTTACTATTGCAGTTGATGGTGTTCATCCGAATGACAACACGGAAAAAATTAACATCGGCGGTGAGTATGCCTGGAATGAAATGGTTTTTGCAAGAGCTGGTTATAGAATGAACTATGATCTGGAAAAATGGACTTTCGGTTTAGGGTTGCTGATGAATGTTGGAAGTCAAAAAGTTGGCTTCGACTATGCATTAATTGATTTTAATGATTTAGGTAAAGTCTCACAGTTTTCTGTTGAGTTAAGATTTTAACTTTTATTTTAATAAGTCACCTTACGCAAAGTAATAGTTTGAATTGCCACGGCATTAGAGGCTGTGCAAAAATTATTTGTCAAACACAGGAACTCATCCCCGACCCCTTCTCCTGCACATAGAAGGGTCTATTTAACTCTGTTTTTTGCAAAGCCATTCCTTAAGAAAAAGTCCCTCTCTTATTAAGAGAGGGATTTAGGGTGAGTTATCTCCTTGCAATTGATTTTGCACTGCCTCAAAATGTCGGAGACATTGATTTATGGTAATACGTGACAAATTTTGAGCAAGGTGAATTAATAACTTTTCTGTTTTATCAACTACAAACTCACTAATTTTCCATAAAAGAAAAATGATTTTAAAGATCATTCAATATTATTATAAAGATGTGTTTTACATATAAACAAAGGAGAAAATAAATGTTAAAAAGACATGTTAATCTGCTTGGTGTTCTTTTAATCATCATAATAATTTTTCAATATTCTGTTTTGAACGCCCAACAAGTTGAAAAATACAAAACTCAAACTTTGCCCAAAGGTGTTTCGATTTATCAATTGGATAATGGAATGCAAGTTTTGATGATCGAGAATCCGGCGCTTCCGATGGTAGGTGTAAATGTTGCTGTAAAAGTTGGATCTGCTTATGAAACTTTTTCAACAAGCGGAATGAGCCACATGCTCGAACATTTGCTTTTTAACGGCACAACTTCTCGAAATCAAAAGCAGCTTTATGATGATGTTGATTTGATCGGCGGATATAACAACGCAAGTACTGCAGAGTTTTACACTAATTTTATGATGGTAACTCCTTTCGAGAATATAAAAAGGGGTATGGAGATTCAATCGGACATGCTTTTTAATTCAACTTTGCCTTTAGAAAAATTTGAAAAAGAAAAAGGAATTGTGCTTGAAGAAATTTCTAAATCACTTGCCGAGCCCCAGGAGCAGCTCGAACGAAATACTATTTCGATTTTATTTAACGGGCATTCTCTTTCACTTCCAACACTTGGAACTTATTCAACCATACAATCAATGTCCCGCGATAATGTTTATTCTTTTTACAAGAATAATTATGTCCCGAATAATATGATATTAACTGTAGTTGGTAATTTTCAATCATCTTCAATGCTTGAAATGATAAAAGAAATTTATGGTCAATCCAATCCAGGTTTAGTTCAGCGCGAAATTAATTCAGAGTGGAAAATGGGTTTACAATCTCCTGATTTTACCTGGCTTAATACAAAGATAGTTTATTATCGTTTCTATGAAGGCGAAGAAAATTTATTGCAGTTATTCTATGAACTCCCCAACAGTTCATTTTCAGAGTATTATGATTTGATAAATCTAACTTTGGGTAAAAATCAAAATGCAATTCAGGATTCATTACTAAAACAATTCCCGTTGAAAGTTAAATCAATAAATTTATCCACGCGTTTATCTCCATTTAAAAATTTTATCGAAGCAAAAATTCTTTTGGATAATCAGGCTGACTATAATGCCGTGATAAATTCGGTTTCTAAAATATTAGAAGGTATAAATTTTAGCTTGCCAAGCGAAACAATTGAAGCAGAAGCTATAAAAGCCCGCACGGAGTTTTTGAAAAATATTGAGAAGCCACACATGTTTGGAATATATAATTCGAATGAGTTAGTTATTAAAGGTATTGAGTCGGTGCTTGCTTCTTATGAAAGCAAAGCATTTTTTGAATCCGCAAAAGAACTAGAATTTCTGAAAATTTCCTCTCAGCCTTTAGTGATTATTCAGTCGCCGGGAATCAAAACACAAACAGATACACTCAAGGCTTCAAACGATCTAAAATTATTTGAAGACAAATCAACTGGCAAATCTTTGATTGCCGTTCAGAATGATGTCAGCGATCTTTTAGCAATTCACTACTTAATAAAACATAAAGCGTTTTACGAATCTAAATATGGCAAAGATGCAGCAAAAATTCTGCACGATTGTTTTAACCAGCGCCTGGAGTCCGAAGCAAATAAGAAAATTAGCAACAAGTTTGGACTCACATTTATTGTAAATGATAATCCATACATACCGATGGATGATATATATCTTCATCCTGATTTCGGTTATATAAGAGTTGAAGGCTTGGCTGATGATCTTACCGGCGCGATTAATTATGTGAATGATCAAATTAAAAATTTTGTGCCGACAGAAGATGAATTTAACAGCGCCGTTGAGCAAATCAATAATATTAAAATGATGACGATGGGGGGAGATAAGGCAAAGCAATTATTTGAGGAAACTTATAAATCATTAGTCTATGAACCGGATCAGTATTCAAACAATCAGATAGTTCTGACGTATGAAAACTTATTAGCCTTCGCGAAGGAATATTTTCAACCAGCAAATATGATTGTCTCTGTTGCTTCGCCCGAAGATCCGGAAAGTATTAATAATCTTTTTAACAACTTTAACAATGAACCTCTTTTGGAGGAGCCGGCTGTGTATTCGAAATCGCTTATACTTAGTCAAAAGGAAACTACGATTGAGAAAGACGGGCAAGGTGAGCGGTCATATTTATTTTGGGGTTTTACAAAAAATATTGATCCCAAAGATGCCCCATCCTTGCAGGCGCTTTCATTAGTGCTTGCTGACGATATTATTTTTGACATTAGGGAAAAGCAGGGGATGGCTTACGGTATGAGCGCAGGAATCGAAGTAATTAATGACAAAGCTCTTTTCTACATATCTCAGGGAACTCGACCACAAAATGTTGATAAGTTAGTACCGCAATATCCCAAATTTTTTACTCTGGCTGCAGTTGATACCCTAACTGAAGGGGAGTTACAAAAATCAATAAATATGTATTTGGGGAAAATGATGTTTAGAAGATTATCAAGTATCAATCAAGCTTATTACTTAGCTAATTCACTTTATTTCCAGAACGATTTTAATTATGATAAAACATTTCTTGAGAATTTAAAAAACGTTAAACTAAGCGATGTGAAAGAAGCAGCTAAAAAATATATGCAGATTAAAAACCCTGTATTTGTAATTATCAGATGAACGAACCAACTTAACTTTAGATTTTTATTTGGAGTATATCATGTATAAAAAAATTTTATTTACACTGACCTTTATTTTTTGCACAACTTTAACTTTTGCATCCGAGACGCTGCATCATAAAATATCTGTCACTGTTAATCCTTCAAAACATTTTATAGAAGCTGTAGATGAGATTACTATTCCCGCAAGTCAAATAAAACCTAATATGTTTTTCCTGCTAAATAAAAATCTTACTGTTCTTAGCGAAACTCCGGGTGTTTCAATAAAATTAGACGAAAGTGAAATTAAAGCTGAAGATTTGGGAATTGACCGTGAAGATTTTAATTCTTCATCCGACTATACTCAGAATAAATATCTATTATCTTTTGAGAATAACGAGGGGGGAGAGGTTACTTTTCTTCTAAAGATTAGTGGGATTATCAATTACCAGATCACTCAGCTCGGTGAAGAGTACGCAAGAGGATTCAGTCAGACTCCTGGCATAATTGACGAGAAAGGAGTTTATTTAGCCGGCTCAACTTTCTGGGTTCCATGGTTTAGTAATGAATGGATAAGCTTTGAGTTAACAGCGACAGTTCCGCAAGATTGGAATGTAGTCAGCCAGGGAAGTCGGACATTAAATGAAACAAAGAATGAAAGCCGTGTTGTTCGGTGGGATTCGCCCGAGCCGATGGAAGAAATTTATTTAATCGCTGCACAATTTACCGAGTACTCCGAGCAAGCTGGTTCGATTGATGTTATGGCTTTTCTCCGCACACCAGATGAAGCTCTGGCAAATAAATATCTCGAAGCAACCGCACAGTATCTTGAAATGTACAGAAAATTAGTTGGTTCCTACCCCTTTACAAAATTTGCACTTGTAGAAAACTTTTGGGAAACCGGCTACGGAATGCCTTCTTTCACATTGCTGGGCGAGCAAATAATTCGCTTCCCATTTATTCTCAATTCTTCTTATCCACACGAACTTTTACATAACTATTGGGGCAACAGCGTTTATGTCGATTTTAAAACCGGAAATTGGTGCGAAGGCTTAACGGCTTATATGGCTGATCATTTAATTGCAGAGCAGCGCGGGCAGGGGGATGAATACCGGCGTTCAACTCTCCAAAAATATACCGACTATGTTAAGTCTTCAAACGATTTCCCTTTAAGTGAATTTGGTTCGCGTTACAATGCTTCTTCGGAAGCAATTGGATATGGCAAAAGTTTAATGATGTGGAATATGCTGCGCGAAAAAGTAGGTGATGAATTATTTGTCCAAAGTTTTCAAAATTTTTATTTGGATAACAAATACAAGGCAGCGTCGTTTGATGACATTCGATTATCATTTGAAGCGGTTACCGGTAAAAATTTAAAACAATTTTTTGATCAATGGGTTACCCGAAAAGGCGCTCCGGAATTAGCGCTGTCAAATGTTTTCGTTCAAAAAGAAAATGAAAATTATCAATTAAACTTTACTTTAAAACAAATTCAAAGTGAGGACGTTTTTGTTTTGGATGTCCCGGTTGCTGTTTCATTTGAAAATAAAATTGAAACAAAAAAAATTGAGATGACTGAAAAAGAACAAACCTTTCAACTAACTTTTTCAGAAAATCCTTTATTAGTTCAGGTTGATCCTCAGTTCAATCTTTTCCGCAAACTGCACTATAACGAAATCCCTCCCTCCCTTTCCAAAATATTTGGCTCGGAAGAAGTACTGATCCTTCTGCCTTCTAAGGCTGATCCTGTAAAGCAAGAGTACTATAAAAAACTAGCAGACATTTGGGCAGCAGATTCGTCACAGAATTTCAAAATATCTTTCGATAATGAAATATCTGAATTGCCTTCAACTGCCAGCATCTGGATTTTGGGAGAAGAAAATATTTTTAGCGACAAAGTTAAATCCGGTATTAAAGATTATAACGCCGAGCTGACTGAAGATATGGTTCAATTTGGAGCTGCTTCTTTTGATGCAAAGAAGAATAGTTTGGTAATATCTGTTCGTCATCCAAATAACCCGGCAGCAGTTCTTGTTTTTCTTTCAACAGATAATAAAGAAGCCATCGAAGGACTTGCAAGAAAACTTCCTCATTACGGCAAGTACAGTTACCTTGTGTTTGAAGGTAATGAACCAACAAACATTGGTAAAGGCGAATGGGAAACAGTAAATTCGCCTTTGTCCGCAAAGGTGGGTACTACCGGTAAATCAGCCGCCACAAATATTTTTACAGAAATACCTAAGCGTAGTGCATTGGCGTCACTTGATCCGGTTTTTTCTTCCGATAGAATGATGAAGGCGATAAATTATCTTGCGAGTGAAGAACTGCAGGGCCGTGCCCCCGGTACTGAAGGAATCAACAAAGCAGCTGATTTCATAGTTGAAAAATTTAAAAGTGCAGGATTATTACCCGGCGCAGATGACGGCACTTATTTTCAAAGCTGGGATGAAGTTGTTGATGCCAATGGAAATAAAGCGAAGGTTAAAAATATTATTGGAATCATTCCAGGAACAAATCCGGATTTGAAAGACGAGTCCGTGATTGTTTCTGCACACTATGATCATCTCGGATATGGTTGGCCCGAATCATATAAAGGAAACGCAGGAAAAATACACTTAGGCGCTGATGATAACGCTAGCGGCGTTGCAGTAATGCTCGAGCTTGCTGAACTGCTTGGCAAATCATTAAAGCCGCAGCGAACTGTTATTTTTGTTGCCTTTACTTCGGAAGAAAGTGGATTGCTTGGTTCTAAATATTATGTGAAAAATATGCAGCACTTCCCCGCTAAAAAAGTTATTGGTGTATTAAACTTTGATACTGTCGGCAGGCTTGGAAAAAATAAGATATTAGTTATTGGCAGTAACAGTGCGAATGAATGGAAGTTTATATTTATGGGTGCCAGCTACGTTACCGGCGTTGAATCAGAAATGGTAACGCAAGATCTTGACGCAAGTGATCAGGTTAGTTTTATTGAAGCAGGAATTCCTGCAGTGCAATTTTTTTCCGGTGCAAATGAAGACTATCATAAACCCACAGATACTCCTGATAAAATAGATGCCTCGGGTTTAATTAAAGTTGCCACATTCGCTCGTGAAGGGATTTTATATTTAGCTGATAGATTAGAACCGCTAACTTTTCAAGGACAGACAACCGGTGATACAAAAAAGACAGAAACACCTACAGTTGGGCGGAAAGTCTCAACCGGAAGTGTTCCTGATTTTGCATTCTCAGGCGAGGGTGTTCGCATAGCTGATCTTTCGCCAGATTCTCCGGCTGAAAAGGCGGGCTTACAGAAAGGTGATGTGATAATCCAACTCGACAAGTATAAAGTCAAAAATTTAAAAGATTATTCTGAGGCATTAAAAAATTTTAAGCCCGGTGACATTGTTGAAGTAATTTATTTGCGGAATGGAGTTGAAAGTAAAGCTAAAATTGAATTGATAGCAAAGTAAAGTCACCAATAAATAGATTTATTTTAGGATATTGAAAAGGCTGTCTTCGAGGACAGCCTTTACTGCTCATAAATTATTAATGAAAATTTTATTATTTAATTAACTTTCTGATTATATCTACATCCTCCTTAGTAGTTACTTTAAAGTTAAATACCGATCCTTCAACTATATTTATTTTTATACCCACCCTAAATGCAAGGGTTGATTCATCGGTGCTTATTAAATTTTCTTCATAAGCTTTCTTCATTGCAAGCATAATATCTGCATACTTAAATATTTGCGGTGTTTGAACGTATAAAACATCCGTCCTGTCAATGTAATGCTGTACCAGTTCTCTGCCTTTAAGTAAGGTATCTTTAGCTTTGATGCATACAAGTGAATTGCCGCGCTTAATTGCAGTTTTGATAGCATCTTGTAAAATCTTCATTGGCAGAAGAGGGCGTGCTGCATCGTGAATAATTATGAGGTCATCCTTTTCGGCGTTGATAGATTTTAAAGCGTTGTGAACAGAATCCTGACGTTCCATCCCCCCACAAACAATTTTTGTAAGTTTTGTAATACCGTATTTCTTTTTCAATTTTTTGAGCAAATCAAAATATGAATGATCAACCGCCACGATAATTTCATCAACAAATGGACTTTGCTGAAAAATATCAAGCGTGTGAGCAATCATCTCTTTACCCTTCAATTTTAGATACTGCTTTGGAGTCTTTCCGCCTGCTCTTTTTCCTTTTCCTCCGGCGGGAATTATTGCGTAAGTTCTCATAGAATCATCATCGCATCACCGTAACTAAGGAACCGGTAGTTTTCCTTGACGGCTTTCTTATAGGCTTTCATAACGAATTCTGTTTCACCCAAAGCAGCAACTAACATTATTAAGGTTGATTCAGCAAGGTGGAAGTTTGTTATTAATTTTTTGGTTACCTTAAAATCATATGGTGGGAAAATGAATTTGTCTGTCCACCCCCTTGTTGGCTTTACAAAACCATCGGCTGTGGTGCTTGATTCCAATGCACGACTTGTACTTGTTCCTACTACAAATACATTGTGTTTTGCGTTCATTGCTTTGTTAATTATTTCCGCAGATTTTGCCGGAACTTCAAAAAATTCGGAGTCCATCTTATGTTTTGTTAAATCTTCAACCTCCACAGGTCTAAACGTTCCTAATCCTATATGAAGAATTACAGGGACGATGTGGATTCCTTTTTTCAGGATCTTTTCTACTAATTTTTCAGAGAAATGAAGACCTGCGGTTGGGGCTGCAACAGAGCCGTCAATCTTAGCAAATACTGTCTGATAATTTTCTTTGTCCGAAGGTTCAGATTCTCTTTTAATGTATGGCGGCAGGGGGGTGTGTCCAATTTTTTCAACCGCCTTAAATACATTCGGCTGATTGAAACGAACTGTTCTTCCACGAGATGTAGTGTTGTCAATAATTTCACACCAAAGTTTATCATCAAAATAAATTTTGTTTCCTATTCTAACTTTGCGTGCAGGGTCAACAATGACATCCCAGATGCACTCAGTTGTGTTAAGTTCTCGCAATAAAAATACTTCGATTTTTGCCTGTGTTTTTTCTTTTTTCCCAAAGAGTCTTGCTTGAAAAACACGCGTTTCATTTACTACCATCACATCACCCTTTTCCATGTAATCTATTACATCGGTAAATACTTTGTTCTCCATTTCCTGCGTCTCTCTATTAAGAACAAGCAGACGTGATTTGTCTCTTGGAGTTACAGGATATTTCGGGATTAAATTTTTGGGCAGATTGTATTTAAAATCTGATAACTTCATTCTTGGTACCTATCTAAATTGTTTATAAATTTTTGGGCAGAGTATAAACTCTGCCTGGGAAACATTAATTATTTTTTCTTTCTGATTGCAGTTTTTTTCTTTGCAGATTTTACTGCTGGTTTAGCTTTTGCTTTTTTAGCAGAAGACATTTCTTTGATCATAGCACGTGCGGCTGCAAGCTTGGCAATCGGAACTCGAAAAGGAGAACAGCTTACATAATTCAATCCTATTCTATGACAGAATTCAACCGATGCTGGTTCACCGCCGTGTTCACCGCAGATTCCAAGTTTAATATCCGCTCTAACACTTCTTCCTTTTGCAACTGCTATTTGCATTAACTGACCTATACCTTCAATATCAATTACCTGAAAAGGATCTTCGGGAAGAATTTTCTTTTCTATGTAATCTTTGAGGAAGCCGCCAATGTCATCTCTTGAATATCCAAATCCCATTTGTGTCAGGTCGTTTGTACCAAATGAGAAGAACTGAGCATAGCCAGCAATTTTATCGGCAGTTAATGCTGCTCTTGGTATTTCAATCATTGTCCCAACGAGGTGGGGGATTTTTTTGATTCCGAATTTTTCAATTACTTCAGCATAAACTTTTTTAATTATTTCATACTGATGTTTTAGTTCGGTTTCAATTCCAACTACCGGGATCATTATTTCGGGGAAGGGTTTTTTGCCCTCCATCATTAATTCAGCCGTAGCTTCAAAGATAGCCCGAACTTGCATCTCGGTTATTTCGGGATAAGTGATACCCAGCCGAACGCCGCGATGTCCCATCATCGGATTGTTTTCGTGTAATGCTTCAGCACGCTCATTTAATTCATCAAGAGAAATACCAAGACTCGAAGCAAGTTTTTCTCTTTCTTCAATTCTATTCGGGACAAATTCATGCAAAGGTGGGTCGAGAGTTCTGATTGTAACCGGAAATCCGTCCATTGCCTCGAGAGTTCCTTTCATATCGTTTTTAACATGCGGGAATAACTCATCAAGAGCAGCTCTTCGTTCGGCTTCGGTTTTGGAAACAATCATTTTTCGAAGTTTGAATAATGGTTCTTCGGAATGTTTTCCGTAAAACATATGTTCTGTTCTGAAAAGACCGATTCCTTCAGCACCAAATGAACGGGCTTTAGCTGCATCATCCGGAGTATCTGCATTGGTTCTAATTTTTAATCTTCTCACTTGATCGCACATCTTCATCAATTCTCTGAAGTAAGGATTTTCATCAGCTGATTTAATCATCGGCAGTTGACCCGCATAAACATAACCTTTTGTGCCATTCAAAGTCAGCCATTCACCTTCGGCGATTTTGGAGTCTCCAACTGTTAAATATTTTTCATCATAATTTATTTTAATTTCTCCGGCACCAACTATACAACACTTACCCCATCCTCTTGCAACAAGAGCAGCATGACTTGTCATTCCGCCTCGTGCAGTAAGAATAGCTTCTGCGGCACGCATGCCTTCGATATCTTCAGGATTAGTTTCTTCACGGACTAAAATTACCTGCTTGCCTGCTTTATTCCATGCAACTGCATCATTAGCATTAAATACAACCTGACCGGCTGCGCCGCCGGGGCCTGCTGGAAGTCCTTTCGCTATTACTTTGGAATTTTTTTCAACACTTGCATCAATTATCGGATGAAGAAGTTCATCAAGTTGAGAAGGCTCAACACGCATTACAGCTTCTTCTTTTGAAATTAATTTTTCATGATACATATCAAGCGCCATTTTAATAGCGGCAGGACCGTTTCTTTTTCCAACGCGGCACTGAAGCATGTAAAGATGACCTTCCTGAATTGTGAATTCTATATCAAGCATATTTCTATAATGATGTTCAAGATTATGTTGAATTTTATGAAGGTCCTTATAAACTTCTGGCATTGCGGTTTCAAGTGATGAAAGATGTTTATTGTGCTCACTCTTTCCAACTTCATTTATTGGATTTGGAGTTCTCGTTCCGGCAACAACATCTTCTCCCTGTGCATTAGCAAGCCACTCACCGTAAAAATGGTTCTCCCCGGTTGCAGGATTCCTTGTGAAGGCAACACCTGTTGCTGAAGTATCGCCCATATTTCCAAACACCATAGACTGAATGTTTACAGCAGTTCCCCAATCATCTGGAATACCTTCGAACCGTCTGTATGAAATTGCGCGCTTGCCATTCCAACTTGCAAACACAGCGCCAACTGCACCCCAAAGCTGTTCCATTGGATCTTCGGGGAAGGGTTTTCCTAATACTGATAAAACTTTGGCGCGATAAATTTCAATCAATTCTTTCAGATCTTCAGAAGTCAGATCGGTATCCGAATGCACACCGCGTTTCTCTTTCATATTTTCCAATTCTTTTTCAAGATGAAAACGAATGCCCCTACCATCAGAAACTTCGATGCCTGCCGCTTTTTCCATTACAACATCGGAATACATTTGAATTAATCTTCTTTGAGAATCGTAGACAAACCTTGGGTTTCCGGTTTTCCTAATTAATCCTTCACGGGTAATATCATTCAAACCGACATTTAGAATTGTCTCCATCATTCCCGGCATTGAGGCTCTCGCACCGCTTCTTACTGAAACAAGCAAAGTGTTTTCCGTGCTGCCGAATTTAGCCCCCATTTGCTTTTCAACTTTTGCAAGCGCATCATTAACCTGCTTGTTAAGTTCTTTGGGATATTTTCTTTTATTAGCATAATAGTAAGTGCAGACCTCAGTCGATATCGTAAAGCCTGCTGGAACAGGGAGTCCAATATTTACCATCTCGGCAAGATTAGCACCTTTGCCGCCGAGAAGTTCTTTCATCTCGGCTTTTCCTTCGGCTTTTTTTCCGCCAAAGTAATAAACGTACTTATGAGTTTTTTCCATTTGATTCCTCCGGAATTATTTTTTCTTTTGATTTTTTCATAACGTAAAGATTTTATTACGCAAGTTTATTAAGTAAAAAATTTTTGAATTTAATTTCATCATCCATCACAAGAATGATTTTTAAATAGAAAATATCTATGTCATCCAATTCCTTTGAGTATTTAGAAAGCTTTACCGCATCCTTCTCTGTTGTTACTACAGAGTGAGAGTTGCTTATATAAAATTTCTTTCTAATCCTTTCAACTTCTTTCAATGAATATTTTTTATGATCCTTAAAAATCATTTTGTTAGTAGTGTCAACATTAGTCTGCCGAAGAATATTCAAAAACGAAAATGGATTCGCTATTCCCGACACCACCAATGATTTCTGCCCTTTGAATTCTTCAAGGTTGTATTCCTGTTTTGAATTAAGGTCAATAAAACTTATTGCTTTGTAAAGTGCGGTAAATATAGGCACGTCTTTAAAATACTTTTTCCTTTTTATAGGAATATTTTCGAGTTCTGAAAATTTCCGGTTAATAATGACAGCATCCGCTCTTTTTACAGTACTGAAGGGTTCACGCAATGTTCCTGATGGAAAAAGTGTGTGAACAAAAAAATCAGACGATAACAAAAATCTCTGTTCAAAGACCAAAAGATTTACATCTCTTTTTATCCAGCGATGCTGAAATGCATCATCAAGAACCAGATAATTTATACCTGTTTCTTTAATTAGACGAACAGCGCCGTCAACTCTGTTTTCACAAACTGCCGCGGGAACTTTACACTCCAGAGCAGTGTGATACATTTCATCACCGCATTGCTCAACAGTTGTCAAAATACCGCCCCCTTTTGAAACCAATTGATAACCGGTTGAGTTTCTGCCGTATCCGCGGCTTAACACACCAACATTTTTATGTTCATTCTTCAAAAGATTTGTAACAAAAATTACTGTTGGCGTTTTTCCACTTCCACCGAGAGTTATGTTTCCAACAGACATGACTTTTGCGTTTACAGATTTCGCTTCAAAGAACATTTTATCAAATAAAAAATTTCGGATGCCGATTATGGCTGCATAAACAGGTATAAAAGGAATTAATATCAGTTTCAGAAATTTCATTTGATCAATTAATTATTTCAGCTTCTTTTTGAAGCCTGCAAAGTTCTTCTTCACATTTTTTTATAATAGAAGAAGTTTGCTCGTAATTGCAATTCTTATCAATATAAATTGGATCAGAGTAAACAACTTTCACTTGCGTAAAAAAATATGGCACCTGAAATTGATCCCAACTGTTTAATAATTTCTTCTTTTTAAAACCAATTCCCGCCAGTAAAACTGGTATTCCACTTTTTTTTGCAGCTATAACTGCCCCTGCCTTAAACTTAAATGCAGGTCCGCGGGGCCCATCAGGTGTAATAGCAATTGAACAATTATTCTTTGCATAATCAACCATTACACCAAGCGCTATTTCCCCTCCTTTACTGCTTGAACCTCTAACAACTTTGTATTTCCATTTCTTCAAAGCTTTGGCAAGCAAGTCACCGTCTTTGCTTTTGCTTGTTAATGCAACAGTGTTGCTGCCTCCGTGTAAATACCACCCTAACAGCATTGTGCTATGCCAGAAGGCGATAACAAAATTTTTGTTTTCGGCTCGTAGTTTTTCAATTCCGTCAGAATTTACTTTCTGTATTCTTAAAGATTTACAAAGAACATTAATTAGTGATGCGAGAAAAATATTTCCAAAAAATCTTAAGGAGTTTTGTTTTGCTTTATGCAGTTTCATTTAAAGTATTTAGAATTATTTTCGCTGCCCGCTTTGAGGCGCCTTCGGTTCCAAGTTTTACTCTTAATCCTGACAATTTATCTTTAATATTTTGATAAAGTGTTTTATCTGTTAAAATGGTTTTCGATCTTTCATAAATTGTATCTGCGTTAACCTCAGATTGAATAAGTTCGGGAATTATTTTTTCCCCAAATAGAATATTTACTAAACCAATGCTTTCTAATTTCACAAGATTTTTACCGATGAGGTAAGTTATCCAGACTGTTTTGTATACGATAATCATTGGTAATTGATGCAGACCTGCTTCAAGAGTAGCAGTGCCCGATTTTATTATCCCGAATTTTGAGTGATTCATAAAGTCGAAAATATTTTCTGTTACCAGCGTAAAATTTTTCAAGACAGATAAATTTCGAAAAATTTCTGCATTCATATTTTGTGCACAGGCAACAACTACCTGTAAATTGAATTCGTCCGAGAGTTTTGCTGCAGCTTCTATCTCTGCCGGGAAAATTTTTTCTACTTCATGCTTTCTGCTTCCAGGCATAAGCAGCAGAATTTCTTTTTGATCGTCCAGTTTAAATTTTTTAATCAATTCTGTTTTGCTCAAATATTTATGAGCAGCGATACGCTCCAGCATTGGATGACCAACAAACTCAACAGGCACATTATTATTTTTATAGAGTGTTTCTTCAAATGGAAAGATAACTAGCATCTTATCAATGGTCGAGCGAATCTTTTCAATTCTTGAAGAGCCCCATGCCCAGATTTGAGGAGATATGTAATAAATTATTTTTAATCCAAGCGCCTTCAATTTTTTTGCTATGCTTAAATTAAATCCGGGATAATCAATCAAAACGGCAGTCGAAATATTTTTCATTTTAACCAATTTAAGTATTTCACGCTGCACTTTTTTAATGAACGAAAGATGTTTTACAACTTCAACAAAACCAAGAAATGAAAGTTTATTTATGTGAAAACTGATATTCATTCCCTCTTCAATCATCTTATCACCGCCAATACCAAATATATTAATGTTGGGCTGAACTGCGCGTAATTCTTTTAATAAAGAAGCTCCGATGAGGTCTCCCGAAACTTCACCGGCAATAATTAATATATTGTTATTAGATGTCATCATTTATAAAATACTATCTATCCTTGTTCGGATAACCCATTTAATTAATATGGTTATTATCACAATAGAAAAGGCCTGAAGAGTTCTCCGCTCGGATTTTAACCCCCTGCTTAAATTAAAATTAGGCTGTGTGATATTTAATCCTTTGTAAGCAGAAAGTCTGGGAAGAAATCGGCGAACGTTTTTCGAATAGGTTTCGTAATCTGCGCCAAAAGTTTTTTTCAAATAGCCTTCTTCTTCTTTAACTATAGTACTATATTGAAAAAGGAAGAATACAAGGGCAATTATTTGCAGGTAGGGGAAAATTGCAAAGGACATAAAACCAATTCCGAGGTACATCAAAATATTTCCAACGTAAAGCGGGTTTCGAACGTAGCTAAAAGGACCGCTTACAATTAAATAAGTTCCGCCGACATCGCCGGTTGTGCGGGTTTCGCTGCCTGCCCAGCTTACACCCCAAAGCCTTATTAACTCGCCGCTCAAAGCAATTGCAAAGCCGAAAATTAATCCCCAAATGTTGGCATTCTCATAGAACAGCATGATAATCACAAAAGGGATAGGAGTGTAACTTCTATACTTAAAAATATTTTTTGCAAAATCTGACATTGTTTCTCTTTGTTTGGTTCTAAAATTTATTCTGCTTTATATACTTCTTTACGTTTTAGCTCAGCACGATGACGTTTTTTTAAATTCTTTTTTGATTGAAGCTGTTCAAGTTTATTTTTTACATCTAAGAAATTATTAAAAGGGAAATAACTTATTCTATTTCTCTCGCAATATTTTAGAAGGTCATCTTTCGCAAAAATGAAATCGCAAAAATCAATTGTATATTTATCAGAATTTCCATCACCGATGTAAACAGTGTATTCATCATCGCCGCTGTTGTTAATAATATGATTGCGTTTGCAATTTGCCGAACTGCTGCATGCAACGTCATAAAAAGGAAATGATGGAATTAATTTTCCGGTGTCAGAAATTTCAAGTTTGTTTGCAAAATATTTTATGTTACTCAGGTTTTCCTTATTAAATATTCTTTCAATGTAGTAATCAAAACCATCGCTGAGTACATAAAGTTGAAAGCCATTTCTTCTGCAGTGGTCGTTGAAAACCGCAAAGGATTTATCGATTGGGATAGTGCTAATAAAGGAATTCAGTTCAACTTCGGAAATAAATTCGACAGATTTGCAAAGCTCAACCCAACAGTCACGTGAAGATATTTCGTCTGTTAATAGTTGATTGATGAGCGGTTTAACTTTTTCTGGAATGCCGAACTTTTCGAATAATGCCTCTCCCACATCCTTGGTTGTTATGGTGCCGTCAAAATCAACAAATATTTTAAATGCTCGATCCATTTTATTTTGTAATCACCATTTTTTTTACATCAACAAATTCGTCGGCTTTGAACCTGAAGAAGTAAATACCAGGTTCTAAACCTTCTGCAGAAAAAGTAATTTCATTTTCGCCGGCGTTAAATAATTGATTAGAAACCTCGCTGATTTTTTCTATTCGATTATTAAAAAACTCAACAGTCACTCTTTTAGGAGTTGGTAAATAAAACGAAATTTTAGTTTGCTCGCTAAAAGGGTTGGGGGAATTTTGTGCAACAATGATTTCGTCAGCCCCTTTGAAATAAACTATTTTAGATACTTCCGAGGATTGTTCGTTTCCTTCGTTATCTTTTTGAACTATTCTGTAATAAAGAGTACCACTTTCGTATGGAGTATCGAAATATTCATAATAATTCGCGTTTGCTTTGCCGTGAGAATTTACTACGTTCACTTCTTGCCAGCCTGTTATGCCTGAATCCGCGAGAGAAGTTTTTTCGATTGTATATTTTGTATCGCCGGTTTCATTAGCACTGTACCAGGAAATTTTGATTTTATCATTTATCAATTCTGATCTAAAGCCTACGATTTGAGAAATGTAAGTGCCCGTACTAAAAATTTTTTGTCCGTAAATTTCATTGGCTTTGTTTCGAGTATCTTTGAATATAGCTATGGCACCACCTCGTTTATCTGATACAAGAGAGAGGTAACTTTTAAGTGAATTTGAATGCGAGCCAACCAAAACTCCTTTGTCATACCAAACTAAATCGCCGGATGAATTAATCCTTTGAGAATAAATATCGCCCGTGCCCGAATCACTTCGTTTATCAATCCAGGCAAGCACAACACCGTTTTTACCATCAGTTATTATCTTCTGCCCGAATTGATCACTCTTTTCATTCACTGGGCTAACCGGTCCATTTTTCCACATCGATTTTCCTTTAAGATCAAATTTTTGCAGAAAAACTTTGTGATCATTTTTAACTTCATTTGTCCAGCTTACGATAATACTGGAGTCATATGCAACAGCCTGTGGACTTGATTGATTACCTTTTTGCTTTGTAATAAACTTTCCGCCGCGCTCCCATAAAATATTTCCATTTAAATCAATTAACTGATGATAAATATCTTTATCCTGAGATTGTGTTTGCCAGCAAGAATATATTTTATTCACGCCGCTTAGTTGAACTGAAAAAGTTGTTATGCTTTGAGAAGTACTCGAAATTGCTAATGGTTTACTCCCCCACAATAATTTACCCGTTTGGTTAATTTGTTGAGCATATAATACGTTTTTATTTTTTTCAGATTCAATCCAAAAAATAAAAACACCGCCGTTTTCATCAACTAAAATGTTTGTATTCGATTTTCTGTTTGACGAAGAATGAACTATGATCCCCTCATCCTTTCCTATAATTTTTCCATCAACATTCACTATTTTGACTTTGATAGAATAAACCGGATTAGCGCTTTTAGATTTAGCGATGTAACAAATTAAATTTTGCCCTTTATTATTAACAGCAACCGAATAATCGTTTACTTCTTCATCAGGATTTGTAAGTTGTAACCCGCTTGGCGACCAAAGCAAATTTCCATTCGAAGTCACTTTCTGTATGTAGATATCTCCGGAGGAATTATGCGTGTAATCTTTCCAAAGAACAACAGCCGTACCATTTGTAGATGCAGTTGAAACAGGATTTAACATCGGCCCTGATAGTTGTGATATTTTTTTTCCATCAGCTCTGAAACTCACTTTCCCGCTTCCATCGAGATGAATAAATAATACCTGACTTCCGCCAAGTTCTTTCTTGTCCTGCCAAAAAATAAAAGTCCCACCCCTTGAATCATCCACGACAGAAATATTCACGGGATCTATCACATCCATCACCAGCTTCGTATTTTCATTTGTATTATTCACCCATTGTGCATTAAGCGAAATGGTCAAAGCCATAACTGACAGCAAGTAAAAAAGAATTTTATGTATTGTTTTAGTTTTCAATTATTGTATAAATATTTTAACTGGCAATGTTGAAGTCATCATTGAATCTTACGCTAACAAGTTTTGAAATTCCCTCCTCCTGCATTGTAACACCGTAAAGAGTTTGAGCCGCTTCCATTGTTCTTTTATTGTGAGTGACTACAATGAATTGGGTATCATTGCTAAAGTCTTTGATAATTTTTGTAAAGCGATCAATATTAGCATCATCAAGCGGGGCATCTATTTCATCAAGAATACAGAACGGGCTTGGCTTTACGAGATAAATAGCAAAAAGTAATGCAATGGCTGTAAGTGTTTTTTCGCCGCCCGAAAGTAATTCTATTGAAGTTGGTCTTTTGCCTTTTGGTTTTGCAACAATTTCAATTTTTGCTTCAAGCGGGTCAGCGTTTTCTTCGAGCCTTAAGTCTGCCTCATCACCCGGATTAAATAAGCCCCGAAATATGTTCGTAAAATTGGCTCTTATTTTTTCAAATGTTTCGCTGAAAAGCTGCTGGGCAGAAGTATTAATTTCATTTATTGTTTCAAGCACATCTTTTTCTGATTCTATTAGATCGAGTCTTTGCTTGCTCAGGAAATCAAACCGCTGTTTTTCTTCTTCATACTCTGAGTATGCAAGTAAATTAATAGGTCCAAGATTTTTCATCTGCTGCTTTAAATTATGCACTTCTTCGGTTCTGCTTTTAAAATCAAAATTTTCCAAATCATCGAATGCTTTTTTATTAATCGTGAGCGAATAATTTTCTTGAATCGAAGCAATAAGGTTCGAAATTTTTATATCAAGTTCCTGCACGTGCAGATCGGCAGAATGGATTTCGTTTGAAAGATTTTCCCGCTGCTGCCTTAAAGTGCGTAATTGATTTTCAATTTCGGTGATTTGTCTCTTAATTTCGTTATAGTTTGCATCTATATTTTTTTCTTCTTCGAGAAGAATATCCTTTACTTTTTCGAGCTCAATCAGCGTAGCACTATTTTGATCAAGATTTTTAACAACTTGCTTTTTTTCTTCGATAGCAG
This sequence comes from Ignavibacteriaceae bacterium, assembly GCA_035328465.1. Lineage (GTDB taxonomy): Bacteria > Bacteroidota > Ignavibacteria > Ignavibacteriales > Ignavibacteriaceae > JADJEI01. Next base: position 21,374 of record DAOLIQ010000011.1, on the reverse strand, counting down.
AGTTGATATCATTTTCTCTTTTAGTAATTGAATTAATTATTGTTTCGAGATTCTCATTAGCTCTTTTAATTGAATTTTCGGTATTTCGTTTTTCACCGAGCAGTCTCTCTAATTGAATGCCGTTTTGGTTGTAAAGACTAAGAGCAGTGTTGTACAAGACATCAACGGAAGCAAAATCATTTTCCAGATTTTCAAGTTCGATGTCAGCTTCTTTTTTCTGTTGAAGGATTTTTTGCAGTTCGTGATTCAGGTTTTCTTTTTTGGTATCAATCCGATTTGATTCATCTGCCAGCAATTGGATTGTTTTACGTGCAGATTCAATTTCATCATCAGCTTTTTTCTTTTCAAATTCAAATTGCGTAATCTGTTTTTCGATGTTTGAAATTTCATTCATCAACAGTCTGCCTTTTTCCGAAAGTACTCGAAGATCAATTGCAGAGATTTGATTTTCGATTGTTGTTATTTCGTTCTTTAGATTGTTGATTGCCAGTTCACGTTCTGGAAGTTCATTTAATAAGCTTTCGAGAAGCTGCTGCCTGCCGAACATCGAATCATCTTCGAGCGGAGTTGAGCCTGCTTCGACCACACCGTTTTGATCAATAAAATCGCCGGTTAATGTAGTGAATTTGAAAAGAGGATATTTTTCGGAAAATTTAAAAGCATTTTCAAGCGAGTCAACAACTGCAGTGTCAGATAGATTTTTTTGAAAAATCTTTTTCCACTTGTCGTCTGTTTTTATGAAAGTGTAAGCCCAGCCTAAGAAGCCGGTTTCTTTTTCTAATTTTTTCTTTCTTCTATTTTTAAGAAAAGAAAATAAATTGTCGAGTAAACTCTTGGACGGATTTTCTGATCTATTCAAAATAAAAGAAACTTTACCTATTCCGTTTTCCTTTAAGTAAGCAATTCCATTCTGAAGGTCGTCAATGCTTTCAATAAGAATATTATTCAGATTATTCTTTAAAGCCGCTTCAACAGCAAAGCGGTAATGCTCATCGGAGGAACCAACATTAGCGAGCAAAGCCTTATCTCCGGCAGCCCAGCCGGAATAATCAAGCAATGCACGAGCGCCTTTAGATACACCCTCCAATTTGCTAATTAAACTTTGTATGAATTTAATTCTTTCTTTAATTCCGTTTAATGTGCTTCTGCCGTCAAGCTCTCTGTTTTTTAATTCACTCAGATTTTTTTCAAGCTGCTCTTTTTCAGTTTGCTTGTGAAGATAGAAAGCTTCAGCCTCCGAAAATTTCTTTTCAGCATGTTGTTTTTCAACTTCAAGGTCTTCAAGAAATCCTACGGACTTTGCCACATTATTTGTTAATGAAAGAATTTTAGAATTGAGATTGTTTATCTGATCATTTTTTTCTTTAAGATTTTTTTCAAGATTAGACAGCTCGTTCTCTTTAGAAGATATTTCCCTGAAATTATTCAGAATAATTTCTGAACGGCTCTTCAGGTAATTTCTTTTTTCATCAAGTTCAATTTTTATTTGGTTTACTTTTTCTTCGGATGCTTTTTTTTGAGCTTCCATCAGGATTATCTGCGAAGAATGCTCATCTATGAGTTTGTCGGAATTGCTAAGGAACAATTCCATTTCCTTTTGCTTCAAGCTAAGCTCGTCTATTTCTTGCTGATAGCGCAGAATATTTTTTTCGAGCAGATTTTTCTTTTCCTCATCAACGGAAATATCCTTTTGAATCAGGAAAATACTTTCGGTTTGGTTTTCAATTGATGAACGTTTTACCTTAAGAAGCAATTCGGTTTCATTTAAAGAATTCTTGATTAGTTGAAGTTCTGAGTCAAGGCGAGCAAGTTCTGATTCGGCAAGTATTTTCTTTTTAAAATTTTCTTCTTTCAGATTTTTAAATTCATCTTTTTGAAAATGAAATAATGCAAATTCTCTTTCAGCAAGATCTAATTCCAATTCACGCAATGTTGTAGAAAGTTTATTATGTTTATCTGCCCGCTTGGCTTGTCGTTCAAGGGAATTTACTTTTTTCTCAACTTCTGAAACAATATCATTTACACGGGTTAGGTCTGCTTTAACTTCATCAAGTTTGCGAAGAGCCAATCTCCGGCGAAGTTTATATTTATTTACGCCCGCAGCTTCTTCAAACAGAATGCGCCGCTCATCTGCTTTACTGCTTAATATTGTTTCAACCATCTTAAGCTCGATGACTGAGTAAGCATTAGCGCCAATTCCCGTATCCATAAAAAGGTTGGTGATGTCTTTTAAACGGCAAATATTTTTGTTGAGCAGATATTCACTTTCGCCGGATCGAAAAATTCTGCGTGTAATAGTTATTTCGGAATATTCAGATGGTAAAATTCCTTTTGTGTTTTCAATAGTAAGCGAAACCTCCGACATGCCCATCGGCTTTTTATTACTCGTTCCATTGAATATCACATTTTCCATCTTATCGCTGCGCAAAGCACCGCTTCTCTGCTCGCCAAGCACCCACCTAATTGCGTCAACTATGTTGGTTTTGCCACACCCATTTGGTCCCACGATGGAAGTAACGCCGCTGTTGAAATCAACCACAGTCTTATTTGCAAAAGATTTAAAACCGAATATTTCTAACTTTGATAAATACAAATAAAGTCCGTTTTAGATAAGTTGAAATTGTTTAAGCGTTAAAAGGAAATTTTCAAGGAATGAATTGTTCAACTCTGCAAAAAACACAACTACCCCGATAACAACAACAAGAAAGACTGCTGAGTAGAAATATACTGCCCCGGCATTCACATCAAAGATTACGCTGATACCTTTTAATAAACGATAAAAAATCCAAATCAAAAAAATGAATAAAGAAAAATAAATATATGTATTAGCAATTTCTGCACTAAGTGTTCTGTAAAGAATTATTCCGACGGGTATTAATAATGCGAGAGGAAGGTGCGCCCAAACGGTAGTAAAAAAGATACTTGAAAAATAAACACGTGTTTTTACAAAAAAAGAAAATACCTTAACAAGAACAATGACATCAATTAAAAACAATCCTAATAAAACTGAAAGCCAAAACAGCGCTGCTGATGGATGCCAGCTTAAAAATGTAACTGTGGACAAAATAACTTCACTTCCGAATGAAATCAGAAGCTTGTCAAAGAGAACACTGTTCCTTAAGTAATAAAGCAAATTTGCCGCGATCAAAGCCGAGACAAGAATAATGATTAACCCAAGAAAAGCAGAATGATATCCCGAAATAATTCTTTGGTCACGAACATCGGCGAAAAAATTATAAGGTCTTAATAATGCTCTGCTTGTATCTTCGCGAAATTTCTTGCCTGAATTGATCAGCACACCCATCATCAAAGCGAGAGCAAGTCCAAATACAATAAATATCATTGGAGAATCATCTTTGCGGCTTCCAATCGGAATGGTGACTTTATCAAGATTTTTGAGTTTCGCAGAAATAACTTTATAAGTTAACGAATTGGTTCTTCTATCTTCTCTTAAAATTCCTGTTTTATAAATATTATTGCTTTCATAACCGGATACAACAGAAGATAAATCACCGCGGTAATCAAACATAGAATTAATGAAATAAGCAGAGAGCTTTGATGTGGAAGCATAAGCAATTATATCAGAATAAAATTTTGCTTGCGCTTCGAATGAAAAAGGATTGAGATATCCATCTGTATTTCCAGAATTGACTAAATAAGTTGCCTCCGAAATAAACACCCTGCTTTCACCGATTTGAGTTTTCAGTTTTTCAACTTCCCGAATAACTTCATTGATATTTTTGTTTAGCATTTCAAGCCCGAATGCATCTAAATTATTCAATTCGATAATTTCAGTATCACAAAAAGATGCATAAACAATTCCCTTAAATTTTTGTTTTACATCGGCAGATAAAAATTCAATTAGAGATCTATGTTCCGGGCTTGACGATAAATAAGCACCGCCAAGGCCAATGCCGGCTACAGCAAAATATTTACCGAAACTTCCGTTCATATTTTGGATAAAATTACTGCATCGTTCTCTGAAGTTTTGATCAATCGAAAGATTTTCGGGAATTGAATTTAAAGGCAATTCAATAAATGAGAACAGCCCGTACTTGCCGCACAAATAAAGGAAGTATGGATGAGGAATTGATTTGGCAAATCTGACTGCATTGAATCCGGTTTCTTTTATCGTTTTTATGTCCTGCTCCATTTTTCCATAATCAGCTAAACTTCCAAATTCGCCGAAGGAGGGAATATAAGTCACACCATTTAGCTGGTAATCCAAGCCATTGAGTAATAAATTTTGGTCTGTGAAGCGAAGCGAATAAATCCCATAATCCATTTCTCTTTCATCAAGTAGTTGATCTTTAGAAAGTACTTGAAATTTTATCTTGTACAAATAAGGATTTTCCGGCGACCAAAATTTTGTTTCTGTTACAATTGAATTTTGTGTAAAAGATTTTTCCTCATTTGGTTTTAGTTGGATTGGAGATTCTGAAAGCACTGAGGTATTTCCGGCTGCATCTGTTAAAAGTATTTTTAAGAAGAATTGTTCATTCGAGATCAAAGAATCTGCATTCTTTTTTGTAAGCCGGTTGGAAACTTTAATGCTTGACCTAAGATTTACTTTTCCATCTTTAATTTCTGTTGTAGTAAAAAAATTTTCAATAGCAACGAGCGGCAAAACCTCAATGAAAACATCTCTGATTATTCCGCCATAATTATTAGGAAATAAAAATTTATTTTTAAGAGGAATAGTGTTTTGCGAATCAAGTTTATAAGCAAGAGATACTTTTATAATATTAGCTTTGTCTGATTTTAAAATATCTTTTGGCAAATCAATTCTTATCGGCAGCTCACCGCCCGAGTGACGATAAATAATTACATTGTTGAGGGATATATCAGCAGTATAATTGATTCCAAAAAAATTAAGTCTTAATTGGTTTGAGGTTATTTGATTTTTAGAAACATTGAATGATTTTTCGTAAACAATATTTCCATCACCATAAAAAACAGAAGGAACTTTTATTTTAAGTTTGGTTATTTCATCATCATCAGGTGTGTAGATTTTCCAATCTCCATTTAAAGAAATTATCTGAAGCTTATCATTTTGCTGCAAAAAGGAAGGATCTGCTTCTTCAAGATTATGGAAAGCAGGTTCTTTAAATACAATCTGGCTAAAAGAAAAATTGTAAAAAGTTAAAGAAATTGTAATACACAGCAGAAAAGAACGGAAAGGAAAAGACATTCTTGGATTATCGCTTATTTTTGAAAAAAAATCTCCCAAATTTACGAAATACAGGAGGGGAAATCAATTCAATTCTTAATAAATCAAGGAAGCTAAACAGCTAAAAAATACAGTTTAAGCCAATATTATAATTCCCATAAATGAATCTGCTTTCAAACAAGCGCCGCCGACAAGTGCACCGTCAATGTCATTTTGGGAGAGCAATTCCTTAGCGTTATCTGGTTTTACACTTCCGCCATATTGAATAATGACATTTTCAGCAGTTTTCTTTCCATATTTGTCTGAGATTAAACTTCTAACAAACGAATGTACTTCCTGAGCTTGTGAAGGTGTGGCTGTTTTTCCGGTCCCAATTGCCCAAACAGGTTCATAGGCTATGATAATATTTTTTATCTGATCAACTGATATTCCATCCAAGCCATTTAACGTTTGTCTTTTGATAACATCGTTTGTCGTTCCGTTATCACGCTCAGCTAACAGTTCTCCAATGCAGAAAATTGGCTTCAATCCTGCAGATAAAGCTTTTTTAATTTTCTTATTAATCATCTCATCTGTTTCGCCGAAAATATGCCGCCGCTCGGAATGACCGATAATTACAAACTCGCATCCGGCAGATTTTAACATCGAGGAAGAAACTTCACCGGTAAAAGCACCGCTGTCTTCAAAGTGCATGTTTTGCGCGCCCAATTTTATCTCACTTCCATCGATCAGTTTTGATGCTTCTGACAATGAAGTGAAAGGGGGACAGATAATAACTTCACAATTAGCTTTATTATTTAATAAAAGATTTTTTAATTCGACAATCAAATTTTCAGAAGCTTGAAGATCATTGTTCATTTTCCAATTGCCGGCAATTACTTTTTTACGCATTATTTCCTCTAAGATTATAATATTTGTTAAACAAAATTAAGAAAATAAGAATGTCTTTGCACCTTAATAGGCTCGAATGTTTTTTAAAAAAATCCCCGAATAAATTTTAATAAAAATATGAAATCAAAAATAACCCGCCCTGTTTTAATCCTCGGAATGGTAAGCTTGTTTACTGACATTGCCAGCGAAATGCTTTATCCAATCACTCCCATTTTTTTAACAGCAGTGCTTGGCTCATCAATGGCAGTTGTAGGAATAATAGAAGGCATCGCCGAAATTACCGCAGGACTTTTGAAAGGATATTTCGGAAATCTCTCTGATAAAGTCGGTAAGCGCTCAGTATTTGTTTTAATCGGGTACGGAATTTCGGCAATGGCAAAACCGCTTCCGGGAATTTTGCAGTCAGTTCCAATAGTGCTTGCTTCAAGGGTGGGTGATAGAATCGGCAAGGGAATCCGCACAGCACCGCGCGATGCTCTGCTTGGAAGTTACAGCAATGGAAACTCGGGTGCGGTTTTTGGGTTTCATCGCGCAATGGATACACTGGGAGCAGCGATAGGACCAGTGCTGGCATTGGCACTGCTGAATTTCTTCCCCGATAATTTCCAACTTATTTTTTTAATTGCATTCGTGCCTTCAGTTATTGCCGTAGGCTTCACTTTATTTGTAAAAGATAAACCCGTTTCCACAAAACCAAAAACTCATTTTAATTATTTAGAATTCTGGAAAGCCTCTCCAAAACAATACAAAACACTATTGATTTTAATTACAACGTTCTCGCTTGTGAACAGCAGCGATGTTTTTCTGATATTAAAATCGAAAGACATTTCCCATTCAAGTTCGCTTGCAATATTCGGATATGTTTTTTACAACATTATTTACGCAGCAGCTTCCTTCCCCCTTGGCGGGCTTGCAGATAAATACGGCAAGAAAAAAATCTTTTCATTCGGGCTGCTGATTTTTTCTTTTGTCTATTTAGGATTTGCTTTTATTGATAACATAAATATCATCTGGCTGCTTTTTGCACTCTATGGAATTTACGCTGCCTCAACCGAAGGAATTTCCAAAGCATGGATCTCCGATATTATTCCCGATGAACAGCGCGGGACTGCAATTGGATTGCTGACCATGTTTTCAAGTTTTGCAATTATGCTCGGCTCATTTGCAACCGGCGTTTTGTGGGATCAATTTGGTTCGTGGCTGCCGTTTACTTTATCGGCAATAGTAAGTTTTGTGGTTATGATTATTCTGCTGCGTGTAAAAGTTTCTAACCGAAACTTCTGATAAAAACTCTGTGCTACTCTGTTCTCTATATTTCATCTTTTGTTGGGAACGGACTCCCGTCCGTTCCGTTGGGGCTATTGGGCGTGGGGATATTTAACTGTTCAGGCTTTATATCACCTCTTATCGGATCGGTCAGGAGACCGATCCCTACACTCCATTTTTGTAGGACTCCCGTCCGTTCCATTTGGGGGTAATTTTTATTTTTTTTGAAACAGAAAAATATACTCGTGCTTAAAAATATAGAAACCGCCGAGCAATGCGCGGTATCGCCATAATTCTTTTTGTGCGCGCTTGCCTGTTGTGTCTTCAAAATTTTTTATTATAATTGATTTCAGTTTTACTTTTCTTTTCAATGCTTCATTCATTGTTTCAAAAGCCAGAGGGATCCATTCACCCCCCGAATATTTATCTCCAATTATTATTGCAGCGTACCTTCCTTTCTGCAAAACACTTAAAGCATTGTCAAGCACTTTGCCGAACATTTCGAGGAATGATTTTATATTCCTGGAATTAGACAGATCATTTTTATCATCGGAGAACTTGATTATATCCCAGTAAGGCGGGTGGAGAAAAACGAACTGCACAGATTTAATTCCTTCTTTCTTGAATGTTGAATTTAAGTCCAGCGAAGCGCTGTCGGCATTCAAAATTTCAGTGCGGACATCGAAAGGGTTTTTTTCTTTGCTGATATTTTTTTCTGCAAGCGAAACAACTTTAGGTGAAAGGTCAATCCCTATTCCGTTTCGCCCCAGCCTTTTGCATTCGATTAAAGTTGTGCCGCTGCCGAGAAAAGGATCGAGCACCCAGTCGCCTTTTTTTGTGTAGCGTTGTAAAAATTGGTTAGGAATCTGCGGAATAAAATTTCCCCAGTAACCGGCATTATGAGCGCCGGATGAGTCGCGTTTGTTCAAAACCCAAAGACTGTCGGTGAGAATATCATCATACTCTTTCCAGCGGTTAAGATTGAGTTCGTTGATCCTGCTTGTTTTCTTTTCGGAAATTGTTTTTATTAATCGACGGATGTAATATTTTGTCCGCTCAAGCGATTGTGTTTCAAGTATCTGATATAATTCAGTGATTAAATATTTTTTTTTGATTGATGTAATCTCACTTGAGGCGGGAATAACGAATGCTAATTCTTCACCACTGCTGTTATCTGAAAAATGTTTATACAGCGAATTAATTTCTTTTCTGATCCATTGAATATCATCGCATAGCAAAAGCGAATTTAGGGCAGATAAAATATTCTCAGCGCTCATTCAGCTTATTTAATTGAAGGCGTGCTGGTGATATAATTGACAAGCTGATCTATAAGAAATTCTTTTTCATCAATTACAGCGTTGACCACATCACCAATTGAGATTAGCCCGGCAAGTTTTTGATCTTCCAGCACAGGGAGGTGGCGGATTTTTTTATTGATCATCAGCGCCATGCATTCGTTCGTTCTCATCTCGGGATTAACATAGATCACTTTGTCGGACATTATCTCGGAGATTTTTGTTTCCTTTGATAGTTTACCTTGCAAAATAATTTTGCGTGCATAGTCTCTCTCAGACATAATGCCTTTAATGTTGTCGCCTTCGCAAACCAGCACAGCGCCAATTTCTTTTTCTGACATTAGCTTAAGTGCATCGTAAACTGTTGAGTCGGGAGAGATAGTCCATACCTGGTTTCCTTTGTTTAGAAGAATTTCGCGTACAGTTTTCATTAGAATACCTTTCTTACTAATTGCTTGAATAAAGAAACATTATAAAATACAAAGTGAATGACACAACTGAAATTAAAATAAAACCAAATTAGGTTTATGTCAATTCAAAATTGAAAATAAAATTAACTTATTCTTTTAACAAAAAGCCGGGAAATTGTGTCCCCGATGCTCAATGAGGCAGTTGCCGCGGGCGAAGGCGCATTCAATACGTGAATCATTTTGTCTGCTTCGACAATTCTGAAATCATCCACAAGTTTGCCGGAAGGTTCAAGAGCCTGCGCACGAACACCTGCCCCGCCCCTAGTAATATCATCAATTTGAATTTCGGGAATCAGTTTTTGCAATGCTCTTACAAAAGCCTTTTTGCTGAATGATCTATAAAACTCTGCGAATCCCATTTGGTAATACTTAGCTGCCATGTTCCAAAATCCATTGTAAAAAAACATTTCGGCTGAATCTTTGAACGAGAAATCTTTTTTAGAATAACCTTCACGTTTAAATGCGAGTACTGCATTCGGTCCGGCTTCAACTCCCCCTTTAATCATCCGTGTAAAATGTACGCCGAGAAAAGGAAATCTTGAATCCGGAACAGGGTAAATTAAATTTTTAACAAGATACTCTTTTTCATTCTTCAGCTTAAAATATTCGCCTCTAAAGGGAATTATCTTTAACCCGGGATTAACGCCGCATAGTTTTGCTACTCTGTCGGAGTAAAGACCGGCACAGTTAATAATAAAATTAGTTTTTATTTCACCGCAGGATGTTTTTAGGATCAATCCATCAGTAAATTTTTTCATCGAAATGAATTTACAATTTGTGTTAATCTCCCCACCATTTGATTTGACAATTCGGGAATAAGCATCAGTAACAGTTTTGTAATCCACAATGCCGGTTTCCGGGACGAGCAATCCACCAACACCGGCAGAGTGCGGTTCTACTTCTTTCAATTGCTCTTTGGATAATTTTTTTAAACCTGTTAGTCCGTTTGCAATTCCTTTTTCATAAAGTGTATCAAGCTGCGGCAATTCATTCTCTTCAACAGCAACTACAAGCTTGCCGCATCTTTCGAAATTAATATTCTGATTTTGTAAAAATTCGTAAAGGAGAGATCTTCCGGTTACACAGTTTTGTGCTTTAAGTGAACCGGGCTTATAATAAAGCCCCGAATGTATTACACCGCTGTTGTTTCCGGTTTGATGCTTTGCGAGGGAGTCTTCCGTTTCAATCACTGCGAGTGAAATATTTTTTTTGTCTAAAATCTGCATTGCAGTGGCAATACCGATTATACCGCCGCCGATAATAACTGCATCAAAAGTTTTATTTAACATTTTTCATAACTGATATAATTGTTCGACGGCTAAAATAATAAAAAGTCCCGCTGTTTTAAGCGGGGGATTTTTTAACTATCAAATCGCTATTGAAACCAATCTTTGGTTATAAGGTTCCATTTATTCCCGATATAAAGAAGTATGTTAAAAGAGTCTGATTTTCAATACATAAAATTAGAAATAATGTATGTAAGATATTGCTTTAGGTGTCTAAGATATGAACTTGGGTAAATACGAAGTAAACTTATAAGGAATATTCAGGGTACACACTGCTAAAAGTATTGCAAATACCTGTAAACAGGAATGACAAAAGAAATAATTCAAACGTCACTCAAAATAAAAATGGTGCGCTGAAATAAATCAACACACCATTTTTTATCCTTAAACTGACTTACAAATTAATCTTCTTCCGGTTTGCCTCTCATTGAATCCCAGATCATATAAGCGCAAAGTAATGCGAACATTACAAATGCAATCAACTCTGCTGAGTGCGATTCAAACCATTCGGGATTGACCCAATTGTAACCAAGGTACCGCAGGAACGCACTGATAACTCCCATCAGCGCACCACCTGCAATAAATCCGGAGGCTATTAATGTTCCGCGTTCTCTTCGCGCGGTATTTACTTTTTCATTTTTACTTCTTGTAGAGACATAGTGAGCAATCAATCCACCAATGAGAAGGGGTGTGTTTAATTCGAGGGGGATGTACATACCAAGTGCAAATGCAAGTGCCGGAACTCCGATCATTGTTAAAACAAGTGCGAGAATTGAACCAACGATATATAAAATCCACGGCGCCGGCTGCTGATCCATCAACGGCTGGATGACTGCTGCCATAGCATTTGCCTGCGGTGCAACAAGAGCATTGTCACCAACAAAGCCGTAAGTTTCATTTAATATCTTAATTACAAATCCAACCGTGACAGCAGAAACAAGCACGCCAAGAAATTTCCAATTTTCTTGTTTCTGCGGAGTTGAGCCAAGCCAGTACCCAATTTTTAGATCTGTGATAAATCCACCTGCCATTGAAAGTGCAGTACAAACAACACCACCGATAATCAAGGCTGCAACCATTCCTGCTTCACCCTTTAATCCCACAGATGTTAAAACGATAGATGAAAGGATAAGTGTCATCAATGTCATTCCGCTCACAGGGTTTGTTCCAACAATTGCAATTGCGTTGGCAGCAACGGTTGTAAATAAAAATGAAATTATCATAACAATGATCAAACCTGTTAACGCCCAGCCAAGATTATTTACAACACCAACCTGGAAAAACACAAATAACAAAATAGCAGTCGCAACAATTCCTACGACAATTATTTTCATTGGAAGATCACGCTGCGTACGAAGGTTTGCCTCTGTGGAAGATTTCTTTTCAAAGATTTCTTTGAATCCCAAAGAGATTGCTCCTTTAATAATTTTTGATGAGCGAATAATTCCGATGATGCCAGCCATTGCAATACCGCCAATACCAACGTGCCGCACGTATTGTCTGAAAATTTCTTCCGCACTCATTGCGGAAATTAATTTTGTTGCACCGGTACCGAAGGGCTCGGTTAATCCTCCGCCGATATATGAAACAACAGGAACAATCAGATACCACGAAAGAAAAGAGCCTGCAGCAATTATCGCAGAATATTTTAGACCAACTATGTAACCCAACCCCATCACCGCTGCGCCTACATTCAATCTAAACACAAGTTTGAATTTATCAGCAAGCATTTCACCAAAACCTACCACCCTTGTGGTAAAAGTCTCACTCCACCATCCGAAAGTAGCAATAATAAAATCATAAACTCCGCCAATCAGACCGCTGACAACAAGAACTAGCGCCTGCTTACCGCCTTTTTCACCGGCGACTAAAATTTCTGTTGTTGCCGTTGCTTCAGGGAAGGGAAATTTGCCGTGCATCTCTGCAACAAAATATTTCCTAAATGGGATTAAAAAAAGTATACCGATTACACCGCCAAAAGCAGAAGCAAGAAATATCTGGTAAAAATGTGCTTCAAGTTTTAGAATGTAAAGGGCGGGGATAGTAAAAATTGCCCCCGCAACAATCAAACCCGAATTTTGTCCAATAGATTGAATGATCACATTTTCTCCAAGAGCTCCTTTTCGTTTTGTTGCGGCTGAAAGTCCAACTGCAATGATAGCTATCGGAATTGCTGCTTCAAACACCTGCCCGATTTTTAAACCGAGATAAGCTGCCGCAGCAGAAAACAGGACAGCCATCAGCAATCCCCAAATAACTGAATAAGGAGTTATCTCTTTGGGAGATTGGTTTGCAGGCATCAGAGGCTTGTATTCCTCACCCGACTTTAATTCCGAATAAGCATTTTCGGGCAGTCCTTTAATTTTGTTTGTTGTGTGTTCACTCATATTAGTATTCCTTTTTTAGAATGTGAAATAAACAGGAAGTTCATATTCAGTTTTTGCGCTTATGATTGATTTAAAATATATTTTACCAAAAAATTGTGCATCTGCAGGAATTTCATTTTCAGGTTTTGTGAAATTACAAGTAATTGTTTTTGACGAATTAGGAAATAATGTGACAGAATTATTTTTATTGTTTTTAACATCAACAAAAACTGCTTTTATAAAGTTAGTGACTTCATCAATATTAATACTCATGTTTCCTGAACTATTTGTAAAGGCGGGAATAATTTCGAGTACATAGTTTACATTATCTTTATCCTGTGAGTTTTGAACCGACACCGAGCCCGTGCTGAATGACAGTCCGTCTTTCGAAATTGCAATCTCATCTTCATTATAAATCACCATTGAAAAATCCGTTACTTTATTGAAATCTTCTTTAGATAATATCAGATTGAACTCTCTGCTTTGTTCGCCTTTTCTCATCGTGAAAGGCATTCGATAATTACTGCTCCCATTCAGATCAACAGAATAACTTTTCTTGTAGCCAATAATTTCGCCGTTAAGATTATAGCTCTTAACTTCATTAAATAGATTAGAGACAACTATTCCGTTTTGCTTTTCCGAAAGAATTTTATCGCCTGAAGTTTGGATTGAAAGAAGCTCTGCGGAAAGATCATAATTGGTTGATGCAGATGAATTGAATAAACCTTCAGCTATTAATTCGTAAACGCCGGGAGTTAAATCATAATGATAAGATTCAATGACTTCATCACTATTTACTGAATACATGGTGGGTGAAAGATATTGTGCTATTCCATTTTGATCATACAATCTATATCTTATGCGTGCATAATCTTTATCGATTCTATTCAATTTTATATGAAGGCTGTTTTGTCCTGCTGGAATATTAATAAAATATCTATTGACCATTCCGATATTCACATTTTGATTTTGCCAATTCAAACTGTACTTATTATATGAATTAAATTCCTCCGGAATGATCACCGTAGCAATCATAGTGAATTCCGGCGTTGCTGATGCATCGTCCCTGTAGGCAGTAATGCGATCTGTGTAAACACCGGGGTTAATCATTTTATTTTTATCGAATTTTACATTTACTATTGCCGGCTGGTTATTCCTGATATAAGTTTTTTTCTGAACGGGAATCAACCAGTCGCTGTCACTTTTCAAATTATAAGTGCGGTAAAACTTCTCCGAATTAATAAAATTATTTCGCTTAACGGTGAAAGAAAATATTTCATCTCCTGTGAGATATGAGCCATCACGAATGTAAAGATTCTGAGATTTGTTATCCGGCTGTGTGGTGGCAAATGAAGTGATAGAATAAGTTTCAAATTTATTTTGCTCGCCGTTCTTCAAATACTTTTGGAGTAAGGCATAAGCATTCATCACATTGATGTAACCAGCACCTTGATCTAACACTGAATATTCTTCACGCTCCACTGCTCCTTCACGAATAATTTTAAATAGAAGCTGTGAAGGAATTTTTATTCCGGGGAATTCCTTTTGTGCCGCACTTAGTAAAAGCGACATTACTCCGGAGGAATAAGGGCAAGCCATGCTCGTCCCCCAAAATTTATCGCCGCCGGAAAAGTTAGGAACAGTAGAAGTGCAAGCACCTGGAGAAATAATATCGGGTTTGCTGACCTCCCCACCACGCGAGCTAAAATAAAGTATAATATTTTTATCGAATGTTGTACCGTAATTGTCGCGTCCCACTTCAGTGGTTAAAACAGCACCTGAAGAAAAAACAAAATTGCTTGAGGCTGGTAACCCTGCTGATGAAAGTCCAGGGCCATTATTACCGTTGCTTGTACTAACATATAAATAAGGATTATTTGTTAAAAGCTCGGCAAGAAACATTTCCATTTCAGATCTGCCTTCTATTTCGGAACCGATACCAAAACTCATACTGACTATGCAAGGCTCTTTTCGTTCTTTGGAGATTTTATCAGCGTATAAATATGCCCTCTTCATACTTTCGGTTACGGTTGCACCTCCGGGGAAATTATTATGTCCGATTTTTAACCCGATTACATTTGCGCCGGGTGCAACTCCGTTCAATGTTGAACCGCCAATGTTGTAACCAGCAGCAATTCCGCAGCAATGCGTCCCATGCGAACCGTCATCAAAAAACAGCGAAACCCTTTTCTCATCCGAGAAAATATTGAGCGCCATTGTGAAAGGGGGAAGTCCGCTTTTGTTCTCGATAGTGAATGCATCAAAATTTTCTTTGTAGGTTCTTAACGGCTTCTCATCAGATAAATTTCCATTTCCATTTAAGTCAAAGTAAACTGCCCAATAGCTGTCTTGAGTTTCGTATGCAACAAGATAATAAACGTCATCGGTAGATCCATTTCCATTTAAATCTGCCGATCCCGATCCGGAATTGATTAATTGTTTTTCGGGGAAAGCACCGATCAAATAATTTTCGCTAGCCGCTTTTAACATTAAACTTGTGTTCGCTTCAACTGAATAGTTTTTTTCTTTATTCACAAAAAAACTTTTCCCATCCTGTTCATTTATATCTGCGTCGAACAATAAAACATCACCCTCTCCGGTGAAATCCTGAACATCAATTACTTTTACATCACCTGCAGATGTTTTAACCAAACCATCAACGCCAATATCAACACCTGTATCAAGAATAAAAATGATTGTACCCCTTCCATCATATTCGGGATGAATTTGGAGAAATTCCTCAACGCCGGTATCTTTAAGCGAGAGAAATGTCTGCCCGGTTTGTTGTGCTAAGATTGATAGAGTAAATAAAAATATTAGAGTAATAAGATTTTTAATTTTCATTTTTTAATTACCTGATTATTTTATGTTTGATTAAGTTTAAGATTCACAATACGATTAGTAAAATTGCAGATAAAGATAATTTTAATATCAAAGTTTGAAAAAGATGTATAGAAAAATTTTAATACTTAAATTTAAGCAAGAACTAAGAGAGAATTCAACAATTTATTTTTAGAAAGGTATAAATTATGCCTATGCCAAAATTCATTCCTCTGAAAGATTATCGAAAATTCACTGAAAAAGAAATGCTGATCCGATCTAGAAAATTTTATCAGGAAATGAATCGAAGAAGAACAGTAAGAAGTTTTTCTTCTGAAATTTTTCCAATCGATATTTTAGAAAACTGTATTTTAACCGCCGGCACAGCACCCAGCGGAGCTAATAAGCAGCCATGGCATTTTGCAGTTGTCAGCAATCCTGAAGTGAAAAAGAAAATTAGATCTGCCGCAGAAGCAGAAGAGAGAGAATTTTACTCAACGCGAGCACCGAAGGAATGGTTAACTGCTTTGGAACAATTTGGCACAAATGCACAAAAACCTTTTCTCGAAACAGCACCCTATCTTATTGCTGTGTTTGCTAAAGGATATGAAGTTTTGCCTGACCGAACAAAATTAAAAAATTATTATGCGCAGGAATCAGTCGGTATTGCGTGTGGTTTATTGATTGCAGCAATTCACAACGCCGGATTGGCATCTTTAACACACACACCAAGTCCGATGAATTTCCTTAATAAAATATTGGATAGACCTGCCAACGAGCGCCCCTACCTTTTAATTATTGTTGGCTATCCGGAGGAAAAAGTTTTAGTACCGGATATCGAGAGGAAAAAATTAAGTGAGGTAACAACATTTCTTTAAGCAGCCTCAAAAAAGAAACGAGGGCGGAAAAAGTGTGCATAATAATTATATTTAATAAGCCAATATCGGACTTAACCATCTTTCAATTTCTTCAACGCTCATTCCTTTTCTGCGATGATAATCAATCATCTGATCTTTTCCGATCTTTCCTACATTAAAATATTTTGCTTCCGGGTGCGCAAAGTATAATCCGCTAACACTTGCTGCCGGATGCATTGCCATTGATTCGGTTAGTTTTATGCCGGCATTTTTTTCAACATCAAGTAAAGAAAAAATAATTGGCTTTTCTGTATGATCGGGTTGAGCCGGATAACCGGGGGCCGGACGTATTCCAGCATAATTTTCTTTGATCAATTCTTCATAAGATAATTTTTCATCATCAGCATAACCCCAGTATTTTTTTCTTACAAGTTCGTGAAGATGTTCTGCAAATGCTTCGGCTAATCTATCGGCAAGGGCTTTTACCATTATGCTATTGTAATCGTCATGATCTTTTTCATACCGATCAACCAACTTTTCAATTCCAATTCCCGTGGTAACTGCAAACATTCCAATATAGTCTTCAACGCCGCTTTCTTTTGGTGCGATGAAATCTGCCAGAGCAATGTTGGGTTCGTTTTGTGATTTTTGAGATTGCTGTCTTAATGTGTGCAAAACTCTTTTAACACCCTGTCTCGTTTCATCCGAGTAAATTTCAATGTCATCATATCCAACAGAGTTTGCGGGGAATAAACCAACTACTCCATTTGCAGTAAGAAGATTTTCCGATACAATTTTATCAAGGAGTTTTTTTGCATCATTAAAAAGTTTTTTTGCCTCTGTTCCAACGTTTTTATCTTCAAAGATAGAAGGGTACTTCCCTTTTAATTCCCAGGTTTGAAAGAAAGGTGTCCAATCAATATAGTTTTGCAATGTTGATAGAGAAAAATCTTTGAGAAGGGTTATACCAAGCTTGTTTGGTTTTTTTATTTGAGATTTTTTCCAATCAATATTTAATCTGTTCTGCCTTGCTTGTTCAATCGATAAGAAATTCTTGTCTGCTTTTCGCTTTAAATAATCTTCACGCAGCAATTTATATTCATCTTTATACGAAGCAATAAATTTATTTCGCTCATCCGCATTTTCATTTAAAAGATTTGAAACAACCGGTACACTGCGCGAAGCATCAAGCACATGAATTACAGCACCGCTATAATTCGGGGCAATCTTTACAGAAGTATGAATCCGCGATGTGGTTGCGCCGCCAATTAGCAGCGGAAGTTTCATACCTCGTCGTTCCATTTCCTTTGCAACGTGTACCATTTCATCAAGTGATGGAGTAATAAGTCCGCTTAAACCAATAACATCAACATTTTTTTCAATCGCAGTTTGTAAAATTTTATCCGCATGAACCATTACACCAAGATCAATAACGTTATAATTGTTACAGCCGAGTACAACACCAACAATATTTTTACCAATGTCGTGAACATC
>DAOLIQ010000011.1:0-3359 GCA_035328465.1 Ignavibacteriaceae bacterium | reverse complement strand
TCAACTCTTTCTAAAAGTTCTTTGGGAATTTCTTCATACAGTGCAAGCTGACCGGCATTTACAATTCCCATATCCATTCCAGCTTTTATCGCGTGGAAGAGAAATGCTGAATGCATTGCCTCGCGCACAGCATCATTACCACGAAAAGAAAATGAAAGATTACTAACGCCCCCGCTAATTTTTACAAGAGGAAGATTTTGTTTTATCCATTTTGTTGCTTCGATATAATCAACAGCATAATTATTATGTTCTTCAATTCCCGTTGCTATCGCAAGTATATTCGGATCAAACATTATATCTTGTGGAGGAAAGCCGACTTCATTTGTTAATATATCATAAGCACGTTTACAGATATTAATTCTTTTCTCAAAAGTATCTGCCTGTCCTTTTTCATCGAATGCCATAACTACAACTGCTGCGCCGTAGCTTAAAACTTTCCTTGCATGTTCTTTAAAAACTTCCTCGCCTTCTTTCATGGAAATTGAATTGACAATTCCTTTCCCTTGCAAACACTTTAATCCCGCTTCAATTACTGTCCACTTTGATGAGTCAATCATTATCGGAAGCTTTGCAATATCGGGTTCGGCTTCAAGTAAGTTTATAAATTTTGTCATCGCTGCTTCGGAGTCCAGCATTCCCTCGTCCATATTTATATCAAGGATTTGTGCGCCGCCCTCAACCTGATCACGCGCGACGGAAAGTGCTTCATCATAATTATTTTCTTTAATAAGCCGGGCAAACTTTTTTGATCCTGTTACATTTGTGCGCTCACCAATATTCATAAAATTGGAATCGGGGCGAAGAATAACTGGCTCGAGTCCGCTTAATCTTAAATATGGTTCTTGCGGTTTTGGAAGACGAGGTTTATGATGTTTTACTAATTCTGCAATTGCTTTAATGTGATCGGGCGTTGTACCGCAGCATCCGCCAACAATATTTACAAATCCGCTTGCAAGAAAATCATTCAACACAACAGCCATCGAACTTGGTGTTTCATCATAACCGCCCATTTCATTTGGCAAACCTGCGTTGGGATAAACAGAAATAAATTTTTCTGAAATATTTGATAAATCTTCTACAAAAGGACGCATTTGTTTTGCACCAAGTGCACAATTTAATCCAACACTAACAAGATTTTTTGCATGAGAAACGGAAATATAAAATGCTTCAACTGTTTGTCCGGATAAAGTTCTTCCGCTCATATCAACTATAGTTCCGGATATCATCAGCGGAAGTTCAAGTTTTTTTTCTTCAAGATATTTTTGAATTGCTATGATTGCAGCTTTTGCATTAAGCGTATCAAAGATAGTCTCAACAAGAAGTATGTCTGCGCCGCCATCAACAAGCCCGCGTGTTTGTTCATAATATGCCTTAACCATTTCATCAAAAGTAACAGCACGGTAACCGGGATCATTTACATTTGGTGAAAGAGAAAGCGTTTTGTTTGTTGGTCCAAGTGCACCGGCAACAAATCTTGGTTTGTTTGACTCTATTCTATTAAACTCGTTTGCAACTTCTTTGGCAATCTTTGCCGCTTCAAAATTTATTTCATAAACAAGATTCTGTGCATGATAATCTGCTTGTGAAATTGGTGTTCCGTTGAAAGTATTAGTTTCAACAATATCAGCACCTGCTTCAAAATATGCACGATGAATCCCTTTAATAATTTCAGGTTGCGTTATGCAGAGAATATCATTGTCACCTTTTAAAGCGTGAGGATGATCTTTGAATCTTTTGCCCCGAAAATCTTCTTCAGATAATTTGTGGCGCTGGATCATTGTTCCCATTGCACCATCAAGAATTAAAATTCTTTCAGAGATTAGTTTATTTAGTTGTTCAATTGTTAGTGGCATGATTGTTTAATTTATTCTCTTTATC
Source organism: Ignavibacteriaceae bacterium (assembly GCA_035328465.1). Classification (GTDB taxonomy): domain Bacteria; phylum Bacteroidota; class Ignavibacteria; order Ignavibacteriales; family Ignavibacteriaceae; genus JADJEI01. Next base: position 1,481 of record DAOLIQ010000011.1, on the reverse strand, counting down.
AATTCTTTAAAAGCTGAGCAAATATAATTAAATTGCTCTCTCTAAAAAATATAGGATAATTATATTATGATAATAGTTACAGGCGGTGCAGGATTTATCGGCAGCGCAATTGTATGGAGACTAAACACTTTAGGAAACAATAACGTTATTATTGTTGATGAGCTCGGCACAACAGATAAATGGAAAAATTTAGTTGGATTAAAATTCCAGGAGTTTATCCACAAAGATGATTTTATTTCTGCTGTTGTTGAGGATACAGTTGAGTTTCCCATTGAAGCAATAATTCACATGGGTGCAAACTCATCAACAACAGAGAAAGATGCAGATCATCTCTTGTCAAATAATTATCTCTACACTCAAGAGCTTGCAAAATATTCTTTATCAAAAAAAATCAGATTTATTTACGCCTCATCTGCCGCAACTTACGGCGATGGTTCACTTGGATTTGTTGATGATGAATCAAAACTTGAAACATTGCGTCCACTTAATATGTATGGATATTCAAAACAACTATTTGACTTATGGGCAAAGAAAAATAAAGTTTTAGATAAAATAGCAGGAGTAAAATTTTTTAATGTTTACGGACCAAATGAATACCATAAAGGTGATATGCGTTCGGTAGTGCATAAAGCATTTGAGCAAGTTCGTGATACAGGAAAAGTTCGTTTGTTCAAATCATTACATCCAAAATATAAAGACGGCGAACAGATGCGCGACTTTGTTTATGTAAAGGACGCTGTGGATATGACCTTATATTTTCTCGAACATCCCGATAAAAATGGGATATTTAATGTTGGAGCCGGCAAAGCAAGAACCTGGAATGATCTTGTTACTGCATTGTTTCATGCTGTCGGGAAGTCAGTGAATATTGAGTACATTGATTTGCCTGAAAACCTTCGCGAGAAATATCAATACTTTACTGAAGCGAATCTTTCGAAAATAAAATCAGCGGGATATTCTGAACCAACGATATCCCTTGAGGATGGTGTAAGTGATTATGTCAAAAATTATTTATTAAGAGGATTATATCTGGGATATTAATAAAAGTTAAGAGTGAGAAATTAATTATCTCACTCTTAATCTAAATTACTAATTAAATGGCGGTTCTTCGTCATCGAGGAAATCATCATCCTCATCTTCATCAAGATCAAAATCATCTTTGCCAAAATCATCTTCATCAGGTTCTTCTTTTAAAATATCATCATCTTCATCTTCTTTATAGTAATCATCGTCATCCGGAAGGTCATCTTTTTCATTTCCAAACTCATCATCATCCGAAGTGTCAAGATATAATTTCAGAGTTTCCTCATCCTCGTCTCCAGTGATTGGTATTCCGAGTTCAAAGCACTCTTCCATTAATTCCTCGCGTGTCTTTGGTTTTTTCTTTCCCGATATTTTTTTCTTACCGGCCATTTTGATTAATCTCCTTAAAGTTTTTTTTTACATATTAAAAATTATAGATAAAATATCTTGTTCAAATA
>DAOLIQ010000010.1:29534-62565 GCA_035328465.1 Ignavibacteriaceae bacterium | reverse complement strand
CATCCATTCCAACTCCAGCTACTTGTGGATCAGTGAAAATAACCCAGGGAAAAACCGAGTAATCTTTTTTAGTTTGATTTTCTCCAAACATATTTTGAACAGCTAATGAACCTTCATAAGCTGCGGAATAAACAAACAAATATTCTCCGGTAACATCGCCAGCTGCATAAATATTTGGAATTGATGTTTGCAGATATTCATTTGTTTTTATAAAACTATTTTTATGAATTTCAATTCCCAATTCTTCTAATCCAAATTCTTTGGAGTTACCTTTTCTTCCGGCCGCAATAAAAATATGTGTGCCTTCAATTGTCTGTGGCTCATCTTTTACAGAAGCATTAACTAAAACCTTTCCATTTTTTCGTACGATTGATTTTATTTTAGCACCGGTTAGTATTTCAATTCCCTCTTCCTCTAAATAATCTTTTAATGTCTCAGTTACATCCGGCATTTCATCGGGAAGAATTCTGTTTGATCTTTGTAGAATTGTAACCTTCGAGCCCAGCCGCGCAAACATCTGTGCGTTTTCTAAAGCTATGTATCTTCCGCCGATTACACACAAATGTTCCGGAAGTTCTTCCAATTCATAAAGAGTTTCATTTGTCAGATATCCAGTTTCCTTCAATCCAGACAAATCAGGAATAAAGGTGGTTGAACCGGTTGCAATCAATATTTTTTCTGCAAAGTATTTTTTACCATTTGCTTCAATTGTGTTCTTGTCTAAAAATCTTCCGTATGATTTAAGAATTGTTACATTGGAATCATCTTTTAATACATCAATATATTTATGCTGTTTTAGTTCTTCTACTAATTCTGTTTTTTGACGAACAACTTCTTTGAAATCAATTTTATTATTACCCGGTTTTATTCCGCTAAAGTTTGGATGATTTGCGTTATGAAATTGCTCAGCAGTTCTTATTAAAGTCTTGGAAGGAACACAGCCAACGTTTACGCAAGTGCCTCCGATGGGAAGTCCATCATTTATCATTAAAACTTTTTTCTCAAGTTCACTTGCTTTTATTGCGGCGGAGAAAGCTGCAGAACCGCCGCCGATAATTATTAAATCGAATTGGGTTGATTCATCTTTGGTGTTTTTAATTTCGCTAATAACTTTGTAATGTTCGGTGGAATTAATTGAAGCAATAATTTCTTTTGCAGATATCTTTTCATTATCAAACTGAAATTCTCCTTGCTTTTCGGGATAGCTTACAGATTTTGAAACAACTCCATCAACTAAAGATACTTTCTTTTCAATTGTCTTTGCGCAGTGGTCGCAGGTCATTCCACTGATTTCTAATTTTAATGTTTGTATAGTCATAACAGTTTTTCCTTCGTGTCTCTTTGCGAAATCCTTAGTGATACTTTGTGGTCAATTCTTTTTTACCACGAAGGGGCACAAAGTGCATCACAAAGTAACACTAAGTATTAGTTATTTGTTCTTTCAATGTTTTTCACTTTGTATCCAACTTTTTCTTCAACTGCGTTTTTAAGTTGCTCCTCCGTTACTTTTGATTTATCAAACTCGACTTTCGCAATTCCGGTTTCATAAGCGGAACTTTCTTTGATTACTCCGTTTTCTGATTGAAGTGCGAAGTCCACAGAATGTTCGCAAGAAGTGCAAGTCATTCCCTCAATATGTATTTCGGCTTTTACTATGTTATCGGATTGCACAACAATAACATTTTCTTTTTTTGTGGGGAACAAAGCTTTTGAGTAATAAGGAAATGTTATTAGCAATGCACTTATGGCAGTAATAATCCACAAAAACTTTTTTGAATTGATGAATTTTGTTTTTTCATCCGTCTCACAATTACAATTGATGTCATTCACCTTTTTTGGTTTATATGCATTATAGAATGCGTAGCCCAAAACAATTATGGTTAATCCAATTAAATATGGACGAAATGGTTCGAGGAAAGAAAATGTTGTAGCAATTCCACCAAGTCCTCCAAGTACAGCAAGCACTGGAGTAATGCAGCAAAGCGAGGCAAGCAATGCTATTATAATTCCGCCGCCGGATAATATTTTGTCTTTCATTTTTATTTCTCCTTTTCAAATTAAAATTCTATTAATTCCAGTATCGGACATTCATCCGATGATACTTCTTCATTAACACATTGATTTATGAGCTTAACAAGCACGCTTCTAATCTTTTTCAAATCGCTGATTCTATTATCAACATCTTGTAGCTTATGTTCAGTCAGGTGTTTGACATCGCCGCATCTGGCTTCGGAATCAATTCTCAAACCAAACAACTCTTTAATCTCTTTAAGAGTAAAACCAAGTTCTTTAGCCCGCTTAATAAACAGAAGCCGCTTCAAATCATTTTCATCATAAACTCTGTAACGCGATTCTCTTCGTTTCGGCTTAGGAAGTAATTTTAATTTTTCGTAGTAGCGGACGGTTTCAATATTAATTCCAACTTCTTTAGCTAATTGTCCGACAAAATATTCAGCCATTTTTAATTCCTTTTTACATCTTACACAAATATAATACGCGTAGTATGGTACGGAGTCAAGTAAAATTTTTCTTCTTCGATTAAGAATCAATTACAAGACAATTTTAAAAGTTGAAAATTGTCTTGTGTCAAAATCTTGACATACTCCTTTTGTGCAGCGGTTTAGTTTTACAAGTGAATTTTTCAAACAACACTAAGGAGTTCTAAAATGAAGAGAGTACTCACATTACTCGTACTTTTGTTAGTTACTGCATTAAATGCGCAAGTACAAATAACTAACACCAGCATTTACAAAACTGCAGATCAAATGCTGCTTGCTAATGAAATAAATGAAAGCGGCGAACCTTATGCAGAGGCGATTGGCTACAATTTGGATGATCTTGATCCGTTCATTCCTTATGCACCGGATTCAATTTCCTACACCCTTGGAATAAATAATTATGAATATTCGCGATATCAGTTGGCGGCGGTAATTGCGCAGTCAGGTATCGGACTTCATATGATTTGGGCGCCGATGATTCAGCAAATGGCAGCGATGGAAACTGATCCAAATTTTGATGGATTGTTTACAGGCGGTACACCAAATGGATTTAAAGAAGATGATGAGCTGATGAAAAATGTAATGCACTTTTCGATGCTTGCTAATCAAATGCCTTTTGCAAATGCTTTTCCGCAGTTTGCCGAATTTATTTCAGGCAATCCGCATCTTCCTCAGCCGATTGATCCAATAAATTTTGCAAGTGATTTTGCAACTCTTCGCTGGGATAGAAATTTAATGGATAAAACTCTTAATCCCGCTGCAATGGGACAAACATTAATGAAGCAATATTTATGGGCTCAGGATATGCTTGGCGCTTTTCACGATTCACTTGATAATGGTATTGAACCAGATGGAACTGTAACTCCGGACTCAGCAGGCAATCCACATTTTGATCCTTCCAATAATGTTTTTTATGGCGGGAATAATATTGATGGATTTGTTGGACAAGTTTTAACTGCCGAGGCGATCAATAAAGTTTTTTACACGATTAATAATCTTGCTTACGATGGTAACAACTTAGGTGCGGTTGATCCTATGACGTATGATCCGGCAAATGGGATTCAATTCTTCCCTCACTACATTGCAGTGACTGAAGAAAATGTTGATCCAATAATGCCGCCGAAACCATCAACGCTGCTCGTTACTGATTCAGATAGTTATTTATACGATCAGCTTTCATTTCTTTGGGGAACTTTAAGCTATCAGAATATGATGGATCCGAATAATTCATCTACGAGTTCGCATCTTGCGTATCACGTAGTTTTTGATGGCGATCCGTTTCCACCGGCAATGTCGCAGACAGACGTGCCCGGTCCATTTGATTTGATGATGGGAACAAGTACTATAATTGCTAAAAATATTTTTGCAATGCACTTTGATGAAACCAATGGAACTTTTGTAGAGAAATCTTCTTTAGTTGGCGGCTCGGTAGTTCGTGGAAATGAAATTGGAACTGTGTCTGCCGGTTACATTATTGCAATACTAAAAATTCTTTCAGAAGAATTTAACGGAACACCTTTGTATGATATGGCTATCAACGGAATTAATTCCGAAGCAAACTTTTTAATCAACTCATTAAAAAATAACGACGGAAGTTTTGCTAACTCATTTACAATTGGAACAGGCAAAGATAATAGCGCAACACTTGTAGAATCACAATCTGCTGCTATCCGTGGTTTATATGCGGCTTATGAAGCTACAGGAAATGCTGCCTATTTAACTGAAGCAAACAATGCTTACGATTATTTGATCACAAATTTTTATTCACCGGAAAAGAAAGCTTTCTTTACAACACTTGGAAACACGCAAGCTGTTTACACACCATTTAATGTTGCAACTATTTCTGGAGCAATGAGAGAAGCGAGATTAGTCGGAAATAAAAATGAATCACCATTAATTTACACTCGCTTCTTCAACAAGGTTGGTAATGCAATGCAGCTTTCTGAATCTGAAAACACAGGTGAAAGTGGAAACGATTCTGATGGTGACGGCATTCCTTATCTTCCCCAGCAAGTAGATAATTTACCATCAATCTTTGCTGCTGAAGCTGTTCTATCGCTTGTTACAGGAGTTGAAGATAATAACACAGTAACTCCGGCTTCATTTAATCTTGCGCAGAATTTTCCAAATCCATTTAATCCATCTACCATTATATCATTTGATATTCCGGCAGATGCATTTGTAAAACTAAAAGTTTATAACATACTTGGACAGGAAGTTGCACAGCTTGTTAACGAAACTAAAACTGCCGGCAAGTATCAGGTAAATTGGAATGGAACTGATAACGCTGGAAACAAAGTAACTTCAGGAGTTTATCTATACAGCTTGAAGGCAAATGATTTCACATCAACAAGAAAAATGATCTTGATGAAATAAAAATCAGATATTCTTTCCCAATATTAAAACCCGGTCTTATTCAGGATCGGGTTTTTATTCGTTTTTAAGTTAGTACTTGTCTGATACTGGACAGACTAAATCTAATCCAGGAATTAGTTTTAGTACAGTAATTAAATATAATTTTTTATTAAAAACATATTCTAGAACAATCTATAAAGGAGTTCATAATGAGGACCAAAATTAACTCGATCGCAATCGTAACTTTTATGTTAGGATTAAATCTTTTCGCACAAACTTTTTCTGCCGATTCAAAGGATGGTAGAAACCAAGCTTCATTTATTTCTGATGCACCCTTCGAAAAAATCGTCGGCTTATCAAGCGGCTTAGACGCAACAGTAATGTTAAATGTTAATGACATTACTCAAAATCCAATGGGCAAAGTAAAAGTATCTATCAATAATATTAAAACCGGTATCGACTTGCGTGATGAACACATGAAAAGCGATATGTGGCTTAACGCTGGCAAATTTCCTTATGCCGAATTTCAATTGACGGGAATAAAAAACCCATCCTCAAAATCTTTGAACGATGGGCAAAAAGTTAAAGCGACTCTCGTTGGAAAGTTCACTGTTCATGGCGTTACAAAGGATATTGAAGTTCCGGGAACACTTACTTACTTTAAAGAAAGTGATAGAACCAAAGCAAAAGCTCCGGGAAATCTTTTGGTAGCAAATGCCGATTTCAATATTAAGTTAAGTGACTACGGAGTGATGATTCCTTCGATGGTAGTTGGTAAAGTAAATGAAGAAGTTCAAATCACTGCTAATTTTGTAGCAAGCGATAAAAATGCTTCTGGCGATAATCCATGCGGCGTTTGCAACCCTTGCAAGATGAAAGATGCCGGTAAGTGCAATCCCTGTAAGATGAAAAAATAATTTCAGAAAAAATTCTTAGATTGAACTGACTGAAGTAATTCGGTCAGTTCATTCTATTTTTAAAAAATCAATACAATGAATACGCGAAGAAATTTTATAAAGAAAATAAGTCTGTTCACTGTTGTAGGATTGCTATCAGCTTCAACGCTGGCTAAAAATTTAGTATCACATGTTATTGCATCTGCTAATGAGTTCAAGCAGAAAATAATTGAGATAATTACAACTCTGAAAAGAGAAGGTTCGAACCTTGTTAATAAAATTATGAACGGCAAAGAATACGTGTTTGATCCTTCAACTCATTATCCCTACGACGGTGGAATTAAGGATGAAGAAACAGGCTGCCAATTATTTTTCCACGCTCATCGCCCGAATGAATACGGACATTTCCACACCTTTGTTACTGACGCAAATGGCGATCTGATTCACCTCGTATTAATATCTATGAATCAAGAAGGCGAACCGATTGGGTTAGCCACTGTAAACAGATGGGTTACCGATGATAAATATGTTAAAGCTGATGTTCTGAAAAAGTTTGCCGAATCATTTTATGTGAATCCAGACCTTTACGAAGATAAAAGGGTGGTAGAATTTATAAACTATATTTTCAAGTCTTATCCTGACGAAATCAATGATCTTTTCGACCAGCGGGACAATTGGATAAAAGATTACACAGATAAAAATTTCCGTGAGCCCTTTGAGGATAGAGATTTTGAAGTGCTTTCATTTACCGAAATAAATATTTTAAAAGATGAAAAAACCAACTGGTAGCTCAAGTGAAAGGAAAAAATATGAGAACGATTTATCTGCTAATTTCTTTTTTAATGATAATTGCAGCAGAAGGTAACACAATGAGTGATGGAATTAAAAAAGTAGCAAAAAATGCCAATGAGATTTGTCCGCTAAAAATTGGTGAGGAAATACCAAATGTAAATTTACAATCACTCGAAGGCAAAGAAATAAACATTCGTGATATAGTAAGTGGCAGGAAGTCAATAATAATTTTTTACCGCGGCGGCTGGTGTCCTTACTGCAATTTGCATTTAAGCGAGCTGGTTCAAATAGAAGACAGCTTAATTAAACTTGGTTATAAAATTATTGCGATCAGCATGGATAAACCTGATAGTCTTCGATCAACATTAGAAAAACATAAAATGAAATATGAATTATATTCCGACAGCAAAGCAGATGTTTGCACAGCCTTTGGAATTGCCTTTACCGTTGATGATGAATATTTCGCAAAGCTAAAAAGCTTTAATATCGATTTAGAAGCAAGCTCAGGACAGACTCATCATATATTGCCAGTGCCTTCAGTATTTATAGCAGATGCGAATGGAATAATTCAATTTGAATATGTTAATCCAAATTATAAGACTAGAATAAAGGGGGATGTGCTTTTAGAAGTTGCAAAAGGAATTTGATTAAAGATTATAGAAAAATAAAAATTTGTTATTTCCGACTTAAAATAGATGCTGAAAGAAATTCAGCATGTCAACTAAAAATTATTTTTTGTGAGTTTAATATTTATAACCTTTCACTTCTTCTTCGCTAAACTCAACGCCGAGACCGAGCGCAATTCTGTTTACAAAATTGAAATAGCTGACTACAAGATTTGCCGAAAGAATATCCTCATCACTCCAGCCGAATGATTTTATTTGATCAACAAAGTTTTTTGTGATTTCGTCTGGGGAAAGAGTTAGACGATTAGCATAATCTAAAAGAATTTTTATCTTTGGTTCGAAGCTGATTGAATTATAATCATTGATCAGACTTTTTATTTTATCGCTATCCTTCCAATAAAAATTCAATGCCTCTGCGTGGTGATTAGTGCAGTATTCACATTTATTAGCAGTTGAAACAACTACTGCGATTAGTTCGTTCAGTTCTCGGGAAAGATTTGATTTGCCGAACATTATTGTTTTGTACAGTTCTATATGACTTAACATAGCTTCGGGGAATAAGCTATGTATCTTCATAATATTAGAAAGTTTTCCGCGCGATTTTGTAATTGCCTGATATGCTTCTTTCAACTTTCCGGCTGCATCAACTTCATCTATAACTTTTATAAACGGCAAAACGACCTCAATTTAATTTTGACAATAATTTTTTTTCATCAATATCTCCATAACAATAAAGCTCGTCATCAACTAGTAAGGCGGGGGTGATAGAAATTTTACTGTTTTTCAAATCGTTTACATTAATAATGCTAAGATTAATCTGAGAATATTGACTCTTGATTTTCAAAAGCTGTTTCTCGACTCGATTACACACGCGGCAATGATCAGCAACCACCAAAGTTAAATTCATTTTTTTCATTTAAATATATTTGTTTAAATATTGTTGAGGTGTCTAATTCAAGACAGAGATTAAGAAACAGATTTTTTAAGTACATCCATTTTATTGATAACTAATTTACTTCGATCAAAATCAATTATGTTTTTTTCGCGCAGGTCAGTTAAAACATAATTTACAATTTGGCGCGAGCATGCGGTAAGTTCACCTATGTACTGATGTTTTAAAAACGGCTTTACAAAAAACTGCTCGCCGACTTGTTTGCCGTTTTTTTCAGCATAACGAATTACGAAAGAGATTATTCGGTGGTCAGCATCTTTGAAAATTAAATCTTCTACCCGTTCAGAAAATCTTCTAACTTTTAACCCAAATATTTTAGTCATCTTTAAATTTAAGGAAGGATTATTTTGGACAAATTCAGAAAAGTCATCTTTATTGATTGCGCAGATTAATGAAGGCTCCATTGTAAGTGCAAAATCAGTTCGCTGTGTTTCATCTAAAAAAGCCATCTCACCAAAAATTTCGCCGGGATTTATTATAGTAAGAATTTTCTCGCTACCATCTGCAAGATATTTAATTATTTTAACTCTGCCGGTTTTTAAGAAGTAGATTGCCTTCGAAGGTTCATTAGCAAAATAAATCGGTTCGTCTTTTTTAATTTCTTTCATCGATGAAATTGAATTTAATTTCATCAAGTTTTCTTCTCTCAATCCTTGAAATAGATTGAAGTTTTCCAAATACCATAGTTTTGTTTTGTCTGCCATATTTAATTCCTCTTGTTTTTATTTAATGTCCCTTAAATAATACGAAAAAACTAAATTATCAGTTGGAAACTTGACGACACTTTTGAGTTTATACAAGTAAATAACATTAGTTAAGCGAAATAATGAAGCATCGAAAAGCCATCAAAATTTATTTCTAAAAGCTGGCTTATTTTTTTTATTCGCTAATTTCAACTTGATTATACTTTTGTAAAGTACTAACTTTGAAACCAATAAATACTTAATTATATGGAGAATAAATGAAGATTTCCAAACTGTACGCTGCTGCTTTTATTTTAATCGGATTATTTATTACTGGTTTTCAATGTTCATCAACGGAACTAACCAGTGCAAAATTATATATCCAGCAAAAAAATTATTACAAGGCTTTAGAAACTTTACAGAAAGAAGTTCAAAAAAATCCTGCCAGTGATGAAGGTTATCATTTGTTAGGTTATGTTTATGGTGAAAAAGAAATGTATGCTGAAATGATTGACTCTTACGATAAATCGCTTGGAATAAGCAAAAAATTTGAATCACAGATAAATGATTCGAAAAAATATTTTTGGGCAAATCTTTTTAACAAGGGCGTTGGCTTATATCAAAGAGGTGTAGGTACAGCTGATCCGGACAGCAGTAAAATGTTTCTTGAAAAAGCAATTTATAATTTTAAATATGCGGTCGAATTAGAACCTGACTCTGCTGATACTTATAAAAATCTTGCTTTCGTATATCTGAGTGCACAGCGCGAAAAAGAAGCCATTGAGCCACTACAAAAATTAATTGATTTAGAAAAGTCTGAAGATGGCTATCGTTATCTTGGAGAAATTTATTACACCGAAGGCTTAAATCTAAAAAACGAATATGCTGTATCAAAAAACCCTGAGGATAGTATTAAAGCACAGGAGTATTTCAACAAAACAATTTCTCTTCTTGAAGAAGGAAAGAATCTTTATCCGGCAAATACGGATATTTTGGTTGTATTATCCAATTCATACATAGCTGCAAATAAAATTGAAACTGCAATTGATGCATTTAAAACCGGCGTTGAACAGGATCCTGAAAATAAATATTACCGTTACAACTACGGTGTTTTGCTTTTAGGGAAAGATGATTTTGAAGGTGCTGAGCAGCAATTTCAAAAAGCAATTCAAATTGATCCTGAATATCAAAATGCTGTTTACAATTTAGCTGTAACTTACGTTAAGTGGGGAACAGACATGAACAAAAAGAACGAAGCTGAAGGTAAGATGGGCGATGAGTTCAAAGAGAAGTACCGTCAGGCATTACCCCATTTAGAAAAAGTTGTTCAAATGCAAAATGACGATGCTGGAATGTGGGAACTTTTAGGCAGAGTTTATTCAGTACTTGGTATGCAGGATGATGCCAATAACGCATTCAAAAAAGCAGACGAAATAAGAAATAAATAATTAGAAAGTTTATTATGAGCAATACAAATCAACCACCAAATCAACAGATAAATATCGAACTTGGTGAAAAAGAAGCCGAAGGTATTTATTCCAATCTTGCAATTATCACTCATTCACCTGCAGAATTTGTGATTGATTTTACTCGTATTGTTCCCGGCGTTCCAAAAGCTAAAGTGCATGCACGAATCATTACCACCCCTCAGCATGCAAAAATGTTTATGAAAGCTTTAAAAGATAACATTGATAAATTTGAAGCACGCTTTGGGGAGATTAGAATTGACACTCCTCAAAATCAGCACTTTGGTTTTGTCCCCCTTAAAAAAGATGAAAGTGTGAACTGATTTTATTTTCAGTTCATGCTTTCTCTTTCTTTCCGGTAAATTTTTACTGATGTAAATCTTACATTTACTTGCGTAATAGTTACATCTCTTATAAAAATTCTTTACATATATTCAGAAAAGCATTAGTTGCTAATGGCATAATTATTGGCGATTTGTGGGAAAATGAAAAGGATTTTGATAAAAATGGGAAAGTTTAGTAAAATATTAATTGCAGTAAGTATTTTCATATCTATTCTATCTATCAATTGTTTTAATGTTCCTGATGACATCGTCCTGCCTGAATGGGATGCGGGGTTTAATGTGCCAATAATGAATAAAACATTTTTGATGCAGGATATAGTCAAGAAACAAGCACAAATTACTGTTGACACTACTTCGGACGAAAATATTTTTCTCATTCTCTCAGAAAATTATAATAGCAGCACAGGAGTTACTAAGTATGTAAAGATTAATTCAGCGGGGAAGATGCTGAATAATCCACTGCTAACTTCGGATACTGATTCGACTATTATTTATGTTGACTTTCCTGAAGATGTTCAATTGGATTCTGCAACATTCATCGACGGTTTTTTTATCTCTGCTATTCATAATCCTACGAGCATTAAAACAACCGTCAATATTCTGATACCGGGAATAAAAAAACCTACTGGAGAACTGTTGGAATTTAAACAAATAGTTTCTGCTTTTGAAGTTGATTCAAGCGAAAAAAATATTTCAGGTTATAGTTACTCAATCCCCGAATATCAACCTCAATCTTTTCGAAATAAATTAATGGTTATTGTTAAGGCAACGGCAAATCAGCCCAATATTGTTTATTCAAATTTTTATAATTCAGATTATTATTTCGGCACTCTTTACGGCAACATTCCTTCTAAGTCTATTGGTGATCAGCGAAAACCTTTCGGGTTTATCACTAACAGTATTGTAAATTACGACAACTCTACAGTTCTGAAAGAAGCATCTCTAAATTTTTATGCTTCCTATAAAACAGATTTAGCTAATCCATACACAATTGAGTTGAGCAACACTAATATTATTGGAAAAAGAAATGATGGCAGCGAATTTCTCCTGAAGGATAAGTCAGGGAATTCTGACTTTGATATCTTTATAATTGATGGTTCTCACTACACTTTATTTACTCAGGATAACAGTAATGTAAATGATTTTATTAGCTTCCTGCCTGATACGGTAGTGGTAGAAGCAGAATATATTATTAATCCTTTCAGCGAAGAGGGAATGGTTTCGCACGAAGATTCGATAATATTTCAAACGGATTTTAGCACTAAAAGCTATGTAACATTAAAAAAATCTTCGGTTGAAGATACATCCTCAGTTGAACTAACAGAAAATGACAGAAACTCTTTGCAGGATGGAAACAGTGCTGCATTAAATATTGAAATTGATAACGCAATACCACTTGCGTCCTGGATGAAGATTACATTAGCTGATGAAAACAATAATCATTTATTCACGCTAATCAATTCTGTTACCGGAAAAGATTCTTTTTACATTGAACCGGCAGAAGTTGGTTTGGATGGCGAGGTGACAGCATCTATGCATAATTCTATTCAAACTATTCTGCTTGACGCTGAACAAATTGAAATGTTATCAAAAGCTAAATATGCTTTTTATTCATTAAGTGTTCAAACAAAAGATGCTGAAAAACCAGATGCGCCAATTGTTTCAGTTCGCCCGACAGATTGGATGAACGTTCGCATTTATGGAAATCTAAATTTCAGAGTAACCCCATAATCACTTGAGAAAAATCATGAAAAAATTACTACTATTTATTTTTGTATTAATTCTAACTGCAAATTCGAATGCTCAATATGGTTCAATTGGAACGGTTGATGCACGGAGCTTGGGGATGGGGAAAACTTACACATCAAATTCGCGTGGAGTAAATTCGCTTGGAATTAACCCTGCAAATTTAATTTTCAGTGATGAAGGTTCTATTGATTTTTCATTGCTTCTTCCAGCACCTTCTCTAAGTTTAAGAGGCGGCACCGATTTTCTGAGCTTTGACGATTTGAACTACTTTTTCGGCGGGGTCAATGGTTCGGGAAGAGTTTTGAATGAAGATGATAAACAAAAATTAAATTCTCTGTTTCAGCAGGGAGGATTAGTGTTTGTTAATATCTCAGCGAACTTAATTTCAGGGTCAATCAATGCGGGAAAAAATATCGGATCATTTGGAATTTCTGTTGCAGATTTTGCAGGCGGGAAATTACAAATTCCACACGCTCTGGTTGATTTTGCATTAAATGGAAATCCAACGGAAAAAGTATTTAACCTTAATGATGCTTTTGTGCAAAGCTGGTGGCTTCGATCGTATTCTATTAGTTATGCAAGGGAAATTTCCGGATTATTTGCAGAAGTATTTCAAAAATTCGGGGCGGGAGTTTCTTTAAAATATTATCAGGGTTTCTTTGATATCCAAACTGAAAATATTAATACTGAAATTGTTACAGGGGATAAAAATGTTATCACCGGCAGTGCCGATTTTCTTGCATACTCTGCATTCTCAAGAAGCTTTGGTGTGAGATATAAATTCGAACCTGAAGCTGCCTCCTCAAATATTGGTCTTTTCCCCACCCCTGCAGGAAATGGGTTTGCATTTGATTTTGGGTTTTCGGCATCTATTGAAAATGACTGGACAATTGGTTTAGCTGTCACTGATATTGGTTCGATGAATTGGAATGATCACACCGCAAAGTTTGTTTCGGATGGGGAAATATTTTTAGACGATATTTCGAATAAAGATCAGATTGATTCAGTTAAAGAAAAGCTAACTGGTGAGGCAGTATCCATCAGCGGCTATTCAACCGGATTACCTACTGCCTTGCGGTTTGGAGTTTCAAAATATTTTTCGAGTGACGAAGATTTTATCCCCGGTAATTTACTTTTAGCCTTTGATTATAATCAAGGATTTAACGATTTACCTGGCAACACAAAAAATCCAAGATTTGCCATTGGTACAGAATGGAAACCCGGCAATTGGATTCCTTACATCAGAACAGGTTTAACTTACAGTTCACTCATCGGACTGAATTGGACATTCGGACTTGGGTTTTATACAGATATTTTTGAATTCAATTTTGCGACAAACGAATTTCAATCTTACCTAATGCCTGGTGCAGTTAACCATACTTCAGTAGCAATCAGTTCGCGCTGGAGAATAAATTAATTATTGTTTAACCCGCGGCAAGTTGATTAGGGCGGCTGCGAGAAAAACTAAATTTGCAACCCAAGCTGTTAGTAGCGGGTCCAGTGAGCCGTTTTTTCCAAACGCCTGACTAACCTTCATAAATACTAAGTAAATAAAAGTTATCAGTATGTTTAACCCTACCTGAGCAGCCAAACCGGATTTGCGCCTGTTTGCCGAAAGCGGAAGTCCAAACAAAACAACTATTAAACTTGCCATTGAAAAAGCGATGCGAGAATGATATTCAATTTGTGTAGATGCCGGGTTGTTGCCCGCTTTTTTTTGCGAATCAATCAGTTCGTTTAATTCATCAAGGTTCATCTCCACAGGCTTCTGCTGCTTCGAAGAAAGTTCTTTTGGAGTAAAATTCAAATCACTCAGTTGAAGATTTTTGAAATAATGTGCACTTTGTTTCTCTCCATTAAAATACCTGGTTGTTCCATTTATTGCCATCCACAGATGGCTCGTAGAATCGTAAACTAATTTTAACGCATCAATTCTTCCGGTCATCGAATTCAAATTTTTTGCATCAAAATCCTGAATACTTACGCGGTTTGCGGTATTTGTGGCATTATCGAAAAAAGAAATCGAAACAATTCTATTCCTTGAATCCTGAAAAAAAATATTCGAGCTTGAAGAACCAAGTCCCTTTTTAAGATATGTCATTTCGATGTTTAACTTTGTTTTATTTGCCATCGGGACTACATATCCGGAAAAATAAATTGAGAAACAACTTAGGAAAAATGATGTAATCAGAAAGGGAGCCATAAATCGGACAAGGCTTACTCCACTTGCTTTAATTGCGGTCAGTTCGCTTGTACTGGCGGCTTTACCAGCAGTAAACATGGCGGCAAATAAAACAGCTATTGGCGTAACGAGCTTAATTATCTCCGGGCTGAAGACAAGATAATAGTGAAATATTATATCGGCAGTAACATTTTGATCAATGAAATCATCAAGATTTTCCATTGCATCAATCACAACAAATATGAGTGTGAAAGCGAGCAGTCCGAAAAAAATAGTTTGGACAAATTGTTTGACTAAATATCGGTCAAGAATTTTCATGATTAGAGCTCTGTAAATTCTTTTGCCATTTCGCTGGGATCAATCTCTTGAAAAAATCAAAGCTGATGTTAACCGTTTCAAGGTTGGTGCGAATGGTTAAAATGATACCTGCAATTCCTATTAAAATATTTGCAGCCCACATCCCCCAAAAGGGGGAGAAAAAATCTCTCTCTGAAAGTTTTTCCCCGCCTATCAGAAACGCCCAATAGATCAGGAAGAAAAAAAGACTGATTCCGGCAGCAACGCCAAACCCTCCTTTACGAACCATAACACCAAGCGGTGCTCCGATTAAAACAAACACAATGCAGGCAGCGGGCAGTGCATATTTTTTATATACCTCAACGTCATATTTCTCTATTTCCCGGTTTACCCATTCAATTCTTTTAAAATGTGCGAGGATAATGTTTTTTGATTCTTTAACTCTATCTATCGCACGTGTATAAACGAGCTGCTTATTTGATAAACTTCCACCTCGATAAGTTTTGTTTGTTGTTGCGGTATCTACAAAAAAATATTTTTTGACATCACGATTAAGTTCGGGATAGTTTATAAAGTTTCTTGCCTTAAGGCTGTCAATAATATAATTCATCGCACTTATACTTAATTCTCTTTCTCCTCTTGGTGAACCGGGGCCGGATTGCTGAAATGAAAATTGTTCTGCATCCATAACAATCCTATGGTGCATAAATTCTAATTTTCTATAAAGGTTTGTCTTTTGAGATTCTGATTCATGTATTTCTCCGTCCTTTAAATCCATTATTAATTTTGTCTGATCTGATGAAAAATACAACTTCCCTTTTTTTGCCGTAACAACATTCACCTTTGCAGGGTTGGAATAGTCGTAGATAGTCACATCAAAAAGATCATTGGATTTTTCATCAATCTCTCGTACCAATATCGCATAGTTATTAACTTCTTGCGAAAAGAAACCCGGGACGAGTGATAGTGTCGGTTTTTTTCTTGAAATATCCTGCATTAAAATTTTTGCCTGATGATTTGCATCGGGAAGTATATCATCATTAAATAAGAGAAGCAGATATGCAAGCACTACACTCGCTAAAATCGGTGCTGTCATCATTCTGTATAAACTTATTCCCGAAGATTTCATAATTGTCACTTCATTATTTTGAGAAAGATTACCGAATGCCATCAAAGTTGCCACCAGTGAAGCCATCGGAACAACGAGAACCACCATCCAGGAAAGATTAAAGACAATTAGTTGAATTATCACCCATGTGTCAAGTCCTTTCCCAACAAGCATATCAGCGTATTTCATTAAAAATTGTAGTAGCAAAATGAATATTAAAGTGATAACCGAAAATGCAAATGGGGCGATGTGATTTCTTAGTATGTACAATGATAAAATCATAATTCTAATATAAAGAAGGCAGTATCGTTTAACAAAAATTGATAGTCGGTTAACAAGATTGAATCAATATTTAATAAACTTCTAATTAAAAAATATTTTCAAAATAAGTGCAAAAATGTTCCAACTTAATATTGAATTGATTATGTTTCAGACGCTTAAGATCAAAACTCTTTTAGTTATAAATATTTTAAACAATGCTTTCATAACAAATTATTACAAAACATTTTTCCATTACGGAGGTTCATTTGAAAGAAATTTTACAGTACATTGATCAAAACATTGGCGGATACATTGAAGAACTGAAAGAGTTTCTCCGAATCCCAAGTATCAGCACATTATCTGAAAACCAGAAAGATATAAATCGCGCAGCTGAGTTTGTTGCATCAAAATTAAAATCTGCGGGGATGAATCATGTGGAAGTAATAAAAACCGAGGGTCATCCACTAGTCTATGCCGAATGGCTCGGTGCACCTGGTAAGCCGACTGTTTTGATTTATGGGCATTACGATGTGCAGCCTGTCGATCCTATTGAGCTATGGAATACCCCTCCTTTTGAGCCTACGATTATTGGAGATAAAATTTTTGCTCGCGGTGCCACTGATGATAAAGGACAAATGTATATGCACGTCAAAAGCGTCGAAGCATTTTTCAAATCAACAGGCAGTCTTCCGCTTAATGTCAAATTTTTAATTGAAGGCGAAGAAGAAATTGGAAGCAGCAGTCTTTCTTCTTTTTTAAAACAAAATGCAGATAGGTTGAAATGCGATGCAGTATTAATTTCTGATACTTCTTTATTTGCTAAAGGTGTCCCGACTTTAACGTACGGACTTAGAGGTCTGGCATACATGGAGCTCGAAGTTGTTGGACCAAATAGAGATCTGCATTCAGGAACCTTTGGGGGAGCGGTAGCAAATCCTATTAACATATTGGCGAGTATGATTTCTAAAATGATTGATAAAAATGGTAAAATTCTGATTCCCGGATTTTATCAGGATGTTCTGAAATTGAGTGCGGAGGAGAGAAAAAATTTCAAGCTATTAAAATTTTCCGAAAAAACTTATGCTAAAGAACTTGGAGTCAAAGAGCTTTCTGGAGAAAAAGGTTACTCTACATTGGAACGTACTTGGGTTAGACCAACACTGGATTGTAATGGAATCATTGGCGGTTTTACAGAGAAGGGTGCCAAAACCGTTTTGCCTTCAAAAGCTACTGCAAAAATAAGTATGAGGTTAGTGCCATATCAGGACCCTGAAAAAATAGCCAGATTGTTTACTAAGTTCGTAAAAAAAATTGCACCCAAATCTGTAAAAATAAATGTAACAAGTTTGCATGGTGGAAGTCCATTCGTAGCCCCGATAACCCATCCTATTACAAAGGCTGCGGCACGAGCAATGGAAAAATCTTTCGGGAAGAAGTGCGTTTTTATGCGTGAAGGCGGGTCAATTCCTATCGTTGTGGAATTCGAAAAAATACTAAAAGCAACACCCGTTTTGATGGGATTGGGATTGAACTCTGAAAATCTGCATTCACCAAACGAACATTTTGATCTAAATCATTTTCAATTAGGCATTAAAAGTTCAGCATACTTTTTATCAGAACTTGCAGAATAAATAATTATAGATTCAGTTTATATCTAAAAATTGAAGAGATATCTAAATATTAGTTTAGCAATTCTTGTTGCAGCTTTATTTTTTTCTTGCAGTGATTCCGGAAAAGAAGAAGGCTCGGAGATTGATTATAATGAAAAAGTTGAGCATATCCCTCAAAAAGATTTTGAAATTCAAAAGTATAATATTGAATTAAAGAAGAAGCAGTCATCAAACAGAACCGAGTGTGATACAATTGCATTGCTGGAATATGTGCTGAATAATTATCCCGAAGGTACTTATGTCGTAGAGGTTGATAAAAAACTTACTTATGATATCCCTCGTTCGGCAGTTATTTATTATAATGATGCAGGGGAATATATTTTCACTGTTATTGCTAAATCAAAACCGGGAGAGAGATTGATTGAGCCAAAGAATATTGTTGGCTATGATCAAAGTTTTATTGATTTGGACAGTACCAAACTTGGCACTGCATTTTTCTATCTTACATTGTTTAAATGTAATGATGGAAAGTTTCAAATGATCTGGGAAGCCCCCATCCCTTCACACGGAGGATTTAATAACTTTTTTCTAAGCCGATGGAATTATAGAGGGACAAAATTTATTAAAGTTAATTTTCATTATGGCAGCGGCGTAGGTCATATTGATTACAATTATTTTTTAGTTGATGGACTTACGGTTAAGCCGCATTTGTTAATGACTTATAAAGGGATAAATTTTGAAAGAACGATTGCTAATGTGAATAACGATAAGTTCCCTGATTATTACGAGCATATTTTTTATGATACCGGCGATAAAGTTTTCTCACGGGATTCGGTAGCATTTATTTGGCGGGAGAAAGACAGTGTTTATGTCAATACAAAAAACTCTCGTCAAGTACGTCCTTACTGATGATTCTTCAATTCGATGAAATGACACTATTTTATAAATCTAATATTCAACTTATCTTTGCAGCGAAAATATTAGATGTTCGTTCTATCATAAAATCAATTTAATATTTTCAATGATAAACATGTTTATAATTCTGGCTAAAGGATAAAAATGATCAACGGTGCTTTAGAAAAAATTTCTATAGTGGATTACTTGGAATCCATTGGGTTTAAATCATTTGGTCTTGACGGTGAAAGAATATTTAAAGTTTACTCTGAGACCGAGCGAGAGCTTGAATCAATTTATGATGGGGTGGGGATCAGAAATATTTCGCATATTGGCGTTCTAGAGTTAAAAGGGGCAGACTCGATTGACTATCTGCATCGCATAACAACTAACGATCTGAAAAACCTTGCTAAAGAACAAATTGCTAAAACAATTTTTACCACAGAAAAGGGTAGGGTAATTGATCTGGTGACGCTTATAAATTTTGAAGACTTCCAATTAATACTTTGCAGCAAAGTGCATAAACTAAAAGTGAAGAACTGGACAAAAAAATATATTGTAACCGATGAAGTGAGAGTAGATGATGCAGGTGAGAAGTACACAATTTTCGAGTTCCTTGGACCTCAGGCAGCTTCATTTGTTTCCATGCTATGCGGAGATTTTGTTGATTCACTGCAGACGAATTCATTTAAAGTATTAAATATAGAAGGGATGTTGTTCTTTATTCTAAAAGTTGAAAATTATGATGGTACTATTAGCTTCATAACACTTTCCGATTTCAATAACGCACAGAAGATTATTAAATATTTAATAGAAAGAAAATCGCCGTTCAACTTTAGTTTTATAGGAGAAGATGCATATAACATTTATAGAATTGGTCAAGGGATTCCAGCGGCACCAAATGAAATCAACGATACATACAACCCGCATGAAAGCGGTTTAACAAAATATATTAGTTTTACAAAAGGTTGTTTTATTGGTCAGGAAGTTATTGCGAGACTACAAACTTACGATAAAGTGCAGAAACAATTGGTGGGGGTAATGATAGACAATACAAGTGAATTG
This sequence comes from Ignavibacteriaceae bacterium, assembly GCA_035328465.1. GTDB lineage: Bacteria > Bacteroidota > Ignavibacteria > Ignavibacteriales > Ignavibacteriaceae > JADJEI01. The sequence goes on along the minus strand of DAOLIQ010000010.1, from coordinate 42,787 downwards.
ATTCTACCGCAAATGATCAGAACTGATCAGGGAGAAGAAGCTGGAATACTGACTTCATCTTGTTATTCTCCGTTCTTCAAAAAACGAATTGGATTAGCTTATATAAAAAAGTCATTCTGTAGCCCTGGCTCAGAACTAATTTTAGATTTAAACACGAATACACAGACAAAAATTATTGTCTCCGAGCTTCCGTTTACGAAATGAAAATTTATACTAAGACGGGCGATAATGGAGAGACTAGTCTTTTCGGGGGGGAGCGTGTCGGGAAAAATAATATCAGAATTAAAGCTTATGGCAGCTTGGATGAACTTAATTCATTCATTGGCTTAACACTCGCTAAAGTAAAAAACGAAAAAATACAAGAAGTTTTATTCAACTTACAGAATAAACTTTTTATCGTTGGATCTGATTTAGCAACACCTTCTTCAGAAAAAAATAAAAAATTAAACATTCAGCGAACTTCCCCCGAATACATAACCGAAGTTGAAAATTGGATTGACGAGTTCAGCTCTAATCTTGATGATTTGAAAAACTTTATTTTGCCGGGAGGTTCAGAAGGAGCTGCATTGCTGCATATTTGCAGAACAATTGCTAGAAGAGCAGAGCGGGAAATAGTGGAATTAAAAAGAACTGAGCAAATCAACGAGAATGTTATTATTTTTACAAATAGAATTTCAGATTTATTCTTTGTTCTTTCTCGTTATGAAAATAAGCATTCAAATATTCCCGACATAAAATGGGTTCCGTAATTTCTAACTTCTGCGGGCCTTAAATTTTTTCTTCCAAATTGAAGACTGCCGACTAAGAACTTATTACGGGGGTGAAATTGGTCTCGACGGGGTTGAAGATGCATTAAACTGCGCACCGTGTTCACCGGATTACACGTTAAACAAATGGTAAAAACAATAACTGGCGAATATAATTACGCCCTCGCTGCTTAATTAAATAGCAGCCGTTTATCAATTCTGGTCACTTCGGGAATTGAATGAACGCCGTTTAGAAGTGATAGCTGAAATTATCGCTCTTATAATGTAAGCGAAATTTTTATGAGCAGGCTCAAAGCAAGATTTGTTTGTTTTGTAACTTCGAGCCAAAATAAAACAAACTATGTGTGTAGAAGTTTCTTGGGTCTTAGCTTCGGACGCGGGTTCGACTCCCGCCACCTCCACAATAGTTTGGTATTGTTGATAATATGAAACTATGATTTTGCAATGCTTATATTTAATAAGCACGATATCAGATCATAAATCAGATATTACCAAATTTTCTTGGAAAATACTTTTTAATTCATTCGAAAGGATTTCTAATTCATCTAAAAAATTATCTTTGAAGTGCCTGTACTTGTCTTTCTGTTCTAGATACAGAGTTCTGTAATATTCAATTCCACTGCTAAGATTCTCAGCAAATAACTCAAAATATTTAGCTTGCTTTTCGGTAATGCTAGACCCGCATTCGCTAATAAGTCGTTTTAAATAGTTTATATACAATTTTAATTCTTTTATAAAAAAATTAGGACGATTAGTTTCATCAATGAAATTTTTTCTTCCATAGATATGGTCAACCATTTGTTTTAAAGATAAGATTTTATCAAAATATGCCATGTTTGGACCTGGACAAACAGACACCCCAATGCTTTTCCCTTTTATTTCGATATTGTTATTTAGTAGAGCAGCATTGCCAAGACCAACGCAAATACATGTTTTATCAACGATTTTGTTAAACTCAATTTGACGAGTTGATTCATCTAAATTTTTATCATCAAGTTCTTTGATTTTTAAAAACTGATATTGGCGGGAAGCAGTACAAATTGATTCCTTAGTGAATTCATTATTGAATGTTAAAAATTTTTTTGGACAAGAACTGCCGGGTCGTCCCTTATTTACAAGCTCAATCTTTTCGACATCCTGAGAATTATTTCTAATACTATTGAATGGAACGCCAAGAGGAGAAATATTACTTAGATACAAATCTTCTTCTCTGGCTTTTCGAAGAAGCTCCAGTGTTTGAGTATCAACATTAGTAACTTCCGGAACAAGTAAAAATGGGGTTCCCCACCCTACCGAATCGAGTTGATAATAATTCAATAAAAAATTATGTTCCTTAGAAGTACCTACACCACCTTGTGCAGTTATTTTTGTTGAAGGTGGTAAGGCGGGATAAAATCGATTCTTATTTGTCAGAGCCTTGACGTAAATATCATAAGTAATTTCAATTAATTCCGCTCGATTATTTTTAAACTCTTCCAGGATCGGACCTAATAGAAAACCATCGCTCGCAAATGCATGCCCACCGCAATTAAGTCCGGATTCAATTCGATACTCAGAAACCCACAACCCTTTTTTAGCTAAAAACTTTCCTTGGATAATCGCAGAGCGATAATCGCTGACTTTTAATGTTATTTTCTTAGGAAGATAACCATTGATATCAGGATAAAAATCTTCAAACTTTTCTATGTAGCTGTACAATCTCGGGTTCATTCCTGCAGAAAGAACGAGTGAAGAATTTAATTTGCTCTTCGCAAATCCCCTTAAAGCCGCATGTGCATCATTAAACTCAATAGGAAGTTTTTCATCGCCATGAAAATTTTCGTTGTCAACTTTTGTCATAATATTAACATCAATATTTCCCGCGTGAATATTTTCATTTAGCCAATTTTGAATATCCTGCTTCATGACATTTCCACTTTCCACCAGATCATGGAACTTTTTCTTTACTTCAGAATAGTCGGGAAGCATTTCAATTAGCTTGTAAATATCTTCACCTTTTGTACGAATCGAATCTTTGACTTCTTCAAACTTTTCGGTTACAATATGATGAATTAGATTTAGATAATTTGTAATTCTTTCGGCTCTTGAGTCTTTTACTTTTTCAGAAATGAATGAATAGGGGAGACCAATTTTATTGCAATAATATTCCCGCATTTTTTCGATAAGTCCATCATCAACTATTGATATTACTGAAGAAATACCATAAGGTGCGGCTTTAACCGGTGTGTCAATTGTGAATGCTAATCCCATCACAGGGATATGAAAAGTGTGCATTAAAATCATTATCCTTTTTATTAATAAGTTTTCAATTAGTAATCTAAGATAATACCATCGAATAATTGCAATAGAAATACTGACCTGATAAAATAAAACATTGGTATATAAATGATGAAGATAAACCTTAAATGACGCAATGATATTACCAATAGATGAATTTAATCGGAATTATTCAGCGAATATTTTCGCTTGTTCGTTGTCTGAAGTTGATTATTTTTAATAAAGTTCATTTCAAATTATCAACATGGAGTCATTATGAAAATTGGAATTATTGGTTCTGGAACAGTAGGACAGCAACTCGGGAATGGATTCCTAAAGCTTGGACACCAAGTTATGATAGGTACGCGTGATGAAACTAAACTTGTTGAATGGAAAAATTCCGTAGGCGGGAGTGCTAATTCAGGTAGTTTTCAAGAAGCTGCAATATTTGGAGAAGTAATTGTAATCGCCACAAACTGGGCTGGAACAATGAACGCAATTAAATTGGCGGGGATAGAAAATATTTCAAATAAAATTGTTATTGATGTTACTAATCCTCTTGATTTTTCTCAAGGTGTTCCGCCAAAGTTTGCAGCCACACTCGGCAACTCCGGAGGTGAACAGATTCAAAAAATGCTGCCGGATGCGAAAGTTGTTAAAGCGTTTAATACCATTTCAGCATATATAATGATTAACGCTCCGCGCGAAGAAGGTGTCCCCGATTTATTTATCGCTGGTAATGATAGGGAAGCCAAAGCTTTTGTAAATGATATTGCGATGCAGTGGGGATGGGGCAGCGTCATTGATATCGGCGATATCAGTCAGTCTTTTTTTCTTGAGGCTTTTGCGCATCTCTGGATTATTTATGGCTTCAAGAATAATAATTGGACACACGCGTTCAAACTATTAAAAAAATAATTCATTTGATCAAAATAATTTTTTTTGAGAATATGTTTTGCGCTGTTATTAGAGATACAAAATATATACCGCTTGGGAAAGTTGCTAAATTTATAACAAAAAAATGTTTACCGGCGCTCTGAAATTCATTTAATAAATTTTTAATTTTTTCACCGAGCACATTATATACACTAAGGTTTATAATATCATCAGCATTCAAATAATACTCAATTGTTGTAATTGAATTGAATGGATTTGGGAAAACTTTTATGTCATTTCCGGTATCTGTTATTGATGAATCGCAAGCTTGGCAAATGTTGTATAACTTTTCATTAAAGAAATTCAGAACTTCAATTTTAGAATTGGAATTATAAAAGATTGAATCACCGTGGGCAACTCCTTCAATTATATTTAAATGTGCATCAACATTATTTTCTAACAATTTTGAATACAGCTTAATGCTCTGATTATTTGGGACAACACAATCGCTCGTTCCATGATAAATTAAAAATGGCGGGTCATCACTATCAACATAACTAATCGGACTTGCCAATAATGCTGTCTCAGGGCAATTTGCAGCAATGCATCCTAGCAGCTGAGTGACTACAGAACCTTCCTCATCATAATTTCTTGGGCTTGGACAATCTGAGCCGGAATAATCACTCATCTCCAGCAAATTTGATGGTCCATAAAAATCAACTACTGCATTTACTTTGCTATTAAAATCACTGTTTCCTTGAGAAAGGTCTTCAAGCAGAGGAACATCTGAAGAAAGACCGATCAAAGATGCCAAATGAGCGCCTGCTGAAACACCGATAAGCCCTATTTTTGAAGTATCAATCGAATATAAATCGGCGTTTGCTTTTAACCACCTTACGGCAGCTTTGCAGTCATAAATCTGTGCAGGAAAGATAGAGTCTTGACTAAATCTATAATTAATAGCTGCAACAATAAAATTATTAGCTAATAATGTATCACACCAAGCCAATGCATTTTCCGTACCTCCCGAATGCCATCCCCCTCCGTGAATAAAAATAATTAGTGGCGTTTTTTGAGTGAGCCCGTCAGGCATGTAAATATCAAGTGTTTGTCTTGGATTATTATTCCCGACATAATCAAGCGATGTGAATGTGGTGAATTGTGAAAAAATAAATGGATGATAAATAATAAAAAATAAAATTATGATTGAATTCTTTAACACGTCAAAATTCCGTTCAATTTAAAAAGACTCCTTTGGAGTAATTACTTGTTGACAAATTGAGATTAACTTTCTATGTTTAACATATCACTTAATAAAAGACGAAAAAATTCTATTAATTATTCCAGATTGTGAAGCGCATTTTTAATAAACTAAATATTTTTTTTAGAAATCTAAACACCGAATTAATTTTTTGGCTGGTTGGATTAGCATATCTGGCATTTAGCCCATTAAATTCAGCAAGTCATTTCACAATTTGTCCGCTCAAAAATCTAGGGCTTGACTATTGCCCAGGATGTGGATTGGGTAGTTCGATAATAAATATTTTTCATCTAAAAATAGTAGAATCATTTTCGATTCATCCATTAGGAATACCCGCACTGATAATAATTATTTTTAGAATTGCGGAGCTTTTAGGCGCGAATTCAATTTTCTTTTTAATCAAAACACACAAAACAAAAATCTGGAGTTATCATGGCAAATATCCTACAATTCCTTCCAAGTCTTGAGGGTGAAGAAATGCTTTTTGTTCAAAACATATTAAAAGATATGGATGATACAAAAGCGCAGCAGTTCGCAAGCGTTTATGTTTCCCGGCGAAAAGATCCGACAATGATATTAATCATGGCGTTAATTGGATTTCTTGGTATTGCCGGTATTCATCGTTTTGTACTTGGGAATATAGGGTTAGGAATTCTATACCTCCTAACAGGCGGTCTTTGTCTTATCGGCACAATCGTGGATCTCGTTAATTATAAAAAATTGACTTTCGAGTATAACCAAAAAGTTGCTCAAGAAGTTATGATGATGATGAGAAGTTTCAACTGAGTTAGCAGTTCTACAAATCTTTTTTCACTCAAATTTCAAAACCAATTGGATGAGTTTCAATTAATCTTCAATGATGAATTAATTGTGATCATCCTATCTAAAAAGGAATTCTTTTTTTTACTAATCAAGTGTCAATTAAGAAATTTTATCCTGTCTTGAACTAATATTTTTATTGATATGCAAATGGTAATGGGCTAAATTGCATATAGAAATGAGTAAAATTATTTTTACAAAAATGTCCGGCGCTGGTAATGACTTTGTGATTATCAGTAAAGATATTAATAAGCAATTAGTTCTTTCAAAATCTGTAATTAATAAAATTTGCAATAGACGCTTTGGAATTGGAGCAGATGGAGTGATCACAATTGCTTCATCAAGGGAATTTGATTTTGATATGGAATATTTTAATGCTGATGGTTCCACCGGGACTCTTTGTGCCAATGGTGCTCGCTGCGCATTAAAGTATGTAAGTGAAAACCTTTTCAAAAACAAAAGCAGTTACTTATTCCAATCTGATGGCGTTCGATACAGCGGCGAAGTGTTTAAAAACGGCAGGGTTAAATTCAATCTGAACAGCCCGAAAAATGTCAAACTGAATTTTAAAGTTAAGGCAGGCAATCAATTGATAACAGCTTGCTATGCTGATACCGGGTCGCCGCATGTGGTTGTGAAGATAAAAGATGTACTGGTAGATTCAAAAAATCCTGGAATTTTTTATAGCGATACCCGAACATTTCCAGTATTTAATTTTGGCAAAGAAATTAGAAATTTACCTGAGTTTTATCCTGCCGGTACGAACGTAAATTTTATTAACATAGTTGATGATAAAATTTACATCAGAACTTTTGAACGAGGTGTTGAGGATGAAACCTTTGCTTGCGGAACGGGTTCGGTAGCTTCTGCGCTGATTGCATATTTAACTGATGGATTAAAGCCGCCTATAAAATTAATAACTTTCGGCGGTGATGAACTAATTGTAAACTTTGAAATCATAGAACAAAAATTTAAAAATATTTCTATAACTGGTCCTGCCGAAATAACCTTTGATGGGACATTCTCGGCGGAAAAATATCAATAACAAATGGAGAGTTAATGGCTAAAGTTATTTTTTCAGTACAGTATGAAGTTGAACAAACAAACAAAGATGCATATCTTTCAGTTGTGAAAGAGCTAAAGACTCTTTTGAAAGCAGAGGGTCTAGAAAAATATTCTGTTTATGAAGTTAAAGGAAAATCTTTGCAGTATCAGGAGATTTATGAGTTCAGTACTTTAGAAGCATACGAAGCTTTTGATGATAATAATAATGAACGAATAAATATTCTAATTGGAAAACTTAGCGACCTGACAAATAAAAACACTACTAAATATTCAACAATGTTTGAGGTTGGTTGATAGTGAAAAATAATATGTCTTTAATTTATTTTATTCTTTAAAAAGTCAAAATTTTAAGACCATAATTCATGTCCCGTTTTCAAACCTTCTCACTACTATATTCATCTTAATATGAATAAAACACTGCACACAATTTACGTTTCACTATTTATTATAGTTGGAGTTGCTTCGACTGCGTTATTGATTTTTAACGGATATGATTACTACTCAAAACCATTAGAAGAAACTGGGACAATTTTGAGTAATCCTGACCTAAAAGGTACTGCGGAATACAATCGATTGAAATACCAGCATGAAAATCTTAAACCAACTGGATTCATCGGTCATGGTATCGGTATTCTGGGCAGTTTTATGATGGTGCTTGGTGTTGCTTCTTATATGATTAGAAAACGAGTGAAAAGATTTTATGGAATTGGCTATCTAAAAAACTGGCTCGAGTTTCATATTTTCTTGTGTACAGTCGGACCCATCTTCGTTCTTTTTCATACTTCTTTTAAATTTGGCGGACTGGTCGCTGTAAGTTTCTGGAGTATGGTTCTGGTTGTATTAAGCGGGGTTGTTGGAAGATTTATTTATATTCAAATACCTCACACAATTCAAGGGCAGGAACTTGACATTAAAGAACTAAACAAAATTAAGGATGAATTAGCCATTCGATTAACTAAGGAATATAAAATTGATGAAGATTTACTTTATGATTTTAATAGATTAGCTTCACCTGAGAGGTACAAAAGTTTTAAACTCTCAACGAGTATAATCTTCGCAGTAAAAGATTTTTTTGACGTACGAAAAGTTCTTCATAACCTTAAAAACAATGTTCTTTTGGCAGGATTACCAAAACGTACAGTAAAAGAAGTAGTTCATATTGCAAAATCTGAAATAATTCTTGCCAGAAGAATCGGTTTGCTGCGTACCATGCAGAAATTTTTTAGATACTGGCATATCTTTCACTTACCCTTTGCAATTGCTATGTTTGCTATAATGATAATTCACATTATAGTGGCGATTACATTTGGTTACACCTGGATTTTTTAGGAGAAAAAATGAAAATAAAACCTTTATATATTTATGGAAGCATTGCAGTTATTGCCATTTTAGTATTAATAGTCTTGACTCAATCTAATAGCAGTGATAGCAGTTCTACAAATATTTCTAATAAACAAATGCCGCAGGATTCAATCCATAGTGGGTTAGGAAACCCCACCGCAGAAAATCCGACCAAAGATAATGTTACCGAAAATGTAAAACATAAACTTGAAATGTTAAAAAAAGCAGTAGATGATAATCCGAATGATACCCTAAAAATTAGAGAGTATGCGGACTTTCTTGCGGCAGCACACAAACAGCTGGATGCGATTCAATATTACGAAAGAATACTTCAAATAAATCCAAAACGAACTGACATTTATTTCTCTCTATCTTTTATTTATTACAATAATCAAAACTTTACCAAAGCAGAAGAACTGACGAACAAAATTTTATCTTACGATAAAAAAAATGTTCAGGCTCTCTATAATTTAGGAGCAATTTCTGCGAGTATTGGTAACAAAGAAAAAGCAAAAAAAATATGGGAAAACCTCCTCTCTGAATTTCCAAATTCAGAAGTCTCTGACTTGACCAAAACAAGTCTCTCGCAACTCAAGTAAAAAGTGTTGGCACTTTTTACTGGTCATTTGTACTAATTACCTAAATAGTTAGCAATGGTTGCTATTTTATTTTGATTTAATAAGTTTCATTAAAGCACGAAATTTGATGTCAAAATAACAATCATTGGTTTGCTCCGTTCAGTTAACAATCAATGAAGGAAAATTAGTGGAAACTCTAATAGAAAATATTTTGATCTACGGTACAATCTTTATTCTCTTTGCTGTAACAATGTTTGTCTATCTGCGAAGTCATAAAAACAAAACAAAAGTCACGGAAGAAAAAATTGAGAAAGCAAAACAATTCGGAATTTTTGAACCGGTTTCACTTCATCCGGTTATTGATCCTGACATGTGTATTGGCAGCGGTGCCTGCATTACGGCTTGTCCGGAAAAAGACATACTTGGTTTATTCAACGGAAGAGCGAGTACTGTTAATGCTTCGAGATGCGTTGGACACGGTGCTTGCTTCCACGCATGTCCTGTACAAGCAATTACACTATGCATTGGTACAGAAAAAAGGGGGGTTGAACTGCCCCAGGTCAGTCAGGAATTTGAAACCAGTGTTCCAGGAATCTTTATCGCTGGCGAACTTGGAGGGATGGGGTTAATTAAGAATGCAGTCGAACAAGGCAAACAGGCAATGGATTATCTGAACAAAAAAATAAATAAGAATATTAAGACGCAATATGATGTGATTATTGTTGGAGGCGGTCCGGCCGGAATTTCAGCCTCTTTATCGGCAAAAAAAATGGGATTACGTTTTTTAACACTCGAACAAGATAGCCTTGGCGGCACAGTTTTTAATTTTCCAAGAGCAAAAATTGTAATGACTTCACCAATGGATTTACCTCTATACGGAAAAATTAAGCTTGTCGAAACTACCAAGACTGAATTGATTAATCTTTGGAATGAAGTGCTAAGCAAAAATAATATTCAGATAAATGAGCATGAGCGTGTTGAACAAATCCAAAAAGTTGATGATCATTTTATTGTCAAAACTTCAGTGGGTCATTATACTTGCAAAGCGGTTTTGCTTGCCATTGGCAGACGGGGAACTCCACGAAAATTGGGAGTACCGGGGGAAGAAAAAGAAAAAGTTTATTACAGACTTCTTGAGCCCGAATTGATTCATCAAAAAAATATTCTTGTTGTTGGCGGTGGAGATTCTGCAATCGAATCAGCTATCCTTTTGGCAGATGAACATAACGAAGTTACTCTTTCTTACAGGAACGAAAATTTTTCAAGATTGAAACCAAGAAATCAAGAGAACATAGATACTGCTGTTAGAGAAGGTAAAATAAAAATAATTTTTAATTCTAATGTTTCTGAAATTTTGGACACAGCAGTTATTCTCAATACTAATGATGGAAAAATTATTTCGCTCGAGAATGATTTAGTTTACGTATTTGCAGGCGGTGAACTGCCTACGAAATTTTTAGAAAAAATTGGAATATCAATTACAAAGAAATTTGGCGATGCGATTCTCAAACACTCTAACTAACCAAATTTCTTTTTTGAAGTGCTTACTGCTTGTCAGTGCATTTGTTTCGTTTACGAATTTTTCATTTGCACAGATCTCGCCCGGAGAATTAAGTAACGCACATAAAAGTTTAGACGGGATGAGTAATTGCACGAAGTGTCATATTCTCGGTGAGAAAGTAAACAATTCTAAATGTCTCGACTGCCATAAAGCGGTGCAAAATTTAATTTCTTCAGGAAGGGGCTATCACTCAAGCAGCAGTGTGAAAGGTCAAAATTGCTGGAGCTGCCATGGGGAACATTACGGAAGAGGATTTAAGCTAATAAATTTCGACGAAAATAAATTTGATCATAATAAAGCTGGTTATACGCTGGAGGGATCGCACAAGGATTTGGAATGCAGTAAATGTCATCAGGCAAAATTTATTTCGAGCAGTGATTTAAAGAAAAGAAAAAATACTTATTTAGGACTGGAAAATTTTTGTTCTGCTTGCCACGAAGACAGCCACCAAAAGACTTTAGGCACCGATTGCAAAAAGTGCCACGATACAAACAAATTTAAACCTGCAAAGAATTTCGATCACAATAATTCTAAGTACAAACTAACCGGTTCTCACATTAAAGTTGATTGTGCTAAATGCCACCCAAAAGAAACAAGAAACGGAAAAGAGTTTCAAAAATTTAAGGATGTGGCATTCTCAAGTTGCCAATCCTGCCATAAAGATATTCATCTTGGTAAATTTGGAGCCAATTGCCAAAGTTGTCACGTAACATCAAGTTTTCATCAGATTAATGAAGGAACATTTGATCACAGTAAAACGAAATATCCTTTACTTGGAAAACATCGTGCAGTGCGCTGTAACGATTGCCATAAAGATGGAATTTCTGTAAAACCTAAATTTGAAAAATGTGTTGATTGTCATTCTGATTATCACAAAGGTGAGATTGTTCTAAATAATTCTATCCGCGACTGCGTTGATTGTCACAATGTAAATGGGTTCAAACCTTCATTATTTACAATTGAGCAGCACCAGAAATCTGCTTATGAACTTTCCGGAGCGCACTTTGCCGTACCATGTCAGAGTTGTCATTTAAAGGAAGATAGTTGGAAGTTCAAAAAGCTTGGTGAAAATTGTATTGATTGTCATGAAAATATTCACGGTAAAGAATTGACCGAAAAATTTCTGCCAAAAAATAATTGTTCTAATTGTCACGAAACTACAAGCTGGCGTACTATAAAGTTCGACCATAACTCAACTGAATTTATATTATCAGGAAAACATGCTGATGTTAATTGTTCTAAGTGTCACGTTAAAATTGATGAGAGTTTAAATAAGAAATACTTATTTTTGTCATCAGATAAAAAATGCGAATCGTGCCACAATGATAAGCATCAAGGACAATTTAACGAAGGCAATGAATCTAACTGTCAGAGATGCCATACATTTAATAACTGGAAACCGGAAAATTTTGATCATAACAAAACTAAATTCTCTCTTGCGGGTGCGCACGAAAAAGTTCCTTGTGCAAAATGCCATAAGCCTTCGGAAAAAAACGGACAAATTTTTATACAATATAAATTAACAGATTTTAAATGCGCATCTTGTCATTCGTAATACTAACGTTGATTCTTGCAGGATCATCTATACTCGCTCAATCTCCTCACGAAAAGGACTTGAACATCGATTGTTCAAAGTGTCACAGCGAAACAAGTTGGACAATAGACAAAGCAAAAATTTCTTTTAACCACTCCGAAACAAAATTTTCTCTCGAAGGACAGCATCAATCCGCCGATTGCAAGAGTTGTCACACGACACTGATATTTAAAGATGCAGCCACCGATTGCCAATCTTGCCATAAAGATATTCATCAAGGTACTGTTGGATTTGATTGCGCCCGATGTCATACGCCCCAATCGTGGCTTGTTAAAGACATGAATAATCTTCATCAGATGAGTAGATTCCCTCTGCTTGGGGCACATCTTCGTGCTGATTGTGTGCAGTGTCATTCAGGTTATCCAAATTTTACATTTGAACCGCAGGGAACAAATTGTTTTGATTGCCACTCTGCAGATTATTTTGCCACACAAAATCCAAATCATACAGAATCTCAATTCTCTACTGATTGTCAGGAATGTCACAACCTTAATTCACTCAACTGGGCAGCAGACAATTTCAATCATGATTTCTTCCCCCTTGTTGGCGGACATAAAATCAGTACTTGTTTTTCTTGTCATCAACCCGGAACCTTTACTGGACTTTCAGCCGATTGCTATTCATGTCATAAACAGGATTATGATGATTCGGTTAACCCCAATCATATTGCAGCAGAATTTTCAACTGATTGTACAGAGTGTCACGATATAAATGCATGGTCACCGGCAAATTTTGATCATAATCTTACTAACTTCCCGTTAACAGGTAAGCATGTTACAGTTGATTGTCAGGAATGTCATGCCACCACTTTTACAGGAACACCAACGGATTGTTTCGCCTGTCACGAACAAGATTATAACACTGCAAACGATCCTAACCATATTCAAGAAGGTTATCCAACTGACTGTACACTTTGTCATAATACTAATGATTGGAATGAAGCTCAGTTCGATCATAATTTGACGGCATTCCCTCTAACAGGAAAACATTTGAATGTTGATTGCCAGCAGTGTCATACGAATGGCTACACTGGAACACCAACGGATTGTTTCGCCTGTCACGAACAGGATTATAACGGAACAACAGATCCAAATCACTTGCAGGAAGGTTATCCTACAGATTGTACAGTTTGCCA
>DAOLIQ010000010.1:27693-29434 GCA_035328465.1 Ignavibacteriaceae bacterium | reverse complement strand
TTTGCTTGTCACGAACAGGATTATAATGGCACCACCGATCCTAATCACTTACAATTAGGTTATCCGACAGATTGTACAGTTTGCCACACAACAGCAGGCTGGACTCCGTCAAACTTTGATCACAACAATACTAATTTCCCATTGACTGGAAAACATTTAACAGTTGATTGCCAACAATGTCATGCGAATGGTTATACTGGCACGCCGACAGATTGTTATGCATGTCACCAACAAGATTATGAAAATGCTGTCGATCCAAATCACATCGCTGCTGGCTTCCCAACCACTTGCGAAGATTGTCATACAACGAGTGGATGGACTCCGGCAACCTTTGATCACGATGGACAATACTTCCCGATATATAGCGGTAAGCACAATGGGGAGTGGAATGATTGTGCTGATTGCCATACTAATCAAGGTGATTTTTCAATTTTCTCTTGTATCACTTGTCACGAGCACAATCAACCTGATATGGACGACGAGCATCAGGGTGTGCAAGGATATGTTTATCAAAGTGAAGAATGTTATGCCTGTCACCCGGATGGAAAAGCTGATGGTGCATTCGATCATCAGTTCTCCAACTTTCCATTAACAGGTGGACATCTCTCTCTTGATTGTATTGCTTGTCATCAAAATGGATATGAAGGAACAAGTACGACATGCAGCGATTGTCATCAAACCGATTTTAATAACACAACGAATCCGAATCATCAGACTTTGGGAATAGCAATCACTTGCGAAACCTGTCATACTACAAATCCCGGCTGGTCTCCTGCTCTATTTCCTCAGCACGATCAGTACTTTTTATTGACCGGCGCACATGCTCAAATATCAAATGATTGCGAAAGTTGTCATAATGGAAATTATAATAATCCTCCAAACGAATGTGTCGGCTGTCATCAATCTGATTATGATGGGGCTGTGAACCCAAATCATCAAGCAGCAGGATTGCCGACAAATTGCGAAAACTGCCACACGACAACTGCGTGGATTCCCTCTACCTTTAATCATACAACAACCGGTTTTGAATTGACAGGGCAGCATGCAGTAATTCAATGTTCTTCATGTCATCAAGGTACAGTTACCGGTCTTTCTTCAGATTGCATTTCATGTCATCAGGATGACTATAATATTGCGCCTGATCATGTTACTCAAGGTTATCCAACAAATTGTGAAATGTGTCATAATTCTTCGGCCTGGAGTGAAGTTACATTTGATCATCAGACAACAAATTTTCCATTGACTGGTGGACATTTGACTGTTAATTGTTCGGCATGTCATGCAAATGGCTTTGAGGGAACGCCGACAAACTGCGATGCTTGTCATATGACTGATTATAATCAGAGTACGAATCCAAGCCATACTGTCTTAGCTTTGCCGACAACTTGCGAGACTTGTCACACTACAAATCCTGGTTGGGCGCCGGCGACTTTCCCAATCCACAATGATTTTTATCAGCTTATTGGTGCACATGCCGCAATAGCTAATGATTGCGCAAGCTGCCACAATGGTGATTACAACAATACGCCAAACACATGTTTCGGCTGTCACGATAATGATTTTAATGCAACAAATGATCCGCCGCATGTTACTTTGAATTTTAATCACGATTGTTTGGAATGTCATACTCAGACTGCCTGGACGCCGGCTTCGTTTGATCATAACTTTTATCCGATCTCTTCGCAGCATAATAATGTTGATTGCGGCGAGTGTCATTCACAGCCAAATTATCAGCCTCAAT
>DAOLIQ010000010.1:0-27593 GCA_035328465.1 Ignavibacteriaceae bacterium | reverse complement strand
GTTGTCATGCAAATGGTTATTCGGGAACACCTACTAATTGCGATGCTTGTCATATCACGGCTTATAACGCCACACAGAATCCGAATCATCCAGCGGCAGGATTGCCGCTCAATTGTGAAAGCTGCCACACAACAACCGCGTGGATTCCCTCTACCTTTAATCATGCAACAACCGGTTTCGAATTACAAGGTGTGCACGCACAGATTCAATGCTCATCCTGCCACCAAGGAACAGTTACCGGCTTAAATTCCGATTGCATCTCGTGTCATATGTCAGAATTTAAAATTGCTCCAAATCATCTTACACAGGGCTATCCGACGAATTGCGAAATGTGCCACAATGCTTCTGCTTGGAGCGATGTTACCTTTGATCATCAAACCACTAACTTCCCGTTAACGGGAGCGCATTTGACAACAGATTGTTCTCAATGTCATGCTAATGGTTTTGAAGGGACGCCAACTCAATGTCTTGCTTGTCATAAAACTGATTATGGTCAAACGACAAATCCAAATCATACTGTATTAGCTTTGCCGACAACTTGCGAGACTTGTCACACAACAAATCCCGGCTGGGCACCGGCGGCATTCCCGATTCATAATGATTATTATCAGCTAGTCGGTGCGCACGCCTCAATAGCTAATGATTGTGCAAGCTGTCATAACGGAGATTATAATAATACTCCAAACACATGTTTTGGCTGTCACGAACCTAATTTCACTGGAACAAATGATCCGCCGCATGTTACTTTGAATTTTAATCACGATTGTTTGGAATGTCATACTCAGACTAGCTGGACTCCGGCTACATTCAATCATAACTTTTTCACGCTCCATAATCCGCATAATAATTTTGATTGTTCGGATTGTCATTCCGGTACAAACTATGATCCGCAATGTTTAAGCTGCCACATGGAGGATTTTCTTGATGAACATGATCCTGGCGATAGAACTGATTGCTGGTCCTGTCATAGCACTAATGATTGGGATGGTAATAAATTGAAAATCAAGGGTAAACAGAATAAAATTCAATGAGAAGAATTATTATAATATTAAATCTGTTCTTGATTTTTATTTTCTCTGCGAATGCACAAGAAATAAATTTTCAGGAAATTAGAGGAAAGGTAACTTATCTTTCTTCACAGAATGTTTATGTTCAGTTTGAAAATTCTGAAGGAATTTCTGTTGGAGATTCTTTGTTTATAAAAGTAAATAAAAAGTTGAAGCCATTAATAAAAGTGAATTTTATTTCTTCGCGTTCTGTTGCTGGTGAATTGCTTAATGAAAAAAGTGAACTAAAAGTTGGTGATGAAGTTCTTGCTCGTATTAAAATGCCAGAAATAGAAGAGAACCTTGCACAAGTTGATTCTTCAATTGATTCGACAACGCAAATTCTATTTGTTGAAGATTCTTCATCCACAGTTAAATCATCATATATCAAAGTCATTGAACCAAAAATCTCCGGTAAAATTTCGGTGCAGTCATATTCTAATTTTTCAAATTTAATTTTTGATGATGATTATCAGCGATGGAGATATTCATTCAGATTTAATGCGGAAAACATTGGCGGGGGCAAATTCTCTTTTTCGAATTACACAATTTTTACATATCGTGCGGATGAATGGAATCAGCTTAGTTCAAATTTTGGAAGAAGTTTGCGCGTTTATGATTTTGCTTTGAATTATAAAGCTGAAAATAATTGGGATATTTGGCTCGGTCGCCATTTGAATAGAAAAGTAACCAATATTAGCACTGTTGACGGATTACATCTCGAAAAATATTTCGGCCGATTTTCAGTCGGAGCAATTGTAGGTTCAAGACCCAATTACTATGACATGGGCTACAATATAAAATTATTCGAGTATGGTGTATTTGTGAGTCGAAGCGATTCCCTCGGTAAAAAAAGAATGGACAATACATTATCTATCTTTCAGCAAACAAACGATTTTAAAACAGACAGAAGATTTATTTATTTCCAGCATACAAATAACGCAATTGATAAAACGAATATTTTTGTTTCTTCCGAAGTTGATTTATTTAAACATGAATTAGGTCAAGACAAAAGTGATTTTTCCTTAACCAGCATTTATATTTCCGGAAGATATACTCCATCAAACGTGCTGTCATTTTCTGCTTCTTACGATGCAAGAAAAAATGTTATCTATTACGAAACTTTCAAGTCTTATCTCGATAGTATTATTGAAAGAGAAACGCGTCAGGGTTTTAGACTTGGAGTGAATATCAAACCTATAAATGGGCTTTTCTTCGGCTTTAATTTTGGATATCGAAGTCAGGAAAGCGATATTAAACCAAGCCGGAATTTTTCTGGGTTCGTTACATATTCGAGTCTGCCGCTAATAGAAACATCAACCACTGTATCATATACTCGTATTATGTCAAGCTTCATCGACGGCTCGCTCTATGGTTTCAGATTATCAAAAGATATTTTTAATGGTAATATTTATACTTCTTTTAGTTACAGAATTACTGATTATAAATATCTCAACAATCCAACTTCACTTAAACAAAGCTCAGTTGGTCTTGATCTCTCATCACGAATAATCGATAACATCTTTTTATCTTTAGGTTACGAAGGCACATTTGAAGCCGAGAGAACTTATGGTAGAGTTATACTTGATCTATCAACAAGATTTTGAGAAAGTATTTATTCAACTTTCTTCTCTTTAATACCTTTTCAATAATTTCTTTTCTTTCTATCTTGCCAGTAAATAATTTTAAAGCTATGAACGAATACGTCGGCGCATTACATATCCATTCTGTATTTTCGGACGGCTCCGGTAAAGTTGAAGAAATTGCACAAGCAGCTTCAGAAGTTGGATTAGATTATCTTATCCTTACGGATCACAATACACTTCGTGCTTTGAAGGATGGTTATGAAGGTTGGTATAAAAATACTCTATTATTAGTTGGTTGTGAAATCAATGATAAAGAAAATAAAAACCATCTTCTCGCTTTTGGGATTGATGAAAGTATTTCCACTAGGATTCCTGCAAAGGATTATGTAAGAATTGTGAAGGAAAAAGGAGGCATCAGCTTTCTGGCACATCCGCATGAAAAAAGAAATCACCTTGCCGAACACCCCCCTTACCCCTGGATTGAATGGAATACAACAGACTTCACCGGAATTGAAATCTGGAATCACATGTCTGAGTGGATGGAAAATCTCACTGAAGAAAATAAATATCAATCCTTTCTACATCCGCTAAAAACTATTGTTGCGCCTCCACCCGAAACTTTAAAAGTGTGGGACGAATTAAGCCTTAGAAGAAAAGTAGTTGGCATTGGCGGCATTGATGCACACGCTCATAAATATAATTTATTAGGTTTTGTTGAAGTTGAAATATTTCCGTATAAAGTTCTATTCAAATCTATCCGAACCCACATTTTAACGAAAGAAAAAATTGATATTAAAACAGATAAAACTAAAGCAAAAAAAATTCTATATGACTCTTTAGCCAAAGGACTTTGTTTTGTTGCCAATGACTACCATGCTGATTCCCGCGGATTTAAATTTTGTGCCGAATGTGATAGTAAAATTTTCCAAATGGGTGAGACAATAGAAACAGAAGGAAATATTAAATTAGTAGTGGAAGTTCCTAAATTAGAAGCAGAAATCAGATTGATCCATAACGGTCAATTAGTAAATTCAGAGATAGCCCGAACCATAAAATTTGATGTAAGCAAATCAGGTATTTATCGAGTTGAAGTCTTTCACCAAAATAAAGCCTGGATTTACTCGAATCACATTAGAATTGTTTAACATCTGCGCCCATAGTTCAACTGGATAGAACGTCGGATTCCGGTTCCGAAGGTTGAGGGTTCAAATCCTTCTGGGCGTACTAGCAAACTTTTTTTATGGAACATTCAAGAAATAATACTAAATTTACCCTGCTTTTTTATAAAATTGAAATTTTAAGGATAAAGGATGTTAACTAAACGCAAAAAACTTTCTAAAAAAGAAATTAAAGAAGATAAACTAGTAACTACTTATTATAAAGTTTATGGTTTCGTTGAAGAAAATAAAAAGAATGTTCTGATCGGCTTGGGCGTATTATTGGCTGTCGCGGCAGCGGTATATTTTTATGTTTCCCAGAAAGATAAAACCAACGAGCAAGCAGCCATCGAACTTGCCAGAGTGATGAAGAGCTATGATTCAGGAGCTTTTCTCGAGGCAATTGAAGGCAAGCAAGGTACAAACATAATTGGCTTGAAAAAAATAGTTGAAGAATATGGCAGCACTGAAAACGGCGAAACAGCGAAAATCTATCTTGCAAGCTCTTACAATATGCTTGGAAAACTTGAAGAAGCCTATAAATATTATGAAGATTACGGCGGCAGCATTGATGTGTTGAATGCCGCCTCGTTAGCCGGACAAGCTGGATATTTTGAATATAAAAAGGATTTTGAAAAGGCATTAGATTATTATTTACAAGCCTCAAAAATTTCTGCTACTAATCCATCCAATTCAGATTATCTTTTACGGGCTGGAATCAATTACCTAAATCTTGGTAAAAAAGATGAAGCTAAAGAAGTACTGGAAGAGATTACCGAGAATTATCAAACCTCACCTGCTGCCCGTGAGGTTAATAAATACCTTGTTTTAATTAACGAATAGGACACAAACTAATTTGAAGAAATCAGGCATTTTATTAAAAAACTGCCTGATTTTTTGTTTTAAATAAGTCAAAATGCTTTTATTTTGGCTGAAACTTTAATTCTATACTTCTTGACTTTCAGGCGGCAGATAGATATTTTTTCATTCACTTATTTATAATTATATATTAAAGAATTATGGCAGATACTTCAGATTTCAGAACTGGTTTAATAATTAAATTTAAAAATGATCTTTATTCTCTTGTGGAATTTCAACATGTAAAACCCGGCAAAGGCGGAGCTTTCGTTCGTACTGTTCTAAAAAACCTTAAAACAGGAAGAGTTTTAGATAATACTTTCAGAGCTGGCGAAAGCATTGACATTGTGAGAGTTGAAAGAAGAAAATATCAATATCTCTACCGTGACGGTAATTTTCTTGTTTGTATGGAAAATGAAACCTATGAACAAATAAATGTCCCTGTAAATCTTTTTGGCGATAGTGTACTTTATCTAAAAGAAAATTCAGAAATAGAAATTCTTTTCAACGGTTCAGAAATAGTAACTGTTGAACCCCCTTATTTTGCAAATTTGAAAGTTGTTGAAACTGAACCTGGTTTTAGAGGAAACACTGCTACTAATACTTTTAAACCAGCTAAATTAGAAACTGGTGCGACTATCAGCGTGCCCTTATTTGTAAATGCTGACGATGTGCTAAAGGTAGATATTCGGACTGGTGAATACGTCGAAAGAGTAAAATCTTAATAAAAGGAAAAAGATGGATTTAAATCTCATAAAAAAATTGATCAAACTTGTTGATACAAGTGAGATAACCGATCTTGAGGTTGAGGAAAATGGTTTAAGAATTAAAGTGGCTAAAAAGATTAGAGTAAATGGCAGTTTAATTCAACCAGCATTTACCCAGCCATCTCAAACTTCAGTTCAAATTTCCGGGGCAGAAATTGAAAAAAACATTACCGCATCGGAAGAAAAGAAAACAACTAATTTTCATGAAATTAAATCTCCAATCGTTGGAACATTTTATCGAGCCCCGGCTCCTGATGCAGATGCTTATGTTCAAGTTGGTGATATGATAACTTCCGGCACTGTGCTTTGCATAGTTGAAGCAATGAAACTTATGAATGAAATAGAATCTGATGTTACCGGCAAAATTATTAAGATACTTGTCGAAAACGGAAAGCCTGTAGAATATAATCAGCCTTTATTTCTAATTGAACTGAGCTGATCGTTCAACTATTATTTTAGAGAAAAAAGTGTTCAATAAAATTTTAATAGCAAACAGGGGAGAGATTGCTCTCCGTGTAATACGAACCTGCAAGGAATTAGGAATTAAAACAGTTGCTGTTTATTCAGAAGCCGATAAAGACTCTTTGCACGTTACGTTTGCGGATGAAGCTGTTTGTATTGGTCCTCCGTTAGGTAAAGAAAGTTACTTGAAAATCCCCAGTCTAATTTCTGCAGCGCATATTACAGGTGCGGATGCAATTCATCCCGGCTATGGTTTCCTTGCCGAAAATGCGAACTTCTCAGAAATATGTGAAGAATCAAATATTAAATTTATCGGACCATCACCGCAAATGATAAATGCTATGGGCGATAAGTCATTTGCAAAAGATACAATGAAAAAAAACGGTGTTCCGGTTATTCCTGGCAGTGATGGAGTAATCACAGATATAAAATCTGCCATCGCCCTCGCGCACCAAATTGGATTTCCTGTAATTCTTAAAGCTTCCGCAGGAGGTGGGGGCAAGGGAATGAGAGTAGTCTGGGACGAAAGTGAATTTGAGAAAGCCTTTCAAACAGCGAGTAATGAAGCCGAAGCATCATTTGCTAATTCAGCCATCTACTTAGAAAAGTTTGTTGAAAACCCCCGTCATGTTGAAATCCAAATTATGGGTGATACCCACGGTAATGTTTATCATTACGGCGAAAGAGATTGTTCAGTTCAACGCAGACATCAAAAATTAATTGAAGAGTCTCCTTCTCCTATTGTGAATGATGAGTTGAGAGATAAAATGGGAAGTGCAGCAATTCTTGGTGCGAAGTCAATAAATTATGAAGGTGCCGGCACAGTAGAATTTCTTGTCGATAAAAACGGTAACTTCTATTTTATGGAAATGAATACAAGAATTCAGGTTGAACATCCTGTTACTGAATCAGTTTATGGCGTAGATCTCATACGGCAGCAGATTTTAGTTGCTGCTGGTCATGCAATCGAAGCAGAACCGGGGAAACCATTTGGACACAGCATCGAGTTCAGAATTAATGCTGAAGACCCCGAACATGGTTTCAGACCTTCGCCCGGTGTTATTCAATCATTACATTTCCCAGGCGGGTTTGGTGTAAGGATTGATTCTCATATTTATCAGTCCTATACAATCCCTCCGTATTATGATTCACTAATCGCAAAACTAATTGTATGGGGTAGAGATCGGGACCATGCAATTGCCAGAGGACGAAGAGCCCTTGAAGAATTTACAGTTGAAGGAATTAAAACAACTATTCCTTTTCATTTGAAAGTTCTTGAGGATGACAGATTTTTAAGCGGTAAATTTGATACAAGTTTTTTAGATAATTTTCAATTATAAATATTAAAGAGGTGTTATGAATTTCCCAGAGAATTTAAAATATACAAAAGATCACGAATGGATTTTGGTTGATGGTAAGACCGGTACTATTGGAATTACTGATTATGCTCAAGGTGAACTTGGCGACGTAGTATTTGTTGATATTGATCCAAATCAAAAAAGCGTGTCCAAAGGACAATCTATCGGAACTATTGAAGCAGTCAAGACTGTGAGCGATCTTTTTTCTCCTTGCAGCGGTAATGTAATCGAAGTTAATTCTAAACTTGCTGACAATCCCGAAATTGTTAACTCTGATCCATACAAAGAAGGTTGGATGGTGAAAATGGAAATTACTGCTCCTTCTGATTTATCCGAGCTTCTTGATGCAGCGGCATATAAGAAATTAATAGGGCAGTAATATTTGCTTCATAAATTTATTGTGAAAAACAAAATCCTTGGGGTTTTGTTTTTCTTTTTTAAATAGAAAAAATTAAATGAATCATCAGACAATATTAG
The DNA here is from genome assembly GCA_035328465.1 of Ignavibacteriaceae bacterium. Classification (GTDB taxonomy): domain Bacteria; phylum Bacteroidota; class Ignavibacteria; order Ignavibacteriales; family Ignavibacteriaceae; genus JADJEI01. The sequence continues at coordinate 19,882 of DAOLIQ010000010.1, read as the reverse complement.
TCATTGACTTCGGTTCTCAGTTTACCCAGCTCATCACGCGAAGAATCAGAGAGTCCAATGTTTATTCCGAAATTCATCCACACACAATTTCCTTCGAACAAGTTAAGCAATTAAATCCTTCCGGGATTATTTTATCGGGCGGACCAATGAGTGTTTACGATGCGGAGGCTCCTGATATTGATCTTAAAATTTTGCAAATGAATATTCCTGTCCTGGGCATTTGCTACGGGCTTCAATTACTTTGTAAAAAGTTTAATGGGCAAGTACAACCTGCTAAAGATAGAGAATACGGTAAATCAAATCTGATTATTACGGAAAGAATTAATTTTTTTAAGGATGTAAGTGAGCAATCAATTGTTTGGATGAGCCACGGAGATTATCTAACGGAACTCCCCGAAGGATTTATGGTATCAGGCAAGTCCGATCATTCTCCTATCTGCTCAATTTACAATGAAGAAAAAAAAATTTACGGTGTACAGTTTCATCCCGAAGTTGCTCATACGAAGGAGGGTGAAAAAATTATCAAGAATTTTCTATTTGAAATTTGCGGCTGTATAGGTGATTGGACTGCTAAAAATTTTATAGATGAAACGATAAAAACGATAAAAAATAGAGTGGGTAACTCAAAAGTTATTTGCGCTCTGAGTGGAGGTGTTGATTCGACTGTTGCTGCGGTGCTTGTTCAAAAGGCAATAGGTGATCAACTTATTTCAATTCATATTGATACCGGGCTGATGAGGAAAAATGAAAGTGAATTGATTGGACAACTTTTTAACGAAAAATTAAAGCTCAACCATATTCATGTTAACTCATCAGAAAAATTTTTATCTAACTTGAAAGAAGTTTCCGATCCTGAAAAGAAAAGGAAAATTATTGGAAATACATTCATCGAAGTGTTTGAAGCGGAAGCACTTAAGCTTGGCAAAGTTGATTTTCTTGTACAAGGGACTTTATATCCTGATGTTATTGAGTCAGTGTCCGTAAAAGGTAAATCTTCCACAATAAAATCACATCACAATGTTGGCGGGCTTCCGGAAAAAATGAACCTGAAACTTATCGAGCCATTCAGAGAATTATTCAAAGATGAAGTAAGAAATGTTGGGAGGGAGTTAAATATTCCCAATGAATTTATTGACCGTCACCCCTTTCCCGGCCCGGGATTGGCTGTTAGAATCATTGGTAATATTACAGAGCAGAAATTAAATATTCTTCGGGAAGCGGATGATATTTTTATTTCAGAAATTAAGAAAGCCGGAATCTACAATTCGATATGGCAGGCTTTTGCTGTGCTGCTGCCGGTTCAATCAGTTGGTGTAATGGGGGATGCACGCACTTATGAAAATGTATTGGCTCTTCGTGCAGTAACTTCAGTTGATGGTATGACTGCTGATTGGTACACTTTTGAGCATGATTTTCTTGTAGATGTTTCCAACCAGATTATAAATAAAGTTCGCGGAATAAACCGCGTTGTTTATGATATAAGTTCTAAACCGCCAGCTACGATAGAATGGGAATAGAAAAAAAAGCAAAACTTAGGGCACTTGTCGCTCAGGTGGAGCGCTATAAAGAAGAAGGAAATTTACTTCATGCTTTTCAAATATGTAATTCGCTAATTGAAGAGTTTGAGGATGAGCTTGACTCTTACGTTTTTTATAGCGAAGTGTGTGAAGCGATGGGAAATATTAATCCTGCAATTGAAATACTAAAAAATTACACAGCAAATTATCCTGACGATAAATATGGGATAATGTACTTTGGAGAATTTTTGCTGCGAAATTCTAAATGGGATGAGGCGATTAATGCACTAAGTTTTATTTTGCCGGAAGATATTCCCGAAGTTTCATTTCTGATTGGGTACGCTCATTTCATGCTACAAGAATATCAACACGCGGCTCTTCACTTGAAAAGATACATGAAAATTATCAAGTCTAAATTGGAACCTGAATCAGTATTCTTATTACTTAAATCCCAAATTCAACTTAACGAGTATTCTGATGCACTTAAGTTGTTAAAAAAATATGAAAAGACTTTCTACTATGACGATACATTTAATATGCTCTACGGAATTGTTTGTTATGAATTGGAAATGATAGAGCATGCTGTTACTCATATTGAAAAAGCCCTTGCTGTTCAGCCCAGCGATCCTGCCATAAATTTTTGGGCAGGTAAAATTTATTTTAAATTACAAAATCATAAAAAAGCGGAATCCTCGCTGCTGTTTTTTGTAAATCATTCTGAAAATATTGCTCCTGAAGCCTGTTATCTATTAGCAGAGGTTTATCTTCAACAAAATAATATTAACGAAGCATTGAAGTATTATGAATTAGCTGTAAAATTAGAACCAAAAAAAAGAAGATTTATTGAGCCGCTTGAAAAATTAATTTATCAGGAAAAAAATATTAATTCAAATGAATAAAATTCGTTTAATACTTTTTACAATTATTCTTTTGTTGACTCAGAAAAGTTTCTCCCAAGTGGATGAAAAGCAGGAAAAAATTAATTCTGAATTCAATGTTGCCGTCAATTTATTTGAAAAAGGTCAATATGAAGATGCTGCTGTCATTTTTAATAGAATTGTTTCATTATATGAGCCAAATGCTAAAACGACAGCCTCAATTTTTTTTCTCTGTAAAATTGAATTTGAAGAATCCAACTACTTCAATTCGCTTAGTTTAACAAATAAATTTCTAAAAGATTACCCCGAAACTAAATATGCGGATGAAGCACAATTTCTTATTGCAAATATTTTTCTTAAGCAGGAAAAATATGAGGAAAGTTTTAAGTCCCTGCTTCAGCTTATTGAGCAAACTGCTTCAAGTTCAAATTATGCAGAGGCAAAAAAAATAGCCGAACAAATCTCCATCAATTATTTCAACTCCTATCAGGTAAAAAAAATTACAGATGAATTAACCTCCTCTAAACTTAAACCCTTTTTATTGCTGCTTCTGGCAAAAGCCTATCAGAAAGAAAACGACACTATAAATTCCATCAGAGCGATATCTGAAATTATAACAAGGTATCCAACGGCGGAAGAAAGAGCAGCGGCAGAAAATTTAAAAGGCAGCGACTTGAATATTGGGAGTAGCGGAGAAGGTACAGTGGTGGCTGTGCTGCTTCCCTTATCAGAAATTAGCGATCCGTTAAACAAATCTGCGGGCGATGAAATCCTTGACGGAATTAAATTTGCCTTTTCAGAATTTAATAAAAGCAGGAAAGATAAAATCGGTTTGCTAGTTAAGCCTTCTTCGACCGATGGGCAGAAAATAAGTGAAATAAAAGAAGAGTTAATTCATAATGAATCAGTCAAATGTATTATTGGACCAATCTTCTCCGATGAAGTTCGAATGACGCTCGAGGCACTAAAAGATACTGACATTCCGATTATTTCGCCAACTGCTACAGATGCTGACTTAACAATGATCTCTGATAATTTTTTTCAGGCAAACCCTCCCATTGCAGAACGGGGAAGAATGCTCGCACAATATCTTTACTATGTAGAAGACAAACATCGAATGGCTGTGTTTAATTCTATTGATAATTACTCACCCCTTCTCGCTGCATCTTTTATAACTGAATTTGAAAATCTCGGCGGTGAAATAGTTATGAGGGAAACTTATCGGAAAGATAACTATGATTTCAGTTCGCAGATAGCTAAGATATTTTCAGTCGCCAAGCAGATAGAAGGAATATATGTTCCACTTTCTGATAAAAGCGATGCCTCAATTCTTCTTTCTCAACTTTATTCCGGGGGGATAGATCTTCCTATCTATGGAAATCAGGATTGGTATCTTGTTAAGGATATTGAATCTGTTTCATCGCTAAGTAATAAACTTACTTTTACTTCAGATTATTTTATTGACTTTCAGGATAGCAGCTTCGATATTTTTTCAAAATCATTTTCAAATCTCACCGGTTATCAACCTGGAAGAAATGTTTTGTATGGCTACGATACCGGAAAATACGTTCTAACTATTTTGCGAAATATTCATAACGACAGAAGCAATATCAAGATGAAAATGATTTCAGGGGTAATTAGTAACGGATATCATAATAATATTTCATTCGATTCGAATAGAATTAATAAATATATCAACATCGTAAGATTTAGAGATGGAATTTTTGAACTCGTGGATAAATTCCGTTCGGATTAAAAATCGAAGGAGGGTGAATGAGCAGAGTTAAAGAACTCCCATTAGAAGATAGACCTCGTGAAAAGTTGGTGTTGCGAGGCGCTCAGAGCCTTACGGATGCCGAACTACTTGCAATCCTGCTGAGAACAGGAACAAAAGGGAAGTCTGTTATTAAAGTAGCTCAGGATTTAATAGACTCAGAAGGCAATCTTGCAGTACTTGCCACTAAGACTCCCTTTGTATTGAAAAAACAAAAAGGAGTAGGTAAAGATAAAGCCGCTACACTTCTTGCGGCGTTTGAAATCAGCAGGAGAATACTTCATCAAAGTAAATGGTTCTCTAATAAAAAAATTACTTCACCAGTAGAAGTTGCTGAAATTTTTATTCCCCTTTTACACGATGAATTAAAAGAAAGATTTATAGTCGTTTCTCTTAATTCAGGGAACAAAATAATCAAGTGGGATACTATTTCAATCGGGAATCTAAATTCAAGTGTAGTACATCCGCGAGAAGTATTCAAAAGTGCAATAGAAAATTCTGCTGCCAGTGTTATTTTAATCCATAATCATCCAAGCGGCAATTTAGAACCAAGCAATGAAGACATTGGTATCACAAAAAAAATTGTGGAGTCTGGAAAGATTTTGGATATTCCAGTATTTGATCACCTAATAATTGCAGGAAATGGTTATACAAGTTTTGTTGAAAAAAGATTGATATAAATTTATGCCTTGAAAATCCTTGCTAAATCGCACTATTCGCTTAAAAAAAATTAAATAAAAAATATCTTTTTATTGATAAAAAACTTTCAAAATGATATTTTAACAGTGAACAATTAACATAATTAATCGGAGGTTACTATATGAAATTATTGAAGAATCTAAGAAGCGTAATTCTTGCCGGTGTTCTAACTACAACAGTTGCCCTTATGACCGGATGTGGCGGCGTTAGTGAAGCACAGATGCTGGAATTGCAGAACTTACAAAAACAAGTGTCATCGCTCGAAGCAGAAGCTAACTCGCTTAGAGAAGAACGAACAGCATTAGAGAAAGAAATTCAAGAGAAAAATCTGAAACTTGCTCAATGTGAAAAGCAAAAAGAGGAGACTAAATCCAACCTCGAAAAAATGTCTAAGTAATAAAAAGTTTTTTAACAAACCCTTTATAGGAGGTCATATATGAAATTGACAAAATATTTGTTCGGAGTTCTCTCACTTATGATAATCTTTTCAGCGAGCCTTATTGCTCAGGAAATGACTACTGAAGAGTGGGAGGCTGAAATGCAAAGACTTAGAGATAAGTCTGAAATGCTTACTCAGGAAATTAATACACTCAAAGCTGATGTAAGTAATTTAAAATCCATGGAAATTCAACCATACGAAGATTGTATGAACGAATTATATGCCATGGTTGGGGCAACAAAATCTGATGTTGATAACTTCAGAAAGGCCGTTGCTGATCTTGAAGGTATGATCAAAAGAAAAGAAGGTCCTAAAGCAGACAGACAAAAAGACCTTGACGCTCTTAAGATGAATAAAATAAGTGCTCTTCCTGAATTTTATGATAAAGTTCATAACCAGTTGCAGAGAATGCTTGATAACTGGGTAGAAGAATCTAAGGAAATTAATTATACGGTCGTTAAAGGTGACTGTCTTTGGAACATAGCAAAAAAATCTGAGCATTATGGAAATGCTTTTGCATGGCCTGTAATTTATAACGCTAACAGAGATCAAATTAAAAACCCCGATCTTATTTATCCAAAGCAAGTTTTCAAAATTCCTCAGTTAACTCAAGAAGAAAAATCTAAGTACGAGAAACTGAAAATGAATTATAAACCAGCTCCGGTTCAGTAAGTATTTATCGATTTGCTGATTCTATTTTCTATAATAATGCCCTTATCATTTTTTAATGATGAGGGCTTTTATATTTTAAACGAAATATGACTGCTGCAGAAAAAAGGATTACACTTGAAAATGCTGATATGCTTAACCTGCTCGGGGTTAATGATTCAAACCTTAAATTAATCGAAGATAGATTCAATTCTACAATTACGGTTCGGGGCGAAGTTGTTACTATAAAAGGAGTTGTTGAAGAAATTGATATCATCGAAAAAGTTTTGAAAGAGATGGTGTTTGCATTAAACACCAGCGGAAAACTACTTGAACGCGACGTTGAAACAATCCTTGATCTTACCATTGATGGCAAAGAAGTAATCAGCGAGCAGGAATTTGATAAAATTATTCTTTATACAAAGAATGATGTTATAAAGGCAAAAACTCCAGGACAGGTTAAATATTTAGAAGCAGTAATTAAGAATGATATTTGTTTCGCGATTGGTCCTGCGGGAACAGGTAAAACTTATCTTGCTGTTGCTTTCGCAGTTAATGCTTTAAAAAAGGGTATAGTAAATAAAATCACACTCGCTCGTCCGGCAGTCGAAGCTGGCGAAAGTCTTGGATTTTTGCCCGGTGATTTTCGTGAAAAAATTGACCCCTACCTTCGACCGCTTTATGATGCGCTTGACGATATGATCCCTTCCGAAAAACTTAAAGGTTATCTTGAAAAGAAAATAATTGAAATAGTTCCGCTTGCATATATGCGCGGCAGAACATTAAACAACGCATTCGTAATTCTTGATGAAGCGCAAAATGCAACCGACACACAAATGAAAATGTTCTTAACCAGACTTGGCGCAAATTCGAAAGCCATTGTTACTGGCGATATTACTCAGATAGATCTTCCCACAAAAGCAATCAGCGGTTTAATTCAAGCAAAAGAAATATTGCAGGAAATTCAAGGGGTTGGTTTTGTCTATTTTGAAAAAGCAGATGTAGTTCGTCATAAACTTGTTAAAGATATAATTAACGCTTACGAAAAATTTAACGGTAATTCAAAATAAGATCTATAGCTCAAACCGTTTACATTCATTCCAATATTTATCCATTTCCTCCAAAGACGATTCGGCTAACGTTTTTCCGCTTTCTATAATTTTTTGTTCGACATAACTGAAACGCTTAATGAATTTTTTGTTTGTCATTCGAAGTGCACTTTCGGGGTTAACGTTTAGATATCGTGCATAATTAACGAGCGCAAAAAATACATCGCCGATTTCTTCTTCAAGTTTTCTAAAATTATTTTCTTTCTCCGAATCATGCATCTCTTTAATTTCTTCAATTACTTTTGCCCAAACATCCTCCTTCTTTTCCCAATCAAATCCCACTTTTGATGCTTTTTCCTGAAGGCGGTGCGCACGATGAAGTGCAGGGAGATTCTCCGGCACCCCTTCCAATAAAGATGTTCTTCCCTCAGTCATTTTTATTTGTTCCCAATTTCTTTTTACTTCATCTGCATCTTTAACCACGACACCACCAAAAATATGCGGGTGACGTCGAATAAGTTTTTCTTTCAATTGATCAATCACTTCTTCAAGTGTAAATTTCCCATCCCCCTCTGCAATTTCTGAATGGAATACAACATGCAAAAGTAAATCACCAAGTTCCTTTTTCAGTTCATCAAAGTTTTTATTTTCTATTGCTTCAACTACCTCATATGCCTCCTCAACAGTCGCGGCTTTAATTGAATCATTGGTTTGTTCTTTATCCCACGGGCATTCTTTTCTAAGTCTTTTAACAATCTCTACTAATTCGGTAAATTTGTTGGTCATTATAATTAAATAGTTATTGAATAATATTTTTATTTCTAAAATAATAAAATTGGAGAAGGTATTGATATGATAGAAGATAAATTAAATGAACTTGGTCTTCAACTCCCAAATGCACCAGTCCCGCTTGCTTCGTATTTGCCTGCAGTTGTTGTAGATAACTTAATTTTTACTTCAGGGCAAATTCCTGTATTGAGCGGCGAATTAAAATTCAAAGGAAAAATAGGAAAGGATCTAACAGAAGAGGAGGGTAGAAGCGCAGCCGAATTATGTGTGTTGAATTGTTTAAGCGTGATTAAAAACTCTGCGGGAAGTCTTGATAAGATTGAAAAGATTATTAAGGTAACAGTATTCATAAACAGCGCTGAAAACTTCACAGGTCAGCCTAAAGTTGCCAATGGCGCATCCGACTTGTTAGTAAAACTTTTCGGCGAAAAAGGAAAACACGCACGAAGCGCGGTTGGTGTTAATGAGCTCCCAATTAATGCAGCAGTGGAAATTGAGATGATTGCTTGTCTTGCAGTATAAATTTATTTCTGTTTGAATCAAGATGATTTTTCATAAATAAATATTTCGATTCGATTAAGACAGCAGCCAATTCTTAATAAGTTTTTTCCCGTTTTCTGTAAGAATTGATTCAGGATGAAACTGAATTCCTTCAATTGGAAAGTACTTGTGTCTGATCCCCATCACAAGTCCGTCTGAAGTTTCGGCAGTAATCATTAATTCATTTGGCAGTGTATTTTTGTCAACAATTAGAGAATGATAGCGCATTGCAGAGAAAGGTCGCGGCATATTAATAAAGATTTTATTTCCATCATGATAAATTTTAGAAGTCTTGCCGTGTAAAATTTCAGAAGCTTTCACAACTTTGGCTCCAAATGCAATTGCAATTGCCTGGTGCCCCAGGCAAACACCAAGAATAGGAATTCGGCTACCGAAATATTTGATCGCAATCAAAGAAGCCTTAGAATATTCAGGCTTACCTGGACCTGGCGAAATTAATATTTTATCGGGTGAAGCCAATTTTATTGATTGCTCGGTTAATTCATCATTTCTCTTAATTATTATTTTATATCTCGAAAAATTTATCAACTGAACAAGATTAAAAGTAAACGAGTCGTAATTATCAATTACTAATATTTTCATTGGTCATTTTTTTATTTTTATTCTATATAAAATATGAACATCTAAATTAAAAATTAAAAATACTTCATCCTCGATTTTTGTAATTAAAATCACTTTTAAGCTGTAAGAATACCTTGAAAGTAAGGTGTCCATCTAAGTATATTAACAAACGAAAATAAAAAAACTATTGAGTATAATGACAAGAGAAATGTTCAAATCAAAAATTCACCGAGCAACTGTAACACAGGCAGAACTTTATTATGAAGGAAGTATAACTGTTGATAAGAAACTGCTTGAAGCTGCGGATATTTTACCGTATGAAAAGGTTCAGGTTGTGAATGTAAATAATGGCTCAAGGTTAGAGACCTACACATTAGAAGGCGAACAAGACAGCGGGATTATTTGTCTAAACGGTCCTGCTGCTAGATTAGGTTATGTTGGTGATGAGATAATTATTATTGCATATTCACAAATGTCAGATACAGAGGCTAAGTTACACAAACCTCGTATAGTGTTCGTAGATAAGCAAAACAAAATTAAGAATATTAATTAGGTATAATCATATCAATTGACAAATTGATTTCATTTTGTTAACATTGAAATAAAATTGAGAAATTACATGAGAAAAATAATTTTAGTTTCGGTTGCTATATTCAGTCTAAATACTTTTGCACAATTCAAAGGCTCAGGTTTTCCTGAGGAAAGCATTAAAGAAGGAATTGTATCACAGCAAACAGGTGGTTCCATATTTAGTTTCTTGAATTCGGATTCATTTCACATGAGCCATTCTTACAGTTTGTCTTACACTGGCTTTGGAGGTCAGGGTTTGGCGCTTGGAGTTTACACTAATAGTATGTTATTTAATCTTTCGAATAATTTAAACGTTCAAGTTGATGCGAGTATTGTTCATTCGCCATACAGTTCGCTTGGAAAAGATTTCTCAAATAGCCTCACAGGCATTTACTTAAGCCGGGCAGCTATAAATTATAAACCCTGGAATGATGTTTATATTTCAGTTCAATATCAAAATATCCCCAATTATTATTATCCTTACAGCCATGGTTTATTCAATAATTATTATGACCCGTTTTATGAAAGATGACTTCACCATTTCATGCGCAGGAATTAAGTGAAGGATAAAACTCCCCCTGTAATTTTAAAGTTCGATAAATCTTCCAATCTCGTTTTTAATCTTATTATTTTTGTTTTGATAATTGGTATAGTTTATCTCATCTATTCCTTGGTTGCCAGAATTTCATTAGTGCGATCGGAAAATGAAGCAGAACAAAATGCATTAAAATCAGGTTTCGGAATCCAGGTCGAGGTATTAAATGCATGCGGAGCTTCCGGTGTGGCTGATATTATAACAGATCATTTAAGAAAAAATAAAATTGATGTAGTTCAAATAGGGAATTACCGTTCCTTTGATGTAGATTACACAATAATAATTAACAGGAGCGGTGATAAGAACAAAGCCAATTTCACTGCGGATCTTATCGGCGTTGATAGAAATAAAATAGTTGATCAGCTCAATAGAAATTATTTTTTAGATTTATCTGTCATTATTGGGAAAGATTTTTCACAATTAAAACCATATAAATAGGAATTCAAATTTGAAACAAAAAGATTTCTTAAATAAAATCACTGAATTGATTTTCAATAAAAAAGGTTCGGATGTTAAAATACTCGACCTTAAAAACCTTGCAGCCTTTGCTGATTATTTTATTATTTGTTCAGCAGACTCTACCACGCAAGTAAAAGCTATCGCAGATGAGATCGAAGATAAATTGCAAGAGCAGGGAATAAGATGCTGGCACAGGGAGGGTTATAAAGCGCTTAGCTGGGTGTTGCTTGACTATGTGGATTTTGTTATTCATATCTTTAATAAAGATGCACGTGAATTTTACAACCTGGAAAAACTTTGGGGTGATGCAGAAATAACGATTGCTGAAGATCCTGCTCTTCAGCCTCTTGTTAAGCATTCCACCCAAAAACCAAAAGGCAGACCCAAAAAAATTAAACCTGAATAACGTCATTATACCTAAAGAATAATATTGAACGAATTATTAAAAACTATTTTTAAAAAAACCGCTGAGAAGCTATCATACCTAAATAATATTGATCTGATCTTCGAAGTACCAAAATCCAAAGCAAATGGTGATCTTTCTACAAATGCTGCATTGTTGTTGACTAAACAACTTCGTAAAAATCCGAAACAAATTGCTGAAGAGATTATTTCAAACCTGGAATATTCTTCCGATGAAATTTCTAAAATTGAAATTGCCGGTCCAGGATTTATCAATTTTTATTTTAACCCGAAATTAATTTCATTAATTGTAAAAGAAATAAATCTTCGCAGTAATGATTTTGGTAAAAGTAAAAAATATCTCGGTAAGCGGGCAAATGTAGAATTTGTTTCAGCAAACCCAACAGGACCTTTAACAGTCGGACATGGACGCAATGCTGTAATCGGAGACACAATTGCCAATCTTCTCGAATGGGTGGGGTACGATGTTGACAGAGAATATTATTTTAATAATGCCGGCAGACAAATGCGTGTTCTTGGCGATTCAGTTCGCCTGCGTTATTTACAGCTATTAGGCGCTGAAATAACTTTTCCAGAAGATTACTATCAAGGCGAATACATTCGTGAAATTGCAAAAGAATTGTTTGATCAATTTGGAGACTCGCTTCAAACTCAGTCGGCTGAATCAATTTTTAAACAACGCGCCGAAAAAAATATTTTTACTGATATTAAAAATACATTGAAACGACTGGGAATCGAACACAAAATATTTTATAACGAAAATTCCTTGTACGAAGAAAAGAAAATTGATTCGATACTTAATACTTTTAAAGTAAAAGACCTTTCATATGAAAAGGATGGAGCAATTTGGTTAAAGTTTTCTGAACTCGGTCAGGAACAAGATAAAGTTATTGTAAAATCGTCGGGTGAACCAACCTACCGTCTTCCCGATATTGCATATCATATCACAAAATATGAACGTGGTTATGATCTGCTTGTTGATCTTTTCGGCTCTGATCATAATGCCACTTATCCTGATGTTCTTGCGGGCATTAAAGCCCTTGGGTATGATCCGTCAATCGTTAAAGTACTTATTCATCAATTTGTAACCATAATGCAGGGGGACGAAATAGTCAAGATGTCAACAAGAAAGGCAAACTTCATTACACTCGATGAATTAATTGACGAAGTTGGTTCGGATGTTGTTAGATATTTTTTTAATATGCGGAACATTAGTTCGCATATGAATTTTGATTTGGATCTTGCCAAAAAACATTCTGATGAAAATCCTGTTTTTTATTTACAATATGCACACGCGCGAATATGCTCAATATTAAGAATGGCAGATACAGAGAATATTTCCCCATCCTTTGATTCCCTTGATTTGTTAAAAACTGAAGAAGAGCTTGATTTAATTAAGAAGTTTCATCAATTTCGAAGCGAAATCTTGAGCAGTGCTGAGCTTTATGAGACAAACAAACTTTGCAATTACCTCGAAGAGCTTGCAGCGTTGTTTCACCGCTTTTACACTGTTTGCCGAATTATCGGTTCTGAAAGGAAATTAGCAGAGGCAAGATTGGCGCTCATTTTAGCTGTAAAAATAGTATTGAGAAACGGACTAAGTATTCTTGGAGTTTCTGCACCTGAAAAAATGTAATTTCCATTCAAGCAATTGCGATTGAAGCTGCAAAAATTTTATCCACACCCTTTTCTGATAAAGCCCTGGCACACTCCGAAATTGTTGCACCTGTTGTAATCACGTCGTCAACTAATAAAATTCTTTTATTAATAAGTTTCTGCTCCTTGTGGGGTTTGAAGGCATCAGCCATATTCATTATTCTTTCTGTTCTGGATTTGGTGGTTTGCGATTCTGTGTAACGCTGTCTTTTGAGATGAAAATTTTTCACATGAATTCCTGAGACGGATGAAATCCCTTTCACAATATAATCCGATTGATTATATCCACGTTCAGCTTTTTTCAAATGATGCAGAGGTACTGCAATTAAAAAATCAATTTTCCAAAGATCAATTTTTTCTTTAAATGATGAATAAAGAAGTTGACCAAAGTATCTTCCTATTAAAAATCTATTTTGATACTTAAAAGAATGAAGAATGTTTTGAAGTTCTTTACCTTTTTCAAATTCGTATAGTGAAATAAAATCTGTTACGAGTTTTTTCCCGGCAAATTTTTTATTGTACTCAAAAGCTAATCTTGTCTCGGCTACGCGATGCATTGAGGAAATACAATCTCTGCAAACAGGTGCTTTATCAATATCAAGTTTGGAATTGCAGCCGGGACAAAATCTCGGAAGGAAAAAATCAAATAAATTATTTTTATAGCTTATAAAATTCATACTGGAAAGTCAGAAGATTATAGAAGACCCCACAGTTTTCGTAAGAGCCATTCGACCGCGAAAGAAAAAATCAAGATTACTAGTAACCATTCATTAGACCATAGAGCAAATTCTTTTTTGATTTCTTTCTCTTTTGAAGATTGAATAGTTAATTCATTTATCAACTTAAAAACTTCGGAATAGTTATCAGGCATATAAAATCTACCACCGCTCTGTAGAGATAAGCTTGAGAGAAATTCCTTATTCATTTGGAACGCACTCAATTCAATATCCACCTCTCCTACATTAAAGGATCCTTCATCACTTCCATAAATAATATTATCTTTTTTAGCACCTCCTTTAAATGAAAAATCACCGGTATCATTTGTTCGGAACTTCCCCTCGTAAAGTCCATTTTTTAATGAAGTCAAAGTAATTTCAGAAGACTTTTCGCCATTGGTAATCTTCACATTAACAGAGGCATCATTAACAGCATTAAATGACTCATCATAGACTTGAGCCGTAAAATCAATATCCTCACCTGGCGAATAAATTTTTTTGTTTGTTTTAATTAATACTTTATTCTGCTTCTCATCTGTATTTAACCAGCGCAGTGAATTCAAAATGAACCTATCAAATAAATCGGATGTTTTATCCGAAGCCTGAAGTTTCCATTTCCAAATATCTTTTGCTAAAACTGCAACTGTGCGGCTGCCAAGATTCGAGGAGATCACAAGCGGATTCGAAATCGGAAGACTATTTATTCTGGAATTAATAATCACTTCACTTTCAGGCTTCGCAATAAACTCAGCATTTAGCTGAAACACGGGCGGTAGGTTATTCCACTCTTCAATTACATCATTGGCATCATTTTTAATTAAATTATTTCTACTTTCCTTTGCCGGTACATTGGGCTGCACTTCAATGTGTTCGTTACCAATTCGCCTGATTGAAAAAGGCAGAACCGGTTCAAATAGTTTTAGTTTATTAAGGTCGGTGCTTTCTGATAGCAAAAAACAAAATGGCTTTCTATCATTTTTTATTTTAGAATAAATATCATCTATTAGAGCAGAAGGCGTGTTCTTTGCCGGGAATCCTATCAGAAAAAAAACATCAGCACTGTCTATCAGCTTTGATTTGTTTTGATCTTCAAGAAATTTATCCGAAGATATTTGTGTAATTGAATTTACACTTAAGTTTTTATCACTCAATAAAGAAGTCTTTATAAAGGACAAATCAGCGGAGGGTGAACCGGCTACAAGTAGAACTTTGACTTTATCATTTAAAACATTAATAAAAGATATTTTTTTATTATTAGCATCTGAAAATTCAGCAGCAGTTTTGCCGAGTAAAATCGTTAATTTCTTCTCGCCGGCAGAATGCGGAATATAATCAAACTTTTCTGTTTGTACTCCCTCCTCACTCAAAGTAATAACTTTTTGCTCAAGCAGTCTATCATTTTCGAATAAAGAAAGAGAGGTACTTCTGCCGTTTAGTTTATAATTGGTAATCGTCGTAAGTACTTGGGTCGGAGTTTCCGAGTAGATAAAATTATTAGTAAATATGCTTTTTACCTCAGCATCATTTCGTGTTGATGTATCGCCAATACCAATTGTAAAAACAGGTACACCAATTTTTTCAGCCTGGAAAACCGGGTTGCTTCCGTCGTTAATTCCACCATCGCTAATTACAGTGACTGAAGTTATAATTTGCTCTTCATTATTTAACTGGTTGAAAATATTTGAAAAGTTACTCAAACCTTCATCAAAATTGATTTTATCAAGGCTATCTTCGGAAACAGGATTGATCTCACTGCCAAATGTCTGAAAGTTAAAATTAGCAGAATAAGAAGAAAAATCGTTTACAATATTTTTTATTTTTGTTTGACGTTCTGAACCGTCATCAATTCTAATTGAACGAGAATTGTCTATGAAAACTAAGTTTTTAGGAATGATTTCTATTTTTTTTGAAAAGCTTAAAACAGGTTCAAAGATTAGAAAAAGAAGCAGTATTAATGAAATCGATCTTAAGAAAATCAGTGCACTCCTTTTAAATGCACTTAACGGAGGTACAGTAACTCTATGAATGAAATAACTAATGCCAATCAGTAGAACTATGGCAAGAATTAATAAATAACCTGAGTATGCATAATTGATTTGAATATCATAAATCCCGAACATCAGAGTATAAACTCCCCTCGCACAACAGTCACTGCATCGCCAATTATGAATAATTCATTTTTATTTTGATCATAACTTACAGTTACACGTCCAGGACGGTTTAATATGTCCCCTTGCTCAAATGTACAAACAATAATTTTAGATTTTGTCTCGATCAAGTTTAATCTTTTAAGAATGATTAGCAGCGGACCATTTGCAGAACCGGTTACTAAGTCTTCGTTAATACCTTCTGCAGGTGCAAAAAATCTTGAGTAAGCGTGGTTTGCGCTTTCATACGTTTGAAGTGTAAAAAGCATCACCGAATTAAATAAACTATGTGTTGTGATTTTACTTAGCTCAATAAAATTGGGCGATACTTTATTAAGATCGCTTAAAAAATTAATAGCGATGAAAAGAATTTTATTATGAATCAAAAAAGGCAAATCAGCATTAACAATTTCCTCTTTAATTCTCAGTGCATTAAAAATAATGTTTTTGTCATCCTCAAAATTTTCAACAATATGGATCGGAATTTCCATATAGTATTTTCTATCCTTAAAACCACAGCGAAGATTGCCTGAACGTGTTTCAAAAGTTATCTCATCATTCTCCATCAGCAAACTATTTTCCTTTAAGAAATGCAGTGCGGCAATTGTAGCATGTCCGCATAGATCAACTTCAGATGTTGGGGTTAACCACCTTAGTTTGTAATTACAATATTTTGATGAAGAAATGAATGCTGTTTCTGCAAAGTTTAATTCGCGCGCAATTAACGGCATTTCAGATTCTGAAAGATTATTACTCATCAACACACCGGCAGGATTTCCGGCAAAAGAATTAGAAGTAAAAGAATTTATCCGCGAGTACTTAATTTTTCTTATCATTTAATAAAGTTTCAAGTTTCCACGCATTCATATTATTAAAAGTATCATAGTCCGTCAGGTCAAAATGGATGGGTGTAACAGAAACATAATTCTTTTTTATTGCAGCCTGATCTGTATCAATATCGTTATCCATTTCCATTAAATTCCCTGTCAGCCAATAATAATCTTTACCGAACGGATCAATTCTTTTCTCATAAATATCATCCCACTTAGATTTTCCCTGTTTGGTCAACATAATTCCCTGAATTTGATTTTCTGGAATTGCTGGAACATTTACGTTTAATAGAGTACCAGCAGGGATATTTTTTGAAACAATTTCAGCAGAAAGCAAACGGGCAATCTTTCCGGCGAAAGTAAAATCTTTTGCTGCGTGACTTGTTACAGAAATTGCGATGGAAGGCACATCCATTATAGCTGCTTCTCTGGCTGCTGAAACAGTTCCTGAGTAAATAATGTTTATAGCTGTGTTTGAACCATTATTGATTCCTGAAACCACAAGATCGGGGGAAGTTTTCATAATATTCCTGATACCCATTTTGATGCAATCAGCTGGAGTTCCATCAACTGCATAACCAAAAAAAATATCATTTTTAAAATATTCTGTAACTCTCAAAGGGTACTGCATTGTTATTCCATGTCCAACTGCGCTTTGTTCATTTCTTGGGGCCACTACAGTTACCTCTCCAATTTCTTTCAATGAATTTGCCAGTGCATAAATTCCTGGGGAATCAATCCCATCGTCGTTACTAACTAAAATTTTCAATTCAATCCTTAAGTATTATTGTTTAGAACATTTAATGTTTGCAATTATAAATTTACAAATGTTCATTCATTTTTATTAAATATATCTTCATCCTCTTTTTGTAATTTATACCCTAAAAAAGTTTATTAATGCATCCTTTTATTATTAGACCAAAAATATTCAATTCTTTCCCCGAAATCATTTCCGGAATTAGTTCTAAAATTGGTGGGCGAAGAGACAAACAATTCTTCTTCAATCTATCATATAATGTCGGGGATGACGAACAATTCGTTAAGGAAAATCGAAATTTATTTTTTAACGCTTTAAATTTATCCGAAGAACAAACGGCGTTTCAAAATCAAATCCATAGCGATGTGATTTCTTATGTCAACTCAGCGGGGAATTGCGGACAGTCAGATGCAATGATAACAGACAAGACAAGTTTAGCACTTGCTGTTAGTATTGCGGACTGCACTCCTATCTTGATTTATGATAAATATAAAAAAGTTATTGCTGCTGTTCACTCTGGCTGGCGGGGCACGTATAAAAAAATACTAGTAAAAACCATTTCGATGCTTGTGAATGATTTTCATTCTGACCCGACTACTTTGATTTGTTATATCGGGCCGAGTATCAGTCAAATTAATTATGAAGTTGATATTGATGTTGCTGAAAATTTCCCTGAAAAATATTCTATAAAAAAAGATCATAAATATCTGCTCGATGTTTCTGGAATAAATTATGATTACTTGGTCGCGGCGGGAGTAAAAAAATGTAATATTCAGAAGTCAGTTCTCTGCACATTCACTTATAAAGATATTTTTCACTCTTATAGAAGAGATGGGAAAAATTCCGGCAGATCACTTGCTTTAATTTGTTTGAAGGATCATTGAGATGACCGATAAACTAAAAATAGTTTTAGTTTATGGATTGATCTGTTTGATCTGGGGATCCACATGGCTTGCAATCAGAATTGGACTTGAATCTTTTACTCCTCTTTTTTCAGCAGGAATAAGATTTATTATTGCCGCAATTGCAATATTACTTCTCACAAGGTTAAGTAAATTGCATTTTCAATTTGATAAAGTAGCAATTATGCTATACGTTGTTATGGGGTTCTTTTCATTCGTTATACCATTTGGGCTGGTCTATTGGGCAGAACAATTTGTACCATCAGGATTAGCCGCGGTTTTGTTCGCTGTTTATCCTTTTTTTGTCGCAATTTTTACTTTTTATTTAATAAAAACAGAGCGGATTAATTTCTTAAAAACAGTTGGAATGATAATCAGCTTTATTGGAATAGTCGTGATTTTTTCAAATGATCTCAATGCAGATATTTCGGAAAACCTAATTGGAATGATTGCTGTTGTGATTAGTGCAATTATGCAGGCAGTTATTGCTGTTGTTATAAAAAAGTATGGCTCCCACCTCCATCCTTTGTCAATGAATTTTTTCCCAATGTTAATCGGCGGAGTATTTCTTGTGTTTATAGGTTTATGGTTTGAAGATGTTAATAACATTACGATAACAATGCCAGCGGTGTTATCAATATTGTATTTAGCTTTATTCGGAAGTGTTATTACTTTCACCTCTTATTATTGGTTGATGAAAAAAATAAACATTGTGCTGCTTTCATTAATTTCTTTTATAACTCCGGTTATTGCAATATTTATTGGTTGGATTTTTTACAGCGAAAGCTTACAGCCTCAGCATATTGCCGGCGCAGTATTAGTATTAGCAGGAATTGCGTTTGAAAGTCTATTCAAATTATTTAGAAATGAGACGAGCAAGGACGTTTTTAGGCAGTGATTATTAGCCGAAAATCACTATTTTTAGTTAGGATAATTTCGTTACTACTCTTAAAATTTTATGCAGAATATAATCAGAATAAAAAAAGCAACGTTTTATGGTTATCATGGTGTTCGTTCGGAAGAGCAAAGCGTGGGGGGAAAGTTTGAAGCAGATGTAGACATATATACCGACTTTTCTAAAGCCGCTACAAAGGACAGCCTTAGCGGCACGATTGACTACCATAAAGTTTATTCATTTATGTATGAGCTTGCACTCAAAGAGAAACATTATCTTATTGAATCTCTTGCAAATAAAATTGCAGACGAATTACTAAAAAGATTTGAAGGAATTAATGAAATCGCAGTTCGTGTCCGAAAAAATAATCCACCCGTCGGTGGTGTTGTTGAGTGTGTTGAAGTTGAAGTAATAAAAAACCGGAGTGAAATAAAATAAAATTGATCCACCAAATAAAAGATTTTCCGCATACCGCTTTTATAGGAATAGGAACAAATAAAGGTGATAAGTTAGCGAACATTCGTTTTGCACTAAATGAAATTGATGAGTTAGATTCATCCTCAATTGAAAATGTATCTTCTATATACGAAACATTACCAATGGGTGAAATTCAACAGGAAAATTATTTTAATGCCGTTATAAAAATAAAAACTAAGTTATTACCTGAAGATTTGTTTTCATTCTTAAATTTGATTGAAAAAAAAGCAGGTAGGATAAAACGTGAACGCTGGGGTCCGCGTGAATTAGACCTTGATATTCTTTTTTATGACGATATTATTTATAGCAAAAATGAATTAGTTATCCCGCATTACGGTGTTGTTGAACGTGACTTTGTCCTAGTTCCATTAATTGAAATTGAACCGCATTTGGTTCACCCAATTTCAAAAGTTGAGCTGAGTGAATTACTAAAAAATCTTCAGACAAAGAAGGTTCTGAATAAAATTAATGAAAACATTAAAGCAATTACGGTTTAGACTTGGAAATTACTGAAGTTAAATACATCGCTATTGAAGGCGC
>DAOLIQ010000009.1:0-63591 GCA_035328465.1 Ignavibacteriaceae bacterium | reverse complement strand
GGCAGTGAGTAATTAATTGTTGTCGTTGGATTAAATGGATTTGGATAGTTCTGATTTAATGCAAACTCAATTGGAGCACCAATTGTTGCTTCAACAATATCGCTGTACTCAAATTGTCCATCATTATCAATTTGCTTTAAACGATATGAGTAATTCCCGGTGGTAACATTCTCATCAACAAAAGAATAACTCTTCGGTGAGTTAGAATTTCCATTACCATTTACAAAACCAATCATTTTCCAATCATCATTGCTTTGAACTTCCCCTCTTGAGAGAAGATTGAGGGGTGTGTTTCTTTCAACCTCAAAGCCATAATTATTCACTTCGGTTTGAGTAATCCATTTTAAGTTGATATGATTCTCTTGAACTTCTGCAGTAAAAGAAGAAAGTTCAACGGGCAGAGGCGAATTAATATCCGTTTCCCACAAACCGCGACCGTATGTACCGGCTCTAAGTTTATCAATTGCCCCGCCTCCGTAATATATCTCCAATTCAGTTACAACAACATTTGGCAAGCCAGTATTGTAAGAAGCCCAATCGTTGGTTCCGTCTTTTACATAAACACCAACATCAGTTCCTACGAAAAGAATATCCCGATCAGTTACATCTTTATAATACACAATACACATAACAGGAAGGTTGGGCAATCCCGTTGAAATGTTTGTCCACGAAGTACCGCCGTCTGTTGATTGATAAACTTTTGAGCCATCAGTATAACCGCCATAAGTTATCCAAACAGTATTCGGATCAGTATTTTTAACTGCAATATATGTTAAACTGTTTGATGTTGTTGGCAGAGTAATAGTTGACCAGTTTGTTGCACCACCATCGGTAGTTTTCCACATATTCGTTTGATCGGCTGCATATAAAACATTAGGGTTTGATGGTGCAATTGCAAGTGAGCGCAGTTTATTCGATGAGCTTAAAACTTGAGAAGCGGTTGTCCACGTATTTCCTCTATCGGTTGTTTTCCAAACCATATCATACCCGGCATAAAGAATCGCAGCATTTGTTGGGTCCATAATATACGGGGTTACCCAGGCACCGGTTGGTTGTCCTCCAGGAATATTGGCACTAATTTTTGTCTCTGCAAAAGTACTGTAACCGTTGCTGTTTCTAAATATTTGTCCGGTAATATAAGTGGCATACATATAGGAAGTCGCATTATTAAAATCAACTATACACTCCATTCCATCCCCGCCATGCACATCAACCCAGGTATTAAGTCCGCCGGTATATTTTTTAGAACCATTATCCTGCAAGCCTGCGAGCTGTACATTCTGATCCGTTTGAGAAACTCCAATTCTATAAATTTGGCTTATAACTAATCCATTAGTTAAATCAGTCCAGCTTGTTCCGCCATTTGTAGTTTTATAAATTCCTCCGTCATTACCTTCAAAAAGAGTTGAGCTGTTTTGATATGCAAGTGCATGTTTATCTGCGTGAACGACTGGTACTCCTGATATGTTATAAGTTGAAGATGATGTCCAATTGTTATTAGCAGTAAAAGTAACTCCTCCATCAGTTGATTTCCAGGTAGTAATACCGCCAATGAAAACAGTATTTGCATCGGAGGGATCTACAGCGATACACCAGTCGTAAGTACCTTGTCCAGTACCTGGAGCTCTGCCATCGGTATAATAACCAAGCATTCCAACCGGAGAACCCGCATTCACGACTGAAAAGTTTGCTCCGCTATCTGTTGATTTATAAACTCCAGCCACCCCACCACTACTGTTTGCTGAGAGCAAATAAACAACAGTCGGGTCGGCAGGTGTAACCGCAATCTCTCCACGCCTTCCATCGGCTGCTACAGAAAATAATGACCAATCTTCCCCGCTATTAGTTGACCTGTTAATATATGTTGAACCAAAACCATAGCTTGATGCATACATAATTGTTGGATCACCCGGTTTAAATTCCATATCCATCCACAGATTAGAAGTCTTCTTTACCCAAATAGCACCGGCATCTGTAGATTTCCAAATTCCCGAGTTTGATGAATTTCCATCCCACATTGCAGCAAACAGTATTGAATTATTAGAAGGGTGTATCAAAAGACTGGTAATTCTTTTCTTATCGCTCGCTGTATATGTAAGTCCCGTAGTATTCCACGTTGCACCACCGTCTGTAGATTTCAACACTCCAATGCTTGCATTGTCTGTAGCCTGACCACCTCCCAATGATGACATACTACCACCATCACGGTCACCGGTTGCAATATATAAAATGTCAGGATTTGTATAGTCCACAGCAATAGCACTAACACCAAGCACAGCCTGATTATCGTTTAAGTTGGTCCAGCTACTTCCGCCGTCAGTTGTTTTCCAGATTCCACCGGAAGGACTGCCTACCCAAAAAGTATTTGCATCGGTTGGATGAAATGCGATACAATTTATTCTTCCGATTCCTGCATAACCGCCTGCAGACGAATTTGTCCCGAGATTAACCCAGCTTTCATTAAAAGTATTTTCTTTATTTAAGCTTTGGTGTGTGTTTTTATATTTTTCATACTCAAATACGGAATTAGTATTTGGGAATTCTCCAGTTGTTTGGTTTACTCTTTGTTCCCAGTAATATTCCCATCGTTTATATAATTTCCAGTTGGGTACTTTTTTCTCAATTCCATTTTCAAGTACAAAACCATTTTTAACATTCATAGAGGACCAGTAATCATTCATAGACCTTTGAATTTCAAAAAAAGTTTTATTGCTATCTAATGCATTTTGATTTAAACCGGAGATAGGCACATTTTGAGCCGCACCATGTGCAGTAAATAAAATGGACAATAAAAAAAATACTATCGTTTTTATTTCAGCTATTGTAGTTGATTTCATCTTCACCCTTATTTAATATTAAAAAACATTCTTTTCTTAAAAAAAATTGTTCAGTTAAGAACTCCAAAGAAGTATTATAAATGTGTAAATAATTACAGCGAGTAAAAGAGCCAAGGTGTAAAACTTAATTTCTTTCAATCTCATTTTCATTTTTTGCAAATAGTAAATTGGCTGTCTTATAAGTGTCATCCCGTACGTTTCCGTGAGCCAACGGATAACGGAAAAGAACAGGTTGATAAAAATCGACTTATGACACAGCCTCTTCACATCTCATTTATTTCATCAAAGTAATTTTTCTTGTTGAAACAAAAGAGCCGGCTTCCATTCTTACAAAATAAATTCCGCTTGATAAATTTTCTGCGTTAAATTCTAAAGTATGATTTCCCGCTTCAACCACCTGATTAACCAAAGTACTAACTTTTTCACCCAGGGAATTGTAAACTGCTAAAGTTACAAAGTTTGCTTCCGGCAGTGAGTACTTTATGGTTGTGGTTGGATTAAATGGGTTGGGGTAATTCTGCTCTAAAGAATAAGCAGCAGGAGCAGAAATTTCCACTTCGATTGTTTTTGAATACTCAAAAGTTCCATCATAGTCAAGCTGTTTAAGTCTGTAAAAATATTTTCCGGAACTGAGGTTGTTATCGTAGAATGAATAATTTCTGGTTTCAGCAGTTGTTCCGCTCCCGGCAGCAAATCCAAGTTTTTGCCAATCGGATTGTTCACTCTTTCTTTCAATTTCAAAACCGGAATTATTTGTTTCGGTAGCTGTCTGCCAGTTTAAAGTTACAGAAGAGTTGTGAACATCAGCGGTGAATGAAGCTAATTCAACCGGAACAATATTATTAATTCTCATTACATATCCCACACCGAATTGATAGGTATCATTTGCCATAGTGCCTACGGTCACTTCGCCATCGGCTGAAATACCGGTTGTAAAAAGAAAATACCAATCATCATAACCAGTAACTTGAAGCGTATCGAGTAAATAGCTTCTTGTTTCAGTAACTTCGGACCATTGCGGCAGTTTGATAAAAGATCTGTAAGTGAAGAAGCCTTCATCAAGATGACCAACGATTACATCAGTGTTAGAAACATCTGAGCACCAGCTTCCCCAAGAATAAATTACCGGGTCAACTATCATTTGCATTCCCTGAGCTTGTGTATAGCGAAAAGCGAATCCCGCTGAAATTCCTACAAGAATATTTCCGTCGGGGCTAATTCCATTACACTCTCCCCCATCCCAATTTGGATCGAAGCTGCCCATAAAATGCGGAGCCGGATCCCAGTAATAAGGCGTGCGGTCAGGATTATTATCAAGTCCGCCATTCCATCCGACTATCATTGATCCGTCATTAGAAATATCATCGGCGCGGCTGCTGCCGTTATTTGTTCTGCCAAGCAAACCTATTCCTGTATCGGGGATTGACCAATTGCAAGCTTCAACTTTGTAACCCGGTTCCCAAACCATTCCGGTTATTCTGGTTCCATCAGCATTTATTGAATATGCATGCGTGTATGATTGTTCATCAAGCGGGTCAATTCCGGGTATGCCGGAGAGTTTTGTCCACACCCCATTTTTATAATAGCCTGCAACCCAGGTCGGGTTTCCGTTCGTTATTGTATTTGGGTCTAAAAATCTTCCGGCGATTGTTGTGTCGTTGGAAACTCCGAAAGCTTCGCTTACTCCAAGATAAACTTTGCCTCCGGTTTCAGTCCAATAAAATCCCTGCCCATTAGCGGCGTCATATCCGCAGGCAATTAAGCCGTTATCCGAAATTCCATTTAACCCGCCTTCAACTATCCATGTTTCGACAGTTGGCTGTGCAAATATTGACACTGAAAGAAGAAAAACTACAGTTAAAATTTTTTTCATGATGTACTCCAAAAAGGTTAATAAAATTGAAAAGAAACCTACTCTCTTTTTAATTATTTAGCATTAGGAATATTGAGCAAAAAGTTGAGAGTATTGGGCAGGGTTCGAAATTAGGGGCAATTTTAAATTTTATTTTACATTCTTAAGATATTCTGATGGCGAGATTCCGAATTTTTCTTTGAAACTGTTTGTAAAACTTGAGACATCAGCAAAACCAATTCGATAAGCAATCTCAGTAATATTGCCTGCATTTTTTTCAAGAAGTTTGGCTGCGTAGTCAAGTTTAGTGGAACGGATTAACTTGCCAGCCGATTGGTTAATCAACGCATTTAATTTTCTATTTAGCTGAGAAACGCTAATAGCCATTTCGTCAGCCAATTTTTGTACGCTGAATTGATTGTCTTCCAGATGATTTTTTATCAATCCAAAAACTTTATCCAAAAACGCTTTATCAATTGGATTGGCTTTTACATCCTCTGATTTTATAACGGAGATTTCTTTATACTTTTCCCTGAGCAATTGCCTGATATGAATAAGATTACCAACACGAATTTCAAGTTCACGCGGGCTAAATGGTTTTGCAAGAAATTCATCAGCGCCGATTTGCAATCCATCAAGTTTATTTTGCTCGCCGGCTTTTGCAGTTAAAATAATTATTGGAATGTGACTTGTTCTCTGATCATTTTTTAGTTTTGTGCAAAGTTCAAACCCATCAATCTTAGGCATCATTACATCTGTAATAATTAAGTCGGGAATTGTTTCGATTGCTTTTTTTATTCCCTCTTCACCATTTACTGCCTCTTCAATTTTATAATGAGGCTCCAGATTCTCTTTAATATAATTTCGAACCTCGAAGTTATCCTCGACAATTAGAATCATCGATTTTTCCTCATCGAGTTGTATATTTTCTGAAGTCCTGATTTTATCAGTTTCAGAAATAATAAGTTCGGTTTCTTCGATAGGCAGTCGTATCGAAAAAATTGTGCCGAGGTTTAATTCGCTTTTCACCGATATTGAGCCGCCATGCATTTCAACAAGTTCTTTTACAATTGCAAGTCCGAGCCCGCTTCCTTCAAATTGTTTTGTTGATGAACTATCTGCCTGAAAAAATCTATCAAAAATATGAGGAAGTTTGTCCTCAGGAATTCCGATTCCAGTATCTTTTATTGTAACAATTGCATCATCAGAGAACTCAATTTTTTCTTTTTCAATCGTTAAAATAATTTTTCCATTGGGGGGAGTGAACTTAAAAGCATTTGAAATTAGATTATCAATAACCTCCTCAATTTTTTCTTTATCAATATTTAAATAAAGCTTTTCAATCTTCGAATAGAACTCAAGGGAAATTTTATTTTGTTCTGCCAATGAATCAAATGAAGCGACTCGATTTTTTAACAACGAGACAATATCTGCCGGTTCAAATTCCAATTTCATTTTTCCCGATTCCAGTTTTGATAAATCAAGAACCTGATTTATTAAACGATTCAGCCTGTTGGAATTACTGAACGCAACATTCAGTTTTTTCTTTACTGTTTCATCATTTATTATTCCCAATACATTTTCTAATTGTCCTTTTATTAAGGTCAAAGGAGTTCTGAATTCGTGAGAGATGTTTGCAAAGAAATTCGATTTGATCTGATCTAACTCCAGCAGTTGATTAGCTTGTTTTTGAAGGATGAGTTTCTGTTCATTTATCTCTGCGGTTCTTTCTGAAATCATTTTTTCAAGTACAATATTTTTATTATTTAAATATTTGACCCGGTATTTTATGAAATAGTTGATCAGGACTAAAAGGAAAATAATTCCTAAAATATCAGCCCACCACGAACGATACCAGGGAGGTAGAACAACAAACCGAAAAGTTGCTTCATCACCGATCACTCCGATTGTATTTCTACTTCTAACTTTAAAGTTGTACTCGCCTGCGGAAAGATTTGTGTATTCCTTTTTTGAATCACCTGACCACTCGCTCCAGTTTTGATCGAAGCCTTCGAGCAAATATTGGAAATCATTTCCTTCTTCATTAATAAAACTTGCTGCAGCAAATTCAAAAATTAATGAGTTGTTCGAAAAGGATATTTCATTTTTAATATCCGTTGCAGGTTTATAACCATTGAATAGAGGTTTGTGTCCCGTAATAGAAATTTTTCTGATCAATGACTTGAAAGATGTGCTTTTGCTGTAAAGTAATTTTTTCTCAAAATTATTTTTAAGAAGAACATTCCCCCCGCCTATCCAAAGTGTTTTTGGAAAATTATTTTCAACGTAAAATGCAAGTGAAACAAAACCGGATGGAATGTCATCTTCAAATAGTTCCCAAAATTTATGTGCTGAAATTTTTTGTTTGCCATTGACGAAACTGATTTCAATCAGGACTATTTTCCCTTCGATCTCTGCAGCGCACCACAGCACTTCGTTTCTGTCGGGATAAATATGAATAATTGAACGGTTTGTATCGGAAAAGATTTTTGAAAATAATTCTGCCGGAATAACCTTACGGGTTTTTTCATTTAACTGAAAAATATTTCTTTCTGAATAGAAATAAACTTCTCCGAGGTATTTAAACATTTTTAATCTTCTGCCGGACATTGATTCGCTTAGATTGAAAATCTCTTTATAACCATTAAGATTAGATGCTTCACCCGGTGGTTGAACAATAAATATTGAACCCGAAATATCATTCAACCAGAGGTTTCCCTTTGAATCTTCCAGAATATTTTCAATCCCATTTTCGATGCCGCTAACTTTTCCAATACTTTTAACACCAAGTTCGGTATTTTCAAACACAGCAAGCCCATTATGAAGTCCGGCAAAAATAATATTAGAATGAATTGAAGATTGAATAGCACAATAAGAATATCTTAAGCGGTTATCCACCACATGAATTTTTTTAGATTGTACTTCTATCAAACCATCGTTGGTAATTGCAAGGTAGGAATTCTTTAACGGTAATATATCCCACGACTGCACAGAAATGCCCTCAACTTTATGAAAGTGTTGAGCATCGGAGTTTTTTTCATCGAGCGAATACAAGCCCGAATTAGTTGCCAACATAAGCTTGTTATCAATTTTATTAATTGAGTGGATTGATCCTTCGAAACCAGATTTTTCGGAAACAAAATTTACTGAGGTAGGGTAAAGTATTTTGGAAATTCCATTATCAAGTGCGGCCCAAAGATTTCCTTCATTGTCATTGAATAGATCCCAGACCGTATTGTCATTCAATCCTGACTTTTTATCAATTATCTTTTTTAGCTTGCCATTTTGATCAATCACTACGATGCCGCCAAGCTGGGTTCCCAAAGCATAAGTTCCATCACCGAGAAGAGTCCCCCTATAATAAAGTCGGTTTTCTATAAGGTATTTATCAGCTTCATTAGCAAATTTTTCAAATTTATTACCGTCAAATAAATACATCCCATATCTCAACGAACCGACAAGGATTTTTTTATCTCGAGTTTTGTCAGTTGAAAATGGAGATGGATAAGGCAGCAAGATGCAAATCAAATCCTGAGCAAATTGTTCACCGCCGGGAAGCATTACCAATTTTCCGTCAACCATTTCCTGCAATCCCACATTTCTTTCGTGAACAAATAATCTGTTATCAATTGAAAGGATGGGGTTAATCCGTGTCTTGGTGTTCCAGATTTTTAAGGACGGTTTTTTAATAATTCTATCGAGGTACAAACCTTTACTCGATTTGTCTTCTTCAAAAAGCATCAAAGTTGAAAATGTTTGTAAATAAAGCCCATCGCGATTTATGATTATCCTGAAAAGATCTCCGATATTTAATTTTTGCTTAGAGATAAATTTATTTAATGAGATATACTTCAACGCTCCGGATGAGTCGGGTTTGAGATAACCAAATTCATTTATCCCCCCAACGTAGATTGTCCCATCTTCATCAATAGCTAAACATCTCGTTATATCGTTGGGAATAGGTATTTTTCTCCACGAGACTCCATCGTATTCAAGCACTCCTTCACCATTAGCAAAGTACATTACCCCTCTTTTATCTTGGATTACAGCCCAGTTCTGTACGTTCGCCAAATAATTTTTAGGGAGATAGTTCGTAATGAGCGGAGAATCAGTTTGACTAAACGAATTTGTTTTCTGTGCTGTCGAGAATTGACAGAACAGAAATAAAAAGAAAAATATGAGAAAAGTTGTTTTCAATATCTTACTATGGACAAGCTATGACTTAATGATTGTCTTATTCTAAAATAGGTTACTAAAATATAGTATAATGTTGATTCAAAAAATGATCCTGATTTTCACTCATATTACTTTTTTTTACAAATTAACAGGTTGATATACATTGAAATCTACCTCGTAAGTACCAGGCTGCCGTGGTTGGTTTACGGGTATGGCTACTTCGTTGCTTAAAACATCAAACAATTTTAACGAATCAAATATCTCACCCTTCGACAAGCTCAGGGTGACAGAAGAAATTGAATATTTTATTTTAGTTGTTGAATTGAATGGATTTGGATAGTTCTACTCCAGTGAAAATTCTGCGGGTGAAGTTATCTCAACTTCACCTATGTTTGAATATTCAAAACTGTCGTCAATGTTAATTTGTTTTGTCTGAATTAATATTTACCTGCAGAAAGATTTTCATCAATGAAAGAATAACTTTTTGGTTCAGTAGTAGTACCAATCCGGGACGAAACTGATATACTGCCAATCCGTTTTACATTGCACTCCTCTGCATACTAAAACCGCTGTTATTTATCTCTGTTGCAATTTGCCAGCTAAGCTAAATTGGATTTTGATTTACGGCTGCAGTGAATTTGGAGATTGCATAAATAAAACTTGCAGCACTAAACAAAGCAATAACTGCGAAGAACAGAAACGAACAGACAAGGAAGACTTTTATTAGACCCTCCTTAAAATATTATTGAAAGAATATTAAAAAAGGTCTTCAATGATTTTAATCCGCAGAATATATTTATAAAACATTTAGAAACTCCTGAATCATTTTACAAAGGTGAATGGAGAATTTTAAGAAGAAGCAAAGATGATACCCCTATAATCGGAGTATCATCTTTTAGAAAAGAAATTAGGTCGGCAAAATTATTTAAACAGTTTCTTGCGTATCGGCTTTAGGTGGATCAGATTTTGGCTGAGTCGGTTTTCTTTTTATAAATAAGAGAACAATAACTAGTAATGCAAGTGCACCAATTATTAAATACAGCCAGTTAAATCCCGCAGGTTCAACCTTTTCTTTCCATTCTGAAAGCTTCGTCTCAATGGTATCCTTTTGAGCATCGGTCATCATTTTGTTATCGATAAGATAAGACACCCATTGCGGTTTTATAGTGCCGAACCAAACGCTGTCAGCAAAGGTTGTGTAAGTGCGTTTAACCTGCTCTTCATCGCGCACGCCGGCATTTTTGATTTCATCGTTTATAAATGCAGTAACCGAGTTTGTAAATTCATTGCCCGAAGAAAAGTTTCGCAGGTTCAAATTATAAATTGAAAATTCTTCTCTTATAGAATTCCACACTTCATCTCGTAATGCATCGTGCCAGGAGTTAAATGCCGCATCAATTTCTTTCAGGTCGTTTGCATTACCCTTCTTTTCGGCATAGATATCAACCATTTTAGGCCCAACACTTTTCCATACACGGGAGAATTCCTGCTGCTCTCTTTTTATTTCTGCAACATCATCAGGTTTAAGTGTTGTCACATCAAGGAAACGCAAGTTATCTCGGATAGATCTTTTAATATTGTAGAGCACGCTGTTGGATTCGGAGCCGTTAAATATTTGATCTTTCTGATCGGCAGAAAGTTCGCCGCTAATTACCGAGGAGGGGAGCAGGCTGTCAATCAAGCTGATGATTAATTCATCACGCTTTTTCAACGAAGCTTTCAGATCTGCAATTGTTTTTTCAAGCTGAGCAATTTTATTTTTATTTGCTTTGCTTTCTGATTCGAGTACAGCAAGTTGATTGATCAGTTCAGTGTTACGCTTATTAAGTACATCCACCTGTTCTCTCAATCCGTACACTTCAGTTTGGAGCACATCAATTTGAATAAAATCTTTACTGCGGATTGAGAATGCTGTTTCGAGTTTCTCAATTGATTTATCAAAATTATCGGGGTAAAGGCTTTTATCGAGTAATTCTTTATTTGCTCTGAAGTTTGTTCTTAATGCGTCTATCTTTGGCGAAACAGCGTTAAGCTCATCAAGAGTTACAACGTTGCGGATGGATTGCTCAATTTGTTTTACGTTTGATTTAAAATTTTCCACAATTTCATAATCAGATTGAGCAAATGAATTAACGAAAAAGAATAGAGAGAGAGCGGTTGAAAATAAAAATAATTTTTTCATTTCTGTTCCTCGCTTTCTATTCCTTCAGAAGTTAATCTGGTTTTGTTTGATCCATCCATCAATTCGATGTAAGGATTTCTCTGATTGAAGGCGGGGTTCTGGATTCCTGTTTCAGAGATCAAAATTATTGATTTCATTTTCATTGCACTTTCATCAACAGAAAAGACATAAACATTTTTGAAGTTTTTTGAGGTGATGAAGTAATAACCCTGAGTGTTTCTTATCATCCTTAATTCTTTGCCGACATAAGCTAGCGAATCACCCAATTCATCAAAGAAAAGCTGTTTTGTATTGAAGGATAAAGAATATCTTTCATCCATTGCAATACCATCGTCCCCGATTGAAATCACAGACTCAACGGGGTAATTGAAATCTGCAGGTTGAAGCACCAATGTTGAACATGCTGCTGCAAAAAATAAAAACAGCAGTGGTAAAAGCTTTAATAGTTTCATTTATTCTCCTAATTGTTTCATGTCAAACTTAATAAAAATATTTTTATTCTCATTCGGAAAATAGGGCAAGAATATTTCACTTATCAATCTTTGTTTACGAGAAAAACTCCGGCTGTTATAATCAGCCCGCTTAACAGCATAAGCAAAGTAATTTCTTCTCTAAGAAAAAGCCAGGCTGAAATTACAGTCACAAATGGCTCGAAGTAAAGAAAAGCGCCTACCTTTGCAGATTCCATGTCGCGAAGTGCATAAGCCCAAATAACATAAGCCGCCCCCGAACACAGCAAACCGAGAAATAAAATTGAAATCCATCCAATAGTAGAAAGATGAACAACGGCGTTGAATGTTATTGAATTGAAATTGAATGGAAGAATGATCACTGCCATCATTATGAATAAGTAAAGAATTGTCATCATAGGAGAGTAATTGAGCGAAACTTTTTTATTGATCATTGAATAAATTCCCCATGTGAATGAACTTGACAAAACGAGCAAGTCACCTTTGTTTTTTATCAAATCAATATTTGTAATATTACCCTTGCCAACGAGTAAAAGCAAACCAATCATTGCCAGAACAATTCCTGCAATTTTAATGGCAGTTAATTTTTCTTTGAAAAAAATTAGGCCGAGCAGCGCCATAAAGATTGGTGCCGTGCCAATAATCCACCCTGTGTTTGAAGCAGTTGTAAATTTCAAACCGGTAACTTGAATCCATAAATGAAAGACTGCAATCAATGCAAGAAGTAAAATCCAGAGATGATTTTTCAGGTTGATTGTGAAATCTTTTTTGGTATAAAACGCAATCAAGCTTAATAAGATAATCGCAAGGATTAATCTCATTGAGATAATTGCTACGGGAGTTAATTCATCAAGCAGATATTTTGTAGCAATAAAGGATGCGCCCCAAAATATTATCGCCGGAAGAGGCAGCCAGTACTTGTATGGGGGCGGTATCATTTTCTATCTTGAATTCTCCGTCTTCTTTGCCGACGAATAACTTTTCAAATCGTAGTGAATAACATTTTCAGGCATATCAAGTTTTACTACTTCAACTCCGGCAGAGCTGTAAAATTGTGTTGCCAGCGTATCGTGAAAATCTGAGAATACAACCACGCGAATAATTCCTGCGGCAATTAAAGCTTTTGCGCATGTTGTACAAGACATATTTGTAATATAAGCCGTAGCACCGGTAATGTTAACCCCATGCTTTGTTGCCTGCACAAGTGCATTTATTTCAGCGTGATTAGTTCGCACACAATGATTATCAACAATCAGGCAGCCGTCTTCATCACAGTGCGGCTGGCCCGGCAGTGAACCGTTGTAACCAGTTGCAAGCACGAAACGATCTTTTACAAGCACGCAGCCGCAGTGCATACGCGGACAAGTTGCGCGCTCGGAGGCAAGCATTGCAAGCTTTAAGAAATATTCGTCCCAGGTTGGTCTTGTGTTTTTATCCAACATTACTTAAAATTTCCTTTCAATGTAAATAATGAAAATATTTTTTATCTATTTATCCATTCGTTTTTTAAGATACTGTAATAAATCGTGTCCCTCCTCCTTCCATCGTGCATAAGGGTGTGGCTGCGGAGAATTCCTTCTTCAATAGCGTTGATTTTTAATAGGGCTTTTCGAGCAGCAATATTTAATGCATCTGTTTTGAATTCAACTCGCTCAACATCAAGTTTTTCAAAAGCAAAATCGATTAGGAGCTTTTTACAATGCTGGTTTAATCCTGTTCTCCAAAATTCTTTTCCGAGCCAGGTCCATCCAATTTCTATTCGCTTATCTTTTATGGAATAATTTCCCAAACTCGTACTGCCGGCAATTTTATTTTTTATTTTATCAATAATAGTAAAAGGAAAGCGTAATTGCTTTTCCTTTGAAGAAATCGCCTCTGAAATAAATTGATCAAGTTCCACTTCATCATAAATTCTGTTGACTGAATATCTCCAAATGTCTTTATCATATGCAATTTTTATAAATCCATTTTTATCTTCAATTGATAAAGGTTTTAA
The DNA here is from genome assembly GCA_035328465.1 of Ignavibacteriaceae bacterium. Taxonomy (GTDB): domain Bacteria; phylum Bacteroidota; class Ignavibacteria; order Ignavibacteriales; family Ignavibacteriaceae; genus JADJEI01. The sequence goes on along the minus strand of DAOLIQ010000009.1, from coordinate 50,078 downwards.
TAAAACAAAATCGCTTTCGAGAATTATATTTTGTTCAAACAACATTATGAGGTTAAAATGAAATTTTCAAATTGGCAGTCCGTTATGATAGATCAATTTCCATTTACCATTTTCAAGCTTATGAATTCTTGTGAAGCGAAAAGGAATTGAAACCGGCTGACCTTCTTTATCCTTCAAACTAAGGGTGGAAGTGCAGGAAAGAACTGCCACATCATCAAAGAGTTTCACTATTATGCCGGAGTAATTTTCGGAAGCAGTTCGATAAAAATCCGCGGCATTTTTCATTTCTGCAACGATATCCTGTTTTGTTTTAAAACCTTCGTCGACCCCCGTAAATATTGCTTCATCATCAACAAGTGAGCTCCACGCCGATTCATCCTTTATTTGAAAAGCCTTGAACTCCATTCTCATCAGGTTGACGAGCTGTTCATGCACAATTGTTAAATCTTCATCTGATTGTGTGAAAGTGTTTGAAGAAATTAGAAACACAAAAAGAATCACCAACTTTTTCATTTTATCCTCATAAAAATTTTAAATAAAGATACTCTTTGATTTCAACGGCCCAAAACTTCTCTGTCAGGCAGTGAATTAACAAGATTGCTGAAGTGTTGTTTATTTCTTGCTTCATTCAATAAAACTCCTAATTAATAATAATAAAAAGCAGAATATATTTTGTCTAATTTTTCCAAATGATTCACCGGCAAAATAAAGCACCTCCATCAAAAAACACATTTAAGTAAAATAAGGAGTGAAAATTAAACGGCAGGTAATTGCTCGAAACCAAAATTGCACTCCATAATTTCAAGATAACGAAATGTACGAAAGTGCGTTGAAAAAATTACAGAGTTGTATATTATTATTAAAATATACTTCGAAAAAGCAAATAAATTTACTTTGCATTCCGCTTATTTATTTCAACAACTTTGTTTTTACTGTAATCCATCACCCCTACCATCAGTCCTGCCGTTACAACAACGGCGCCGGCTATCTGATATCCTGTAACTTCTCTACCGAAAAGGAGCATAATAAATGGCAGAAGTGCCAGATAAACATTTGTATATGGCACCCAAAAGTGTGCAGCGAATCTTGACAGTTTGAAAAATCCGAAGCTGTAAATGTAGCCGGTTAATCCCGCCGCAATAACGAACAAAATCGGCAGCCAATTGTTTGGAATAATAGTTCCATCAAACAAAGAAAAAAATCTATTGTAGCCAACGGAGGAAAAAATATCTTTGATTTTTGATTGATCATTTTCGGAAACATTTTCTCGTATAACAAAGGCATTATTTTGTTCAGTATAGAATTGAAGAAGATAATTTTTATTAGTTTCATCGACTTTATTTAATACTTCAGTATTAAAAACTTTGGTTTCTATTTTCGCAGGCATGTTAACATTTAGTGAATTGCCAAGTACCGGAATAAGAAAAATCGCAGATGAGATGAAAATCATTTTCCATATTTCACGCCAGAAGACCAGCGCATTTGGTCCAACACCCGCCTTTGCCGTCTGCACAGTTTTATTATTTAAAACTTGCTGCGAGAGCAGGCATCCATTTATTATTACTATCCACAGAATAGCTTCAGCATCAAGTGCGTTGGCATTTTCGGTTGCCAAGCCAAGCAGCCAGGGGATATGGGGAACGGCAAGCCCCGAAATTACAAGTCCGATTCCAATCCAGTGTTCTTTTCGTATTGGAGCATTAAAAAGAATCTTTCCGAAAAAGGGAAGGAAAGCAAGATAGACATTTACATAAGGAGCAAAAATATGCGGGGAATAGTAACGGGGGAGGTAGAAGAAACCGATGTTTTCAATCACCCCGGTGAATGCACAAATAATTATAGTTGATAAAGAAAGAAAGCCGGGCCATAAATATTTCATTTCCTTGCCTCGTATCAGTTCGATGACAACTGCAATAAAAGCCCATGCAAGCTTAGAAATTTCCCTCCACCATGTCATCACACCCGGCGAAACATCAACTTTATTCCCACCTGTAAATTCGGGTTGATTGCCCATCCAGTTGAGAATATATTGTCCGCCAAGACCGCCGTTAATTATTCCAAGCCAGATAATTAGTAATATCCATTCCACAATAAAATTCTTTCTTAATATTTTTATGAACTATAATAATATTTTCGGCAAAATTAAAGATTTTATTTTGCAATAACGTGATTTTTAATTTTTATATTTAAGTCAGAATGAAATTTTTCTTAACCAAAAGTGTCATAATATGAAAAGAAAAGTTGCTTTACTTTCGATGGATAATTTGCAGAGATTTAAATGCTATGATAAACTGCTGATAGCACCAATGAAAAAAAATGGTTGGCTTGCAAGTGAAATATCCTGGCGCGATAAATCAGTAAATTGGAATTCTTTTGATGCGGTGATTGTTAGATCAACATGGGACTATCAATCCGACCCAAATAATTTTATTAACGTGTTGGCAAATATAAAGGACTCCTCGGCTCATCTCGAAAATAATTTTGAGATGATGAAGTGGAATATGAACAAATATTATTTGCACGATTTGACTAACAAAAATATTTTAACAGTTGAAACAATTTGGGAGAATAATTTCAGCATTGAAAAAATCCTAAAATATTTTTCTTTACTCAATACCAATGAAATTGTAATAAAGCCAAACATTAGTGCAAGCGCTGAAAATACATTCCGAATTAAATCAGATGAAATAATAAAAAAGTCTAAAAAACTTGAAACAATTTTTTCAAATCGCGGATTTATGATTCAACCCTTCATGTCAAATATAATTTCTGAAGGAGAATATTCATTGTTCTACTTTAATGGGCAGTACAGCCACGCAATATTAAAAACACCAAAGCCAAAAGATTTTCGGGTGCAGGAAGAACATGGGGGGAAGATAGTTTCTATCAATCCGGAGCCGTCTCTAAAACATGAAACAGAAAATGTCTTAAGCAAGTTAAGTACAACTCCTTTATATGCGAGAGTTGATTTTGTAAGAACAAGCTCTGATGATTTTGCTTTAATGGAACTTGAGTTAATTGAACCTTCGCTCTACTTTAATCTCGACGAAAAAGCTCCTGAAAGATTTGTTAATGCTTTCACAGAAAAAATGAATTCCCTATGATATATTTTTTATCAAAGCAGAGCGAAGAAAAATTAAAATGTAAATGTAACACCAAACTTAAATTGGTCATGAGTCAGTGGAGCTTCATTTGAAAAAGGCCAATTCATTTTCGTCTGACGTAATTCATAAACCGCATACGAGAGTCCATTTTTCAACAGAAAATTTACAACAGGTGCAGCCATCGGGGAGGACTCAATCACTTCATCAACAAACTCATCAACTGCCCATTGACCAATCGCTTCAAGAATTGCACTGCCTGACCATTTCCAGAATAAATGTCTTTGAAAAATTATTGATCGTTCATAGCCTGCTTCGAGAGTTAAATAATCGAGAATTTTGACTCTTACTCCTCCCTCGCTGCCGGTTCCAAATCTGATTGATTCATTAAACAAATCTAATTTAGCTTTTTCTAAAAGTGAAACCGGGCTGCTAAGCATTTCTAACCTTGACCAATCTAACGAGTAAGAATAATATGGAATGATTGAAACATTACCAACTTTATAACCAAAGCCGCTTGACCAGCCGGTGCCGAAGCGCCACATCTGCCAATCAAGTTTTGCAAAATTATTTTCTGCACTGTTTAGTGAGGTCGAAAGTTTGCTGATATAAAGGAAGTGGTATTTATATTTCACTAGCTCCTCACTAAAACCAGATGCTCCTTCGGTAGTCTGTCCTAATTTCAGTTCTAGCATTCCCGCATCATTAAATTTATTCGAGAAATTTTTAATATTGGAATTCACAAAACTGTAGTTCAGACTTATGGTCGGCGAATGGTGAAAATGATTACCAAAGAATTCAATATCAAATTTGAAATCATCTAATTGCCCCCAGTCTTCGTCTTCCCATGTCCAGTCATTATTGTCAGTGGAATCTTGCTGAGCATTAGAATTAAGTGAAAAAGAAAACAGCAAAGCAATCACAAATAGTAATTTTATTAAGTTCATAGTATCTCCTCTTTATTTTGATTCATCTTTAATAACAATAGTTATTCCAAAAAATATTCGAGCAGGAATTCAATCATTCTTTAACATTTTTGCCCAAATTAAATATTCCAGCTTGAACATGTTTTGAACTTGAACGTAAACGTGGACAAAGCTGTATTTTAAATTTTACATTATTTATTGATTAAAAGAATTTGATTAAAAATAAATTATTGGGTCAAAGGACCAAGATAATATTATTTGATTGGGCAGATAAAATGAGGAAGTGAAATATTTTGATGAAAAGTGGAACGGTTAAACAGAGTGTAAAAATAAAATTATTGAATGGAAATTTGTCAGATAGAAATTAGCGACGAGCGGCAAATAAAAAAATATTTTGCCGCTGCCGTATTTAAAATATTCTTTGATTAAAGTATGAACTTACTCAAATCTCTATTCTTCACAATTTTATCAAGTTTATCCTTAACAGATTTGGCATTTATTTTTACTTTTTCTTGTGGAATATTATCAGGTGCATTGAACAAAATCTCATCAAGTAAAGTAGTAAGAATTGTATGTAGTCTTCGAGCGCCGATGTTTTCAACTTGTTCATTGACTTCGGAAGCAATGCGAGCAATTTCGCGAATCCCATCTTTTGTAAATTCAATCTGAATTCCTTCGGTAGATAGCAAAGCAGCATATTGTTTAAGTAAAGCATTTTCAGGCGTCGTCAGTATTTTAACGAAATCTTCTTCAGTCAAGCTTTTCAGCTCAACTCTGATAGGGAATCTTCCTTGCAGCTCGGGAATAAGATCGCTTGGTTTAGAAACATGAAAAGCACCAGAAGCAATAAATAAAATATGATCACTTTTAACAACGCCGTATTTTGTGTTAACATTTGAACCTTCAACAATCGGAAGCAAGTCTCTCTGAACACCTTCACGCGAAACATCGGGGCCATGCCCTTTGCCCCCACCAGCGACTTTATCAATCTCGTCAATAAATACAATGCCTGAATTCTGAACTTTTTCGATTGCTTCTTTCTGCACAGCTTCCATATCAATCAATTTTTGAGCCTCTTCCTGCGCAATAAGAGTTCGTGCCTCTGCTATAGTTGTTTTTCGTTTCTTTCTCTTTTTAGGCATGATCGAACCCATAATTTCCTGTATGTTAATGCCCATATCATCCATGCCAAAAGGACCGAGAATCTGCATACCCACATTTGCAGTAGCAGCAGAAGAATCATACTCGATCATTTTTTTATCAAGCTCCCCCTTCCTTAATTTCTCTCTCATCCATTCGCGCGTCTTTTGATTTTGCAATGCGTCAATATCTTTATCATTATCATTTGGAGCACCTGCAGGCTGAGTTTTTTTGACCGGAGGAATAAGTAAATCCAAAATTTTTTCTTCGGTTAGTTCATTGGCTTTTGCCTGAACCTCTGCGGTCTTTTCTGATTTTACCATATTTACTGCAATATCGGCAAGATCTCGTATCATTGATTCGACATCTCTGCCAACATAACCGATTTCAGTAAACTTTGAAGCTTCAACTTTGATGAATGGAGCTTGAGAAAGTTTAGCAATTCGTCTTGCAATTTCTGTCTTACCAACGCCGGTAGGTCCAATAAGAATAATATTATTTGGAAGTATTTCTTCACGGAGAAAATCCTGGACCTGCTGACGTCGCCAGCGATTGCGAAGTGCAATAGCTACGGCACGTTTAGCCTCATTTTGTCCAATTATATATTTATCAAGTTCGTTTACTATTTGGGTGGGTGTTAAATGTTTTATATCAAATACTGCCATAATTATTTCTCAATTGTTTCAACGTTTATTTTATCATTTGTATAAATACAAATTTCACTTGCTATCTGAAGACTTTCTCGGACTATTTCTTTTGCGGAAAGCTTACTGTATTTTTTCAACATTCGTGCAGCGGCTAATGCGTACATACCGCCTGAACCTATTGCAACAATTTTATCATCTGGCTCAATTACATCACCATTGCCCGAAATAATTATTGCATTACCTTCTGCAACAACTGCAAGCATCGCTTCAAGTTTCCGAAGGTATTTGTCACTTCGCCATTCTTTTGCAAGTTCAACTGCAGCCCGATTTACATTTCCACGGTATTGTTCAAGTTTATCTTCGAATCTTTCTACAAGTGTAAATGCATCAGCAGTGGCGCCGGCAAATCCACACAGAACTTTTCCATTTGCAATTTTTCTGATTTTCATTGCGTTGTGTTTCATAATAGTGTTGCCGAAAGATACTTGCCCATCACCTCCAAGGGCTGCTTCTCCATTGTGAACAATTCCAATGATAGTGGTTGATTTTATTTTTTCAGTCATTCTTTAACTTTCTATTTTTTTATCTAAAGAGTAAGGAGAAAATAATTTGTAAGGTATGATAGCCGGAACATATTTCTGATATTCTAAGTAATCGCTTCCGAAAATTTTAACCAATTTCTTTTCTTCATAAATTGAACCAATCCAAAAATACAAAATTATACATACAAGGAATGTGATATAAAATAGATCCATTGCCGGTCTAAAAAGCAAAAACATAATTGAGAAAAAATAAACCGGGTGTCTGCAGTAGCGGTATGGACCCTCAATTCTGAACGACATTCTTTCATCAAGTTCATCAGCGGAATAATCGTTCAGCAAATATCGTTTGACCTGATCAATTCCCAAAAATTCTTTCGTACTAAAAAATTTAAATGACATGAAAGCCCCAATTAAACTACCGAACTGCGGTATTAGGATTATCAAATCAAATGGACTTTGCAGATCGTAAATTATTATATTTGGCTGGGGCGAAAGATCATAAATTATTGCAAGCGAAATTATGGAAAAGATATTGTAGAATATCCTATAAAAAGCCATTTTATTCCCAAGCCATCCGGCTAATTTTTTCTTTAACCAAAGGGAAGCTAAAATGGAGTGTAAAAAACCGAAAACGATAAACAAAAATATTATACCCAGGATGGAGGGTATGTATTCAATCATAATTCTTTTCTAAGCCGGGCGACGGGGACTCTTAGCTGCTCTCTGTATTTAGCTATAGTTCTTCGTGCAATATGAATGCCTTCTTCGTTTAATAGTTCGGCAAGTCTATCGTCACTCAGGGGCTTCTTTTTATTTTCAGCTAAAATCAGTTCTTTGATTCTTTCTTTAATATGTTTATTCGAAACTTCTTCGCCTGAATCAGTTGCCAAACCTTCACTGAAAAAATACTTTAACTCGTGAATGCCCATAGGGCTTTGAACATACTTACCATTAACAACGCGGCTTATAGTGGAAATATCCATTTGAATTTCGTCGGCGATATCTTTGTATATCATTGGTTTTAGAAACTTGGGTCCTTTTTCGAAGAATTCAAATTGTCTTTCAAAAATTGCGCGCATAATTTTTAACAGCGTTTCTCTTCTCTGTTGTATGCAGGCTATGAACCATTTTGCAGATTCAAATTTCTCTCTTAAAAATTTATACGTCTCTTTTTCGCGAACAGTTTTTTTCTTCTTCTTATTTGAATCGAACATTTCAAGATATTGTCTGCTAATGGTGACCGAAGGCATGCTTTTATCATTTAGCGTGATGATATAATTGTCTTCAATTTTCTCAATTATAAAGTCTGGGGATATCTGATTCATTTCTAAAATTTCAGCATTACCTTCGCCTGGTTTTGGGTTTAAATTATGGATGATGTTTAAGGTAGCGCGAAGGCTTTCTTCAGTTAAGTTGAGTTTTTGTTTTATCAAATCATAACGTTTACGAGTAAAATCAATATAACAATTAGTCAACAATTCATCGGCTAAATATTTATAATATGGATCAAAGTTTCCGGCACGAAGCTGTATGAGCAAACATTCCTGCAGATTTCTTGCGGCAATACCAATGGGGTCGAAACGCTGTATTTTTTTCAGAAGAGTTTCTGACTCTTCTTTTAAAATATCGAGATGCTCGAACATATTTAACTCTTCAACTATATCTTCGAGCGGTCTCTTTAAATATCCGTCGGCATCGAGGTTGCCTATTATTTCTTCGCCAAGTATGTAAAGTTTTTCATCAAGATTTAGTAAGCGCAATTGTTCAGTTAGTTTTTCACTAAGAGTATCCCTTGAGTGAGCAACAGGATAGTATACTTCATCATCGGCACTTCGGTTTACCTTATCGTGTTCAAAATCAAGATCATTCATGTAATCTTCAATATCAAATTCTTCCTGCTGGGCATCTGTTATTTCATCATAATCTTCTGACTCCGTTGATTCTCTATCCTTATCATCCTGCTCTAAAGTTTGATTTATTTCTTCCTCAAGTAGAGGATTCATTTCCAATTCAGTTTTTATTCGCTGCTCTAAAGCCAGCGTATTTAATTGCAGTAATTTTTGATACTGAATTTGCTGAGGCGACAGCTTTTGCTGTTGAGAAAGTCTTTGATTTAAACTAAGCATTTTTTATCCGTTAGATTCCTTTAATTTTTTATACCAGTTTTTTCCATATTTCCTTATTAAAGCATCACTGCAGAAATCTGCAATGGTTATATTTTGTTCTTTGCCATTTTCTAATGCAGGTGTGCATTCACTAAATTTTTCGTAACGCAAAACTTCTCCGCCAAAATCCGAAATCCTTATTGGAAACAAATGACAAGAAATAGGTTTTCTGAATTTTGATTTTCCTTCAAAATAAATTTTTTCGAGGCTGCATTTAGCGATATCTTTTTCAAAATAAACGAAAACACAAGCACGCTTATTTATTGCACGCGTCATTAATTCGCCGTCCTTTTTTTCATAGAACCCTGCCTGCTGAATCTCTTTCCAATGATCTTCAGAAAGCAGTGATTTGACTAACGGCAAAACATTTTGTATTTCGGATATTTCTTCTATCAATAATGGTGCCCCAAATTCGCTTTCCAAGGTACAGCATGCCCCCTTGCATTTTTTTAGATCGCAGGCAAATGGTGTTTCTTTGATTTCTTTGCGAATTAGAACATTTTCGACCGGTATAAACTTATCTTCAAACATTGGAATAATTTTTGTTCTAAATTAACATTTTTGAATGAAAATCAAAATAAGCCTTCTTTGCATGTAATTTTTATCTGTTCCTTTTGTAGTATGTAAAAAATTCTGCATTATTTTTCTTAATCGTATTACTCAATTGATTCTCGAGGTATAAATGGATTTCAAAAATAAAGTGGTTTTGGTTACAGGTGCTTCCAGTGGAATAGGGAAATATCTGAGCTTATTACTTGCAAAGGAAGATTGTAAATTAATTCTACTTTCCAGAAGAATTAAAGAGCTTGAAAAGTTAAGCGCATCGATTATAGTTAGCAAGAGTCTGACGCTTTATAAGTGTGATGTTTCAGATCTCGAACAGGTCGAATTTATTTATAACCAAATTAAAAATGATTTTGGGAAAATTGATATTGCTATTTTAAATGCTGGGGTTGGTCATCAAGTAAAAATTCAGAACTTTGATATCAATCAAGCTAAAGAAACTTTTGATACAAATGTTTTTGGTGTATTGAATTTTTTTAAAGTATTACTGCCGGATTTTATAGCTGGAAGAGATGGTTATATTATTGGTGTTTCAAGTATGGCTGATGTTCGTGGTTTTGTAAACAGTGGAATCTACTGTGCAAGCAAATCTGCACTAAGCAATATTCTTGAAAGTTTTAGGATCGAGTTAAAATCTTTTAATGTTAAAGTTATAACCGTAAGGCCGGGATTTGTAAAAACTCCGATGACAGACAAAAATGAATTCCAGATGCCCTTCCTTCTTCAACCTGAAAAAGCAGCACAAATTATTTTGAATGGAATAAAAAAGGAGAAGGCAATAATTCAATTTCCATTGCCAATGTATTTTGCATCAGAGCTGATCAGGTTTTTACCGAATTCGCTTTTTGAATTTCTATCTTCAAAATTCCCAAGGAAACAGCAGTAATTTTTTTGATAAAAATAATTTTTGATTGTAGTTTGCTTTTAAAGTTCAAATAATTGACAATAAGTTTCAGAGGGACAGTTGATTAAAAATTTTACTTTTGTATTTATACTTTTCTTTGCAGCATTTATACACTCTCAGTCAGATTCTTCACTGATTCTCAGCGAAATAATGTTTTACCCTGCCTCCGGTAATAACGAATTTATTGAAATATACAATCTCAGCACATCCGAAAGCTTTAATTTAGATGGTTACAAATTCAAATATTCAACATCCTCGTCAGATGTTTTTATCGATGCCGGGTTCGGCACAATACTTCCTCCGCTTTCTTATGCAGTAATTCTTGAGGGTGATTATGATTTTGTTTCCGGAATTTATAATTCAATAATTCCTCCCGAAGCATTAATCCTAAAAATATCTGATAACTCATTCGGCTCCTCGGGAATGTCGAATACTGAAGATAGAATTATTAAGTTTATTAATCCTTCAGATGACACGCTTCAGGTTTATACCTACACAGCAAATAATTCGCAAAGTTTTTCCGATGAGAAAATTTCATTGAGCCGGGATAATTCAAATGGAAACTGGGCAAACGCATTAATAATAAACGGAACACCGGGTTTTGAAAATTCTGTTACACCCGTCAACTTTGATTTGGAGTTAAGCTCAATTGTTGTCTCTCCCGAATTACCAATTGAAGGTGATGATGTTCAGATAAATATTACAATTAAGAATATTGGAGAGTTGTCTGCAGCATTTTATTCGGTTGAAGTTTATGATGATATAAACTTCAATTCGATTCCCGAAGCGAATGAATTATTCTACTCTAATTCATTTCTAAATCTTCCCGCTGGTGACTCATTATCAACTTTAACAAGCTTATCTGCACTTTCAGCGGGCAATTATCAGCTTATTGCTCAAGTAATTTTTTCTGACGATGAAAATCTATCGAACAATCAAAAATTAAAATTGTTTACAGTATATATGCCGGGCGCAAATTTTAATGATGTTGTTATTAATGAAATTATGTATGCGCCTTTAACCAGCGAACCGGAATGGGTGGAGCTATTTAATCGTTCGTCAAATGTAATCAACCTAAAAAAGTGGAAATTAAATGATGCACTTACAGCCGTTACTATCACTTCGAATGATTTTTTTCTGCAGCCGGATAGTTTTGTGGTGCTAAGTAAAGATTCATCAGTTATTAATTTTTACAGCATTCCTTCGCAAGTGATTGTTTTCTCTCTCCCCATCCTGAATAATTCCGGCGATGCAGTAGTACTGAAAGATTCCGCAGGCTTCTTAATTGATAGCCTTTCTTATTTGCCCGATTGGGGAGGGAGTATCGGCGGAAAATCTCTTGAGAGAATTCTTGCTGACGGTGAAAGTAATGCATCAGAAAATTGGGGAACTTCCGAAAGTATTGTTAACGCGACTCCCGGAAAAATCAATTCTATCTCGCCAAAAGATTTTGATCTTGCTATAAAAAATTTCTCAACTGAAAAAGATTTTGTGATATTAAACGAACAAGCACATTTCGATATTAAAATATTAAACAAGGGGTTAAACTCGTCACAGACTTTTCAGGTTGAAATATTTAAAGATGTAAACACAGATTCAATCCCGCAGCCTTCAGAATTTGTAACGAATTTTTCTGGACAGCAACTGTCAAGCGGTGACAGCGCTTCATTTGTTTTTGCTTCCTCGGATTTTTCAGCAGGTAAAAATTATTTTATTACGAAGTTAATAACTTCAATTGATGATGACACAACAAACAATATAGCATTTGAGTCAATAAATGCAATAAACATCAATGAAATCAGAAATGATATTGTCATCAATGAAATTATGTATGCGCCTGATTCTCCCGAACCAGAATGGCTTGAACTTTTCAATCGAAGCAACAAAATAATTGATTTAAAAAATTATCAGTTAGCCGATAACAGTGATACAACCAAAATCATTTCACAAAGTACAATTCTCAATCCTGCAGAATATTTTGTTATTGCTGATGACAGCTTATTGCTGAACATTTATAATATCTCTTCTCAATTTGTAGTTAAAAGTTTTTCTGCATTCAATAACACAGGTGATAAAATTATTCTACTTGATTCATTGGGCAGGGTAATTGACTCTCTTGAATATTCGGACAATTGGGGCGGAAGCGAAGGTAATTCCCTCGAAAGAATAAACCCTGAGTTTAGCTCAACAGATTCATCAAATTGGAAAACTTCAGTAAACAGGTTAGGAGCAACGCCAGGTTTTATTAATTCTGTTACCCAGAAAGATTTTGATATTGAAGCCTCTGATATTTTATTTACACCAGCCTTTCCGCAGATAGGCGAAAACGTTTTGGCGGCGATAAAAGTAAAAAACATCGGAAAAAATCCCGCCGATTTTTCTTTCTCTTTTTACGAAGATACAAATCTTGATTCTATCCCTGATTTGCTGCTTGAAACTCAAAATGGATTTAATCTTACTGCGGGGGATTCATTAAACATTCCAATAAATTATTCAATCATGAATTTGGAAAGCAAACGAGCTTTTTTTATTAGGGCGATTTTTATTTTTGATCAGGATACGACTAATAATTTATTTTATAAAGCAATAGCGCCAGGCTTTCCTCCGCTTACAATTTTAATAAATGAAATTATGTACTCACCCCTTGGCGGAGAACCGGAATGGATAGAAATTTATAACACTTCGGAAGACACAATTAATTTGAATGGCTGGTCGGTTGCAGATGTTCTAACCACTTCAAGTTCAGCGTTAATTAATAACGATTTTTTTGTCGCCGGGAAATCCTACTCGGTAATTACCAGAGATACTTCTATTTATTATTTTCATCGAGTTATTCCTTCCAAAGTTTATCAACTGAGTCTGCCTTCATTTAATAATGATACCGATGGGGCTGTGCTGCGAGATAATCGCGGTGCTGCAATTGATTCCGTATTCTACAGCAGTGATTGGGGCGGAACCGGTGGATATTCACTTGAAAGAATTTCATTTGAGGCGCCTTCAAATCTTTTTACAAATTGGAATTCGTCTATTGATATCGAAACAAGCACGCCAGGAAGAATAAACAGTTTGACTCCGAAACAATTTGATCTTTCCATAGTCTCAATGCTTTTTAATCCGAAATATCCAACCGAGGGGGAGGATGTCTTTATCAATGCTCAAATCAGAAATAATGGAAGTTCTGCTGCTCAAAATTTCTCTCTTCAGTTTTTTATTGACTCTGATTCAAATAATGTGGTTGACCAACTTTTAAGTGAGAATACGATAACAACTCTTGCCGCCGGTGATTCGTTTTTTGTTCAATCTACTTCGCCCATATTGAACTTAAATAAAAAAATTCTTTGTGCAATTAGAATTGTTTTCGCTGCCGATGAAGACACTTTAAACAACTATTTTGAAAAATCAGTGCAGCCAGGTTTTGCTGAAAAGTCTGTTTTAATCAGCGAAGTAATGTCTGATCCGAAAGATGGCGAACCGGAATGGTTCGAAATAATTAATAACACAAACGACACTATCAATTTAAAAAACTGGTCAGTTAGTGATGTTGTTTCAACCCTCACAAAAAGTTTCATTACTATTGATGACTTCTTAATTTCTCCCTCAGAATTTTTAGTGATTGCTTCTGATACATCGTTCAAATCATTTCATTCAGATTTTACCGGCAAATTTATTTCCGCAAATTTTGGAACACTGACAAACTCAGCAGATGGAATTATTCTTTATGATTTTAGAGATGGAATAATTGACAGCTTATTCTATCGCTCATCTTGGGGTGGGGTTAAAGGCGTTTCACTTGAAAGATTCAGCTATAATTCTTCTACAAATGACAGTTTGAACTGGGCGACTTGCCTTGATTCAAACGGCAGCACACCAGGGGAAATTAACTCACTATTTAACCTGCCCGACTATGAAAGAAATTCAATTGCTATTAATGAAATAATGTTTGATCCGGATATTGATAACAGCGAGTTTATCGAGTTATTAAATCTGAGCGCAGACTCAATAAACATAGGCGGGTGGAGAATTGAAGACCTGAACGGAAATTATTATAAACTTACTGAGACAAGCTTCTACCTTCCCAAAGAAAAATATTTTGTTCTCGCTGCGGACTCGCTGATGTTGAAAAAATATTTACTCGCAGACTATCCATACAAAGCGCTCGCAAATGAATCAAGCCTCGGGCTTGTAAATAGCGGTGAAGCCGTTGTATTAAAAGATGTAAAAGGAAATATTATTGACTCAGTATTTTATTCAGATAAATGGCACAACAAAAATATTTCTATTACTAAGAACAAATCACTTGAGCGAATTAATCCTTCACTAAGTTCAAATGATCCTTTAAATTGGAATACTTCTGTATCTAATTACGGGGCAACACCGGCAGAACAAAACAGCATCTTCACAGATAACCAAAACAATACTGCAAATATTTCAGTTTCACCAAATCCCTTCTCCCCCGATAATGATGGCTTCGAAGATTTTTCAATTATTAATTATAATCTTTCACAGCCGGTTGCTCAAGTAAGAATAAAAATATTTGACAGCCATGGCAGATTAGTACGAACGCTTGCAAATAATTTGGCAAGCGGATCTAGCGGTTCAATTGTGTTTGATGGTCTAGAGGATGACGGACAACCAATGAGGATTGGTATTTACATAATCTTTCTCGAAGCATTAAATGATAACTCTGGTGTTGTCGAAATATTAAAAACGGTTGTTGTAATTGCAAGAAAACTTTAATCCGTTGTGAATAATGTAACTTTAAAAAAAGCTGAAATTGAGGACGCAAATCTAATCTATAAATTAATAGATGAGTCACGTGAGAATCTTCGACTGTGGCTTCCCTGGGTTGATATTTCTAAATCACCGATCTTTACCGAAAATTATCTTATTCAAAATTCACTTTCTGATTTTTACTCTGGCAGATCGATTTTTGAAATATTGCTTGATAATAATTTTTGTGGAATGATTGATCTTCATAATGGAAGCAAAGAATTGAAATCTGTGGATATCGGATATTGGGTCGGAGAAAAATATCAAGGCAGAAACATTGCAACCGATGCTTGTAAATTATTAATCAATTTAGTTTTCAAAAATTATGATATCGATACCATATTTATACGATGCGCAGAAGAGAACATAAAAAGCCGCAGTATTCCTCAGAAATTATCTTTTGAATTGTGTGACACGACTTCAGAAATATTGATTCGCAATAAAACTTATCGACTCTTTGTATATTCATTAAGAAAATCCAGGTGGATCGCATTAAAGTAACCATCCGACACCAAATCCAAATTACCCTGCTAATACTTTACTAAAGTTCATAAGTTCTCAATACTTAGAAAATAATTTAATTTATTCTTTCAATTGAAAATGTAATTTCGTTTTTAAGCAAAAAGCCGTTAAAAATCTTCAATAACTGCTTAATAACTCTTGGAATATTATTTGTTATTGAAATTTGTCTTTATCAAGAACGGTTCGCAGTTATTGATATGAATAAGAAAATAAGCGTAGTCTTAAAAACATGATGAGAAAAGGTTAAAAAATATTATGATGGAACTCAAGTTCACAGAAGAACAAATCATGCTTCGCGATATGGTTCGTGATTTCACAAATAATGAGATAAAACCCATTGCTTCAAAAATTGACAAAGAAGGGAAAATCCCCACTGACCTAATCAAGAAAATGGCTGAGCTTGGATTCCTTGGGGTAGCATTTCCCGAAAAATACGGGGGTGGTGGTTTTGGCGAATTGGGATATTGCTTGATGCAGGAGGAAATTGCACGCGGCTGCATGTCAACCGCAACCTTTATCGGAGCTCATCAATCTATCGGCACAAATGCAATATTTAATGGTGCTTCCGAAGAACAGAAATTGAAATTCATTCCACCGCTTGCTTCAGGAGATAAAATTGCAGCTTTTGGATTGACCGAAGCAACGGCTGGCTCCGATTCTTTTCATATAAAAACCAAAGCTGAACTTGACGAAAATGAGTGGGTGATCAATGGAGAAAAACTCTGGATTACAAACGGCGGACTTGCGAACATCATTTCACTTTTTGCACGAACAGAAAAAGGGATTAGTTTATTTGTAGTTGAAACAGAGCGTGATGGCTTTAAAGCCGGTCCTCCCGAAAAGAAAATGGGAATCAAAGGCAGTATGACTAATGCCTTAAGTTTTGAAAATGTCCGCATTCCCAAAGAAAATCTTATCGGGATTGAAGGAAGGGGTTTTGTTTATGCAATGCGAACTCTTGACGCAGGAAGATTAGGTTTAGGGGCAGCATGTCTCGGAGCTTCAAAAGAATTGCTTGAGCTTTCAACTAAATACTCGAAAGAAAGAATTCAGTTCGATCATCCTATCGCACAATTTCAAGCAATACAATTTATGCTTGCTGAAATGGCTTCGATGATTTACAACATGGAATCAATTGTTTACCGTACTGCTACGGACTATGAACTTGGAAAAGATATTTCACGTCAGTCTGCAATGGTAAAATTATACTGCTCCGAATCACTTGATAAAATCGCAGACTATGCGGTGCAAATTCATGGCGGGATGGGGTATTCACAGGAATTATCAATTGAAAGAATGTACAGGGATTCGCGTATCAATAGAATTTTTGAAGGAACAAATGAAATCCAAAAAGGAATTATCGCAAGAGATGTAATCAAAAAGAACGGGAAAGTTTAATCATATTATTAATAAATCAAAGTGAGTTGTTCTATGCCATCAACAAAAGCTAAAGCAGCTGTTAAATCAAAATCAAAAAGTAAAAAATTTTTCTACTATAGAATTTTTGATGATAATGAAAATAAAAATTATTTAAAAAGTGTTCTCACTCATAAGCAAGTTGAAAGGTACTTAAAAGCTTTCGAGAAGACTCATCAAAAATATTTTAATTCTGAATTTGCTGAACATCTTCGCAAGTATGATCATAAAGTCGAAATAATAGAAGTACAGGACATATCGTATTAATAACGCTCTCATAAAACCTGCAGAACTTTCCGCCTCCTTTTTGTTCTGCAGGAATTTTTCACACGAAGTTAATAAGTCGCTAATAAGCACTTGGTTATCAAAATTCTTAAAAGTAAAATAATTTCTTCTTAAGTTTCATTTATTAAAATTTTGTATTAATATTATTAAGGATTAATAATGAAATCTTCAATCTCAATTATCTTTCTCACCCTCTGTTTTAGCCTTTCAATTATGTATGCTCAAGATAAAAACAAAGGAGTTTTTGACGAACCCAAACCCGGTTATTACGATGAGATTCTAAAAAATATAAATGAATTTCAAAACCCACCCAAAGAAAAAAAGAAATACTTTAAACTTGATTTTACCGGAATGGATATCCCCAAATCTAAAGATGAGTTTAAATACTTTTGGCATAACGATCCAATTTCACAGGGGCAAACTGGAACTTGCTGGACTTTCTCTACCACTTCCTTCTTCGAATCAGAAGTTTATCGTTTAACCGGGAAAGAAGTAAGCCTTTCACCAATCTACACTGCTTATTGGGAATACGTTGAAAAGGCAAAAGAGTTTGTCCGCACTCGCGGCAAATCACTTTTTGAAGAAGGCTCTGAAGCAAATGCTGTTTCAAGAATCTATCGTGAGTATGGAATTGTTCCTGCGACCATTTGTACCGGTTTACTTCCAGGTCAGCTTTCGCATGATCACAGCAAGTTAATAAAGGAAATGCAGACGTATCTTCAATCTGTTAAAACAACAAATGCCTGGAATGAGGAAGAAGTTGTTTCTGTAATAAAATCAATACTCAATCATTATCTCGGCGAAATGCCAACAGTAGTTGATGTTGATGGGAAAAAATATTCTCCCAAAGAATATTTATCTGATTATTTAAAATTAAATATGGATGATTATGTTGATGTACTTTCTTACATGCAAAAACCCTATTGGGAACAAGTCGAGTATGAAGTTCCTGATAATTGGTGGCACAATAAAGATTATTACAACGTTCCGCTTGATGATTTTATGAGCATATTGAAAAATGCTATTAAAAATGGTTACACCCTTGCTATTGGCGGAGACGTTAGTGAACCCGGTTATGATAGCTGGACAAAGTGCGCAGTTGTTCCAACGTTTGATATTCCATCTGAATATATTGATGAAAATTCCAGACAGTTTCGCTTTAGTAATCAAACAACAACTGATGATCATGGAATTCATTTGGTTGGATATGAAGAACTTGATGGTAAGACATGGTTTTTAATTAAAGATTCCGGTGCCGGTTCACGTAACACAGGTGATAAAGGTTATTACTTCTATCATCAGGATTATGTTAAACTTAAGATAATGGATTTTATGGTTCATAAAGATATGTTCAAAGATTACTTCTCAAAATTCAACAAGTAAAAAAGGCAATGGTACACTGATTTTTATGATATTTTATGATTTGGACTGATCATAATTAATCTTAATCATCTTAAGAATCAGTGTACTATTTTTTTATAAAATAAAAGATCGCGGCTCACTTATGTACGATTTTATCTTCAAACCTTTCAATGAAATGACTGAAGACGACTACAAAACGGTCGGATTCAAATCAGGATTAGAAATTCATCAACAGCTTTTAACCGAGAAAAAACTTTTCTGCCGTTGCCCCGCGGGTAAATATAGTAAAGAATATGATGCTGAAATACTTCGCCACATGCGTCCCACACTTTCTGAAATGGGCGTTTATGACGGCACGGCATTGATGGAATTTAAAACAAAGAAAAATATTATCTATCATATTAAACGCGAAACTGTTTGCACTTATGAGATGGATGACACTCCTCCGTTTTTAATAAACGAAGAAGCACTTGATATTGCAATTGGAATTGGAATGTTGTACAACTGTAACATAGTAGATGAACTTCACATCGCACGTAAACAGTATTTGGATGGAAGCATTCCAACAGGATTTCAACGTACTGCAATTTATGCGCTTGATGGCTGGATTCCATACAAAGACAGAAAAGTAAAAATTGTTCAGATGTCCATTGAAGAAGATTCATGCCGTGAAGTTTCTGATATTGGTCACGACAGAGTTTATTTAACTGATAGACTTGGCATGCCGCTAATCGAAACAGTGACTGAACCCGCAATGAAAACACCGCAGGAAGTTGCCGAGGTTGCATGGCAGTGCAGCAAGCTTGTTAGAAGCACTCAGAAAGTTCGCCGCGGAATGGGTGCCGCACGCGAAGATGTTAATGTTAGTGTTGAAGGTGGAACTCGTGTTGAAATAAAAGGCGTTCCTAAAATAACTTTGATTCCGCTTCTTACTTACAACGAAGCAATGAGACAATGGAATCTTTTGAGATTACGTGAAGAATTAAAAAAACGCGGAATAACTTCAGAAACATTTAAAGCGAAATCTTACGACATCACAAAATTGCTGAAGAAAGTTCATTACGCTCCACTCAAAAATGCTACTGATTCAGAAATGAAAATTAGCTGTGTTGTATTAAAAGGATTTAAATCTTTGCTGCACTGGCAAACACAAACGGATACATATTTCTCAAAAGAAATTTCTGATCGTGTTAGAGTAATTGCCTGCTTAACAAGTATTCCAAATCTTATTAATTCAGATAGCACGAGCGATACAATAGCCTCTGCTGATTGGCAGAAAGTAAAAAAGTTTACCAACGCCACCGACAACGATACAATGGTAATTGTTTGGGGAAGTGAAGCTGATGTTAAAACAGCAGTGAATGAAATTATCATTCGTGCTAAGGAAGCAACAATTGGTATCCCATCTGAAACACGGCAAGCAATGAGCGATGGAACAAATGGGTTTGAACGCATTCTTCCCGGTGCCGATAGAATGTATCCCGATACTGATCTGCCGCCGAAAAAAATTACGAAAGAAAAAATTGAACAGATAAAATCAT
Source organism: Ignavibacteriaceae bacterium (assembly GCA_035328465.1). Lineage (GTDB taxonomy): Bacteria > Bacteroidota > Ignavibacteria > Ignavibacteriales > Ignavibacteriaceae > JADJEI01. The sequence continues at coordinate 30,193 of DAOLIQ010000009.1, read as the reverse complement.
GGCTGCCGGAACAATTCTGGAAAAGAATTGAGTGGTATATCAAACTTGGTATTCCAAGGGATACTATTGAAGAACTTTCCATTTCTCCTTATGCAGAACTTTTTAAAAAAGCTGTGAACGATTTGAAAATAAATCCAACAACAGTTGCTGTGTTTCTTATTCAATACCCAAAGAGATTAAAAAAACATGGCGTTACAACTGAATGGCTTAACGAAAATATGTTTGAAGAAATTCTTAAATCTTATGCAGATGGCAAGATTCCAAAAGATGCTTTGTTAACATCGTTACAAACTGTTGCTGAACTTGGAATGTTTACCGAAGAAGTGATTAGGAATCCTGCTCACGAAAAAGAAGTTGATGAAATTATTAATACGGCAAAATCGGATTGCGAGAAGATGACTATTTATAATCAAAACAGTAAAAGTATTTTGCTAATGGGAATGATAATGAAAAAACTTCGCGGAAGAATTTCGGCAAAAGATATAGCTGATAAAATTGGTTTTCAAACTAATCGGGCATAATCAAAAATGAATAAAGAAACTGCAATAAAAGTATTTGAGCAAAAGAAAATACGTTCGCTTTGGGATGATGATCAAGAAAAATGGTACTTCTCAATTATTGATGTAATTGAAGTTCTTACTGAAAGTTCTAACCCAAGAAAGTATTGGAGCGTATTAAAAACTCGTCTTAAAAAAGAAGGAAGTGAGTTGGCTACAAATTGTAGTCAACTGAAAATGTGATCAAGTGATGGTAAAAACTACAAGACAGATGTTGCAGATACAGTGTAAGTTAAAACAAAACTTTAATGGAGAATTAAATCAAACCGTGACAAAATGTAACGGTTTGAAAAAAGAGTTCTTTCAAACAACGTAACGCAAAAAATTATTTAAATGATAAAAAGAAATTAAAGTAATGGCTGAGATAAATTTAGAAGATTACAAAGGTTATCGCGGAGTTGCATTAAACACTCTGCAAAAATTTAAAACTCCAATCTGGAGTGATGTAGAAATTCTTACAGATGAAGGAAGTTTTAAAGGATTAATTTTACCTCGATCAGAAACTGCAGATGAATTTCACATCGTCCTTAAAATGCCAATCGGTTATAATATCGGGATAGCTGCAGAAAAAATAAAAGACGTAAAAATCTTTGGAAGGAAGGAGGCACATTATAAAATTCCGGAAAAAGATTTTCCTTACGATCCTAAAAAACCGAGAGTGAAATTACTTGGCACAGGAGGAACAATTGCATCACGCTTGGATTACAGAACCGGTGCAGTTATTCCAGCATTTTCTCCTGGCGAACTTTACGGTTCAGTCCCTGAACTTGCTGATATCTGCAATCTTGAAACAGAAAAATTGTACGGCGTCTTTAGTGAAAATATGGGTCCGGAACAATGGATCGGACTTGCTGAAGCAATTGGAAGAGAAATTGAAAAAGGAGTACAGGGAATTGTAATCGGGCATGGAACCGATACAATGCATCACACAGCGGCAATACTTTCTTTTATGGTACAGGATTCTCCTGTCCCAATTGTTATGGTTGGCTCACAGCGTTCGAGCGATAGACCATCATCCGATGCAGCATTGAATCTTATTCATTCTGTAACAACCGCAGCGATAAGTGATATTGCTGAAGTAATGGTTTGTATGTTTGGTCCTACTAGTGATATGTATGGATTGCTTCATCGCGGAACACGTGTAAGAAAAATGCATTCAAGTTATCGCTCAACTTTCAGAACGATCGGTGATATTCCAATCGCAACTGTAAGTCGAGATAAAGTAACTCCAATCCGTGATGACTACAAGCGAAGAAGATTTGATAACGATGTTAAAGTAAATGCCGTATTTGATGACAGAGTCGCAATAGTTTATTACTATCCGAATATGAAACCTGACATGATTGATTCATTGATTGATAATGGTTACAAAGGAATTGTAATTGCTGGTACAGGACTTGGACACGTTAACAAGCCGCTCTATCCTGCATTAAAGCGTGCAAAAGATAAAGGTGTTGCTGTTTATATGACGGTTCAAACACTTTGGGGTTATGTGCAAATGTATGTTTACGATACCGGAAGAGATATGATGGAGCTTGGTGTTATTCCTGCAGCAAACATGCTGCCCGAAGTTGCCTATATGAAACTTGGTTGGGCATTTGGACAGACAGATGATATTGAAAAAGTTAAGGAAATTATGCTGACTCCGATTAACGGAGAAATAACAGAACGCGAACCAAGCAATGGTTATTTAATTTATCAAGGCGGCTTGCCTGAAGTTGAAGAGTTTATAAAGCAGTATAGGAAGTAAATTAAACCCTTCGTTGGCATTGATATAGAAGGTTATTTATAAATGATTTTTACTTAATAAATATTATTTTACCCGAAACAAAATTTCAAAATAGATATAAAAATGAACTGCCCCGTTTGTAACGATCCAATGTTAATACTTGAACTAAATCAAGTGGAAATAGATAGTTGTTTTAAATGCGGCGGAATCTGGCTTGACGGCGGTGAGCTTGAAATGCTGATTCAAAATGAAACTGAAAGAAAAAATTTATTAAACTCATTCAAAGTCCGAAATGATGTAAAAGAAAAAAAACATAAATGCCCGGCCTGCAGGAAAAAAATGCTGAAAGTTAAAGCTGGAAATACTGACATCATTATTGATAAATGCCCGAGCGAACATGGAATTTGGTTTGACAAAGGCGAGTTAGAAAAAATTTTACATTCTGCTTTGCTCAAAGAAGATGATCAAATTATAATTCTATTAAAAGAGATTTTCAAATCACGGATTTAGTTATAGAAAAATATTTCTAATAAAAATAAAAGGAGAAAAGTATGATTTACTTTATAGTATTTCTCGGCGTCATATTCTTGATTGCAATGTTTTTTGTCTCGATTTACAACTCATTAGTTGGATTTAGAAACCAGGTGAAAAATGCTTGGGCGCAAATTGATGTTCAATTAAAAAGAAGACACGATTTGATCCCCAACCTTATTGAAACCGTAAAAGGTTATATGACACACGAGCGTCAGATAATGGAAAACATTACCAAGTATCGCAGCCAGGCGATGGATGCACAGACAGTGGGCGAAAAAGCTTCGGCAGAAAATATGCTTAGCGGTGCACTCGGACAATTACGCGTTCAGGTCGAAAATTACCCCGACCTTAAAGCTAATCAGAATTTCCTCGCGCTGCAGGAAGAACTTACTTCAACCGAAAATAAAATTTCGTTTGCACGGCAGTCTTACAATGATCAGGTGTTAACATTCAATAATAAAATTCAAATGTTCCCTTCAAATATTATTGCCGGCATGTTCAACTTCAAGACGGAAGAATTCTTCCAGGTTGAAGATGTAAAAGAAAAGGAAGTTCCGAAAGTAAGTTTCTCTTAATCATAAGATAAAATTATGTGGGAATTAATTCGGGCAAATAAAAGAAAGTCCATGATACTTTTCGTGGGGATGGGGTTTCTCCTCATCCTCATCGGGTATGTGTTCGGCAGTTTTTACGAACCTGATGCCGGCGGATTTATTGGAATATTTTTCGCATTAATACTTTGGTCAATTCTTTCAATGGTCAGTTATTTCGGGGGAAGTAAAATACTTCTCGGGATAAGCGGGGCGAAAGAAGTCAGCCAGGAAATTCACCCCCAGCTTTTTAATGTTGTAGAAGAAATGAAAATAGCATCAAGCTTTCCGTACATGCCTAAAGTTTATATTATTGACGATCCCGCACCGAATGCTTTTGCAACCGGAGTGAAACCAGAAAAGACAGCCATCGCAGTTACATCCGGCTTACTTGAACGATTAAGCCGTTACGAACTGCAGGGGGTGGTAGCTCATGAGATGTCACACATTATAAATCGAGATGTTCTTCTGATGACATTTGCAGGAATGATGCTTGGTGCAATTACAATTATTTCCGAAGTATTTTTACGCGGCTTGTATTTCGGCGGAGGTTCGCGTTATAAATCAAAATCATCAAAGAGCAGCGGGCAGGCTCAGTTGATAATTATGATAGTTGCACTTGTGCTTGCAATACTCGCCCCCATTCTTGCAAGGCTGCTTTACTTCGCTATCTCGCGAAAGAGAGAATATCTCGCCGATGCTTCAGCAGTACGATTAACAAGGTATCCCGAAGGGCTTGCTTCGGCGCTTGAAAAAATTTCTAATTCCGATTTGGATCTTCAAAAAGCTAATAAGATTACTGCGCCCATGTACATCGTCAATCCTTTGAAGAAAAAAGGAATGAAACTTTCCGATCTCTCAAGTACGCATCCTCCAATTTCGGAGCGTATTAGAATATTGCGAAATCTGCAGCAAGGGGCAAACTTTAAAAATTATCAGCAGGCTTTTGAAATTGTGAAAGGGAAAAAATCAGATTTGATTCCATCATCCGCTTTGAATGATCCTTCAAGCATTAGCATTATTCAGCCACTCGTTACGCAGCAAACATTTGAAGAAATGAAAACTGCCAAGCGAGAAGTTGGTGATGTTTTAATGAAGTTAAATGATTTCAAATTCGTTAATTGTACCTGTGGACTAAAAATAAAGATTCCCCCAGCCTTTAAACAAAGTTCATTCAAATGCCCCAAATGCGGAACGGTTCATCAGATATAACCATCCGCATAAATTATTCTTTTTATCATTTTACTTTTCATAGACTAAAACAAATAATCTAGCTTCTCGTTAAATGCCTGTACTTAATCCTGTGCGGCTGATCTGCAGCGATGCCCAATCTTTCTTTTCGTTTTTCTTCATACTCGGAATAGTTCCCATCAAACCAAACAACCTTGCTTTCATCTTCGAATGCTAGTATGTGTGTTGCTATTCTATCCAAAAACCATCTATCGTGGCTTATCACCAAAACGCACCCAGCAAATTTTTCTATTCCTTCTTCAAGTGCACGCAAAGTATTTACATCAAGATCGTTTGTCGGCTCATCAAGCAGAATAACATTTGCACCTTGCTTTAACATCATTGCAAGATGCACGCGGTTTCTTTCTCCGCCGGAAAGCATGCTAACTTTTTTTTGCTGATCTGCACCTGAGAAATTAAACTGTGCAACATACGCACGTGAATTTACCTGCCTGTTGCCAAGCATAATTGTGTCTTCTCCGTTGGAGATTAATTCCCAAATACTTTTTTCTGGATCAAGTGCATCTCTTGATTGATCTACATAAGACAGTTTAACAGTTGAGCCGACCTTAATATTTCCGCTATCAGGTTTTTCCTGTCCGGTAATCATTCTGAATAAAGTTGTTTTACCGGCGCCGTTAGCTCCGATAATTCCAACAACTGCACCAGGAGGAATTGAGAAAGTTAAATCATCAATTAAAATGTTATCGCCGTAAGCCTTGCTAAGTTTTTCGGTTTCGATTACAATATCACCCAAACGCTCTGCAACGGGAATATAAAGCTCAAGATCTTTTTGCCCCTTTTCTTTTTCTTCCTTAAGAAGATTTTCATAAGATGTAATTCTTGCTTGTGATTTTGCGTGACGAGCTTTGGGACTCATTCTTATCCATTCAAGTTCGCGCTGTAATGTTTTTTGTCTATCGCTTTCACGTTTTTCTTCAACACGTAATCTTTCCTGTTTCTGTTCAAGCCACGAGGAATAATTTCCTTTCCATGGAATTCCCTCACCACGGTCAAGTTCAAGTATCCAGCCTGCAACATTATCAAGAAAATATCTATCGTGTGTTACTGCTATAACGGTTCCTTCATACTTTTGCAGATGATGCTCTAACCACGCAACTGTTTCTGCATCAAGATGGTTTGTTGGTTCATCGAGCAAAAGTATATCGGGTTTTTGAAGAAGCAATCTGCAAAGCGCAACACGTCTTCGCTCGCCACCGGAAAGAACTTTACACAAAGTATCCGACGGCGGACATCGTAAAGCATCCATCGCCATTTCAAGTCGTGCATCAAGATCCCATCCGCCCATTGCTTCAAGCTTTTCCTGAACTTCGCCCTGTCTTTCGAGAAGCTTTGTCATTTCATCATCATCCATAGGTTCTGCAAACTTTGCATTTATTTCATCGTACTCTTTTAGCAAATCAACTACGGATTGAACCCCTTCCTGCACAATTTCCCTTACAGTTTTTGTATTATCAAGCTCGGGTTCTTGTGCAAGATAACCAATTGTGTAGCCGGGAGATAAAATAGTTTCACCATTAAAATTTTTATCAACTCCGGCAAGAATTTTTAACAGTGATGATTTACCTGATCCATTCAATCCGATAACACCAATCTTTGCCCCGTAGAAGTACGATAGGTAAATATCTTTTAGAATAGGTTTGTTATTATAGAATTTGCTTACCCCAACCATTGAGTAAATAATTTTATTTGGTTCGTTTGCCATTATGCTTTCTTTTGTTTTTGTGGTGAGCAAAAATAGGGAAAGTAAGGATGATGATAAAAAAAACTCCGGTAATTACTTTTAATCACCGGAGGTTTGAGAATTATAGATGGGATTAATCCTGCTCGTAAGCCATTTCGCCATGAAGTGAACTATCTAATCCGGCTTCTTCTTCTTGCTTGGTAACTTTAACAGGCGTAACAAAATTTATTAACCAGAGCATTACATAGGAAAAAACAAAAGCATAAACACAAACACCTATCACCGTAATAAATTGTTTCCAGAAAAAGTCGAATCCACCACCCATCAATAAACCATTGGTTGTAACCATCGGATTAACAGCGCCGGTTGCAAACAATCCAAGCATAATAACACCAATTGATCCACCTACGCCGTGAACACCCCAAACATCAAGTGCGTCATCCCATTGCATTTTATTTTTAAGTGATACGGCAAAATAGCAAACAACTCCGGCAATAATTCCGATAAGTGCGGCGTACTGCACCGTTATAAATCCAGCAGAAGGAGTAATTGTGGCTAATCCTGCAACAGCGCCAGTCATCAAACCAACAAACTTTGGTTTTTTCTCCAGCGTCCATGCCAAAATTAACCAGGTGATGGCGGCGAACGAAGCAGCAACATCAGTATTTAGAAATGCAAGTCCTGTTATAGCATCAACCTGAAGTTCACTGCCGGCATTAAATCCATACCATCCAAACCAAAGTAATCCTGTGCCTAGTGCAACAAGAGGAATACTGTGAGGACCTCTTTCGGCAGTGTTTCTTTTGCCCACATAAAAAACCGAAGCTAGTGCAGCCATACCTGCGCTTGCGTGAACAACAATTCCACCAGCAAAATCAAGCACGCCCCACTGTGCCAATAAGCCACCACCCCAAATCATGTGAACAAGCGGGAAGTAAACAAACACCAACCAGAAAGTTAGAAAAAACATATAAGCAGGGAATCGTACTCTGTTTGCAAAGGCACCTGTAATTAATGCAGGTGTAATTATTGCAAACATCATTTGATATAAACAAAATACGTAAAGAGGAATTTGATTGTTGCCCGTAAAGATTGAATTAAGATCTGTGCCGGCTAGAAATGCCATATTAAGATTGCCAATTATTCCGCCCTCGCCGCCGCTAAAACAAAGTGAGTAACCGAAAGTAAACCATATAACAGTTGTCCATCCAAGCGAAACAAAACTTTGAATCATTATGGCTAAAACATTTTTTCTCCCGACAAGTCCGCCGTAAAAAAAAGCAAGACCCGGAGTCATAAGCATAACAAGGCTGGTTGCGATAAGCATAAAACCAGTACTACCAGTATCGAACATAAAAAGCTCCTTTCAATAAATTATAAATAATTTGAATCATTAAAACGTTAAACCGAAAACGAGATAAGAAATTTCTGTCCTTGGATTAATTAAAAATGTAACCGAAACCGGCAAAGAATAATCTTCTGTAATCTTAACAGATTTTGTTGTTTTAACTCCAATGTTTGTAACGCTAAATGTTTCTGTTCCGTAGTAGTCAGGATTTTCTTCACTGCCGCCTGAAGCACCAATAAAAAAGTTTAAAGGAACTTCTACAACTGTTACTGGATAATCAATTTGAAAATATGTGTTGTTGCCGGCGTCATTATAAACGTTAATAAAGCCGGATAGAGAAAGCGGAAAAGAATCTGGACCCCTAAGAAGAAGCCCTGTTTCGATCGTATGCGCACCGGGTCCATCTGGATTATCATAATTATTAAAGTTGCCCCATTTAATTCCTGCATTGGCAAAATAATAATCAGTTACGATTGCGCCAATGCTCATTCCATTTTCAAAAGCATAATTGTAACCAATCCAGGTATCTAATTCCTGTCCATATATGTCCTCGCTGGAATTATTTGACAAGCTATATGAACCCCAAAATCCGACACTAAATCCTGAAACTGATAATGATAGCACTGGCTGAATATTTATTGCATCATTTATATTCAGTCCTCGCCAAATGTATCGGCTAACAAAATCGGCACCGGCATTTAAACTAAGATCTTGTGCAAAGGAGATACTTGCGATACAGATAAAAAGCACAGCTAATAATTTTTTAAAATTATATATCATAAATATTTTCCCTTAAATAGTAAGTGATGAGACTTGTAGTAAAGAAACAATTGAAGTTTTTGACTTTGGTATTCCATAAAAATTGAAATTGCCTGCACAATTTTAGGTAATATGTTTTTTGTACTAAATTGTAAAATCAACAAGCGCAACAAGGGTGCTGTAAGCGAGTGCAGTTGCGCCACCATTGATATTATTTTGTTGTTTCCCGGAATCTATAAAACTAATTTTGGTTCAATTATTTATACTTTTATTGTGTTTTACTTAAGTATTGTTTGAGAAAAATATTATTAATACACGGTAAGCCTGAGCAGAATTTTGAATTCCAAAATGTTTTAGAATCTGCGGGGTTTAATACTTACATAACTGTTGGAGAGACTGACGGTTTAAATATAGCCGACCGCTATATGCCGGATATTATGATATGTGATCTTGATAATAGTGAAAAAGAACTGGGTGTTATAAAAAGATTAAATGAAAACCCGTCAACAGAATGCATTCCACTTTTAGTAATTACATCTACTACGAATAATGCTCATATAAGAGTAGCAATGGAATTGGGTGCAGATGATGTGTTGATTAAACCTTTTAATCACGAATCGCTTTTAAGATCAATAAAGAAACGACTGAGGAAAATTGAAGTTATAAGCGCACGCTTAGCCGATAATATCATTTCCGCTGAAAATGCTTTTTCAAATCAATCAAAAAAGATTGATCACATTCTTGTTAAGATTGGTGCAAATTTAAAGCTTATAGAATTTTCAAAAATAGTATGCATCTCTGCGCTGAAAGAATATTCTAAAGTAACAATAGAAGATGGCTGCAAAATTATTGTTAGAAAATCTATTAGAAACTGGATTGAAACTTTGCCCGCAAAAGATTTTTTAAGGATTCATCGTGCTACAATTGTTAACATGCTTTTTTTAGATAAGATTGAGAAAGCTGGATTTAGAAGCTACAATGTTTATCTTAAAAATATATCAACTCCATTTCCGATTAGTCAGCGATACGGAAACATTATGAAGAAAACTTTTTCTGTTTAATCTTTATGCTAAGTATTTCTTTTCATAATAATTAAAGATATATCATCGGCAGCAGTATTATCACCTATAAATAGTTCAAGATGCGAAATAATATATTTACCGATCTGTTCCGGTGAATTGTTAGATAAGTTTTGTATTAGCTTTTGAAATCTTTCCATTCCAAAGAATTCACCATACTGATCTTTTGCCTCAACTACACCATCTGAATATGCAATAAAAATTTCATTTTGCTGAAGTAAAATAGTTTGCTCATTATATTCAGCATTTGAAGTAAGCCCAAGAGCAATATCACCTTTGGAAAGTTCTTTAATCTCTTTATCATCGACAATAAGCGGGGGGAAGTGTCCGGCATTTATAAAAGTTACTTTACCCGAATTAGAATCAATTTGAATAAATAGCATTGACGCAAATAAATTCGGCAAGCTATCACGATGAAAAATTTTATTTATTTTTTTACCAAGATCTGAAAGACTATTAATTTCTGTTGCAAGCGCACGAATTGTTGCCTGCAGTTTTGAAGTCATAAGTGCGGCCTGAAGACCTTTGCCCGCAACATCTGCAATAGTTAAAACAGTTTTGTTTTCATCCAGTCGTAAATAATCAACAAGATCTCCTCCAACTTCATTAGCAGGACGGGTAAACAACCATATATTCCATCCAGCGATATCTGGATTTTGTTCCGGCATTAATGCACGCTGAACTTTTCTACCAGCTTCAAGTTCGTTTTTAGCAACCAGCTTATCTTTTAATTCAAGAAACAATACGAATAAAATTAACAATCCACCAAACAATCCTTCATTAGAAGACAATGAAAACGATCCATTATTTAAGGAAATATTTCTACCGGTAGATAAAAAAATCACACCAAGAAGAACAAGTATTCGCCTAAGTGGTGTTAAATGAAGGAACATACTTTTTATCAGCCAGCCGAATTTGTGCACGCTTCTTTGAATTGGGTTCATCGATTCGAGCCGAGTTTTTTTATCCGGGTCAAGATAAAAATCATTCAAACCCCGATATTCTTTTTGAATATCTTTTTTAAGATTTATTGTTTTGATGTCATCGCGAAGAGTGCGGTGAAATTTCTGATTTTTATTTTCGGTGTTATAGTTCAAGCTAAATTGAAATAAACTTTATTAAAAAATCTAATCAGATAATTCAAACGGAACAAAAAAGTTTTGATAAACGGTCGGGGTAAATAATATATGATCCTCGTTCAACAGTAGAATCGCAGCGAACTGCGATTCTACTACTGATTTTTACTATTTTGTAAGAATCATCTTCTTTGTCTGAATATTATTTCCACTTTTCAATTGATAATAATAAACTCCGCTGCTAAACGTCTGTGCATTGAAGTTTATAGAATAAACACCGGCTTTTTGCTCTTCATTAACAAGAGTTGCAACTTCATTCCCCAATACATCATAAACTTTTAATGATACAAAACCGTATGCAGGTAATTGATAACTAATATTTGTACTGGGATTAAACGGGTTGGGGTAGTTTTGAGCAAGTGAAAACTCTGAAGGGATAATTTCAATTTCCACAATATTTGAGTACTCAAAATCGCCACTAAAATCTAATTGCTTTAATCGGTAATAAAGTTTGGAGGGGGCTATCTCCGATAATATATCTGAAAAAGAATACTTCTGCGGTTCCGAAGTTGATCCTTTCCCCTCTCTAAAACCAATTAATCTCCAATTTGTTTTATCGGAGCTTCTCTCAATTTCAAAGCCATGATTATTTAATTCAGTTGCAGTTGACCAATCGAGAGTAACAACATTGGCTTCAGCAGAGGCTGTGAATGAAAGCAGTTCCACAGGAACAATAGTTGTATCGGTAATAAAACTGTAGTAAACATCCTGCTCTCCGTTGAACGTAGCTGCCCACGATAGATGTGCTCCATTGTTTTCAGAAACCATATCGAAATAATCACCCATCTTATTCTGCTGCGGCCAGCCAACATGAGGATCAAAAAAATCAGACAACCGTTCATTCGGTGACCACGTTTCTCCACCATCCTTAGAATTTGAATAATATAAGGCGGATAAATAAGTCCCGGGATTATCTCGTGTATCAAGCCATATTACATCAATACGACCATTAGGTGCAACCGACATAGTTCCAAACCACTGATATGCCGATGTACCGGGGTCATCATTAACTTTCATCGGGGAACTCCAGGTAACCCCTCCATCTGAGCTTTTGGCAAACATAACATCCAGCGGGTCAGAAGTTGAATTTCTTTGAACAGAACATAATAAGTAAACGTTGCCGTGATAAGTACCATTTGATGTATCCACTGCTATAATAGTTTGTCCAAGCAAACCGCCGGGATTAGGGCCACCACCAAAAGATATAAAGCCATCGAGATTTACAACCGTACTTAAATCCCAAATAATCGTCTCGCCTGCGTTCTGTGCATTAATTGATTTTGCGACAAGAAAATCCGAACCGGTTGATCCTCCAACATAGAGTTCTCCCTCGGGACCAACTGTAAGAGTGCCCCAGTAGGGATAGTTCGGGATTTCAGTACAGCTTTCAAAACTTCCGCCATTATCAGTTGAACGGGTAAAAAATCCAGGATAACAAACGCTAAAACTTTGAGTCCAGAACGCATAAAAATTTCCAAGTCCGGGTCCATTTGTTTTATCAATAGTCATCCATTGTTTATCTCCACCTTGAGCAAAAGTTCCCCCATCCCAAGTGGCGCCTCCATCGCTCGATTTAAATACATGACACATAAAAGTAGGATCGTTAGTTAAACTATTGTAATAGAAATTTCCTTCGGCATCGCTGCTTAAAACAGGATCCGATCGGAAAACTCCGGGCTCAATCACACCGGGGAATGTCCATGATTGTCCACCATCCGCAGTATATCCATATCCAGCCTGGCGAAAGCTGTTATTGACAGAATTAAATTGCCGCCATCCTATAACAATTTTATTCGGATCATTTCGATTCACAGCAATTGAAGGTTCATTAGCAGCATCCCCCACTATGTTTAATCCGTTTTCATCAACATTTACTTGTGAGGTAGTAATACTATTCAATAAATATTTATACGCTGGAGATCTTAATTGATCTTCCCTTGAAACCGGGACATAACCATCACTTATTATTTCTTTATGAGCAGATGGATCCGGCGGCTTATCCAATTTTTTAATTTGTGTTTGAGGGAAAACCATATCGGGTGATATAAGAAAAACGAATAAGAATAAATAAACAAAATGATTTATGATGCCGAAACTTTTCATTGCATAGATGTGCTTCATTTTTTCTCCGGGGTTAAATTTCAAAAGTCTTGAGTTTATACTTGTTAAACTATAAAAAATATCAATGCTCTGTTTCAATATTACAATATTATTTTTTGTTATGTGCAGCCTATTTTTTTAGGATTATTGATTAACGAATGCTGATTATTGATTTTTCATTTCTTTAATCAGTAATGGTTAATCATTATTCGGAGGTTAAAAAATAATTTATTTCTATTCTAAATCGGTGGTAGACTTCCTTTAATTAAAAACATTAAACAGTGCGGGAATACTTTGTAGTGTCCTCCTTCCGTTCAATGTAGCCGTCAAAATTGATCGCAATATTTCGAATCAACATTCGCCCCATATTTTTAACTTTCATTCCGTTATCGGAAATCTCAACCAGCTCGTCTTCTTCCATTTCTTTAAGATTATTTAACCCGGCAGCAAAATATTTTTTAAAATCAATTTTAAATTTTTCTTCGATTGATTGATAGTTCAATTCAAAGTCGCACATTAACTTCATAATCACTTCTCTGCGCAAATGATCGTCGTCGGTTAGTTTATAACCTTTAGTGGTGGGTATTTTTTCATTATCGAGAGATAAATAATACTCTTTTTCAGTTTTAAAATTTTGAGCATAAATATTTTTTAATTGTGAAATAGAAGTTATTCCCATTGCATAAAGATCAGCGCCCGCATTGGTGCTGTATCCCTGAAAATTTCTGTAAAGTTTTTTTTCACGAAAAGCAATTGCAAGCTCATCATCCGGTTTTGCAAAATGATCCATGCCAATAAATTCATATCCGGCGGAAGTAAGTTTTTCAATTGTCATCTTCAGTATTTCAAGTTTCACTTCAGCAGCAGGAATATCTTCGGGATGAATCAGCGCCATGTGTTTTTTCATCCAGGGAACATGAGCATAATTAAAAACAGCAATTCTGTCCGGCGAAATATCAATTATCTTTTCAACAGTTTCAGCAAATGATTCAACAGTTTGAAATGGCAGCCCGTAAATCAAATCAAGATTAATACTTTCAAAACCAAGTTCGCGAACCCATTGCACGGTTTGGCGGGTAATGTTTTCGGGTTGAATACGGTTAACGGCTTTTTGGACTTTTTCATTAAAATCCTGCACCCCCATACTTATCCTGTTAAAGCCGTTTGCGCGCAATGCTTCGAGATGAGTGCGAGTAAGCTCACGCGGGTCAATTTCGCAGCTTACTTCTGCATTCTGATTGAAGTTGAAGGAGGAAGCGATGTAAGAAGCAAGTTCATTTATTTCATCGGGGTTCAGATGTGTAGGAGTTCCCCCACCCCAATGATGCTGAATAACCTTTCTATCGGGCAGCAAATAAGTACGGATCAGATCAATTTCTTTTTTAAGATACTTTATGTATTCTTTGATTCTGTCACGGTTGCGTGTGATAAGCATATTACATCCGCAGAAATAACACAAGGTATCGCAGTAAGGAAGATGGAAATAAAGCGAAAGGTCGGGGAGATTATTTCCATAATTAGTTTTTATTATTTCGTCCAGGTAATCTTCGTGAGTAAATTTTTCGTTAAACTGCGGAGCAGTTGGATAACTTGTGTAGCGCGGACCGGGCTTGTCATATTTTTTAAATTTGTTTAAATCAACTTCAAACATAAAATCTCCATTTAATCATTATTATTTATCTGACTACCATTCTTTGTAACTGTTTTCGTTTCTCTATAAAAATTTCGAAACAATTTTTTCAACTTTAGTTAGTGCCATAACAATATGCTGAACATCTTTCCCACCTGCAGTTGCAAGATGGGAGCGACCGCCGCCGCCGCCGCCAACAAGTTTTGCAAGCTCGCCAACAATTTTTCCGGCACTGAGATTCTTTTGCTTAATTAGGTCGTCGCTGACAACGGCAACAATGCCAGCTTTGTCGTCAATTTGTGCTATAAGAACACCGACACCGCTGCCCATTTTACTTCTCATTTCATCGCCAAAAGATTTAAGTTCTTCCATACTGTCTGCGTGAACCTTCCCTTTGAAAATTTTTATTCCTTTTTCTTCAGACGAAAGGGAGAGGATATGATCAAGCTGTCCAAGCTTTTCCTTCATCCGTAATTCGGCAATTTCTTTTTCAAGTTTCTTTTTAACGTCGAAAAGCTCTTCGATTTTTTGTTCGCTTGTTCTGAGTTGTTCAAGCTGAGAATGAATATATTTTTCAACTCCGGCGCCTGTAACTGCTTCAATTCGACGTACACCGCTTGCAACGGAAGCTTCACTTATAATTTTAAATAAACCAATCTCAGATGAATTATGAACGTGAGTGCCGCCGCAAAATTCCATTGTAAAATCGCCGAACTGAACAACATTAACCTTGTCGCCGTACTTATCACCGAAGAACATTAGTGCGCCCATTTTTTTTGCTTGTTCAAAGGGTGTATCTCGATGATGAATCAACTGAAGATTTCTGCGGAGTTGTTCATTAACGAGTGCTTCGATGTCTTGTAATTCTTCAGCAGATAATTTTGAGAAGTGAGAAAAATCAAAGCGCAGTCTATCTGGGCCAACATAAGAGCCAGCCTGCTGAACGTGTGTCCCGATAATTGTTCGCAATGCCTTATGAAGGAAATGAGTAGCGGAATGATTTCTCATAATATCCCATCGGCGGTTTGAATCAACTTCGGCAATCAGTTCGGTTCCGGGTTTCAAAACATTTTTGCTGTCGTTCTCTATGACATGGATAATTCTGTTATCAGTTTTAAAAACATCAACAACATTAAAAGAATTAGATTCGGAAATCAGTTTACCAACATCATCTATTTGTCCGCCAGATTCAACATAGAAAGGAGATTTATTAAGGATAATAAACTCATTATTATGTTCCGTTTTAGTTCCAATGACTATCGCACTCGATTTTAGTTCAATGTAGCCAGTAAATTCAGTTGCAGAATTATTCAAAAGATTAAAGCCCGAAAGGTCATTTGCAGAAATGTTAACTGAAGAAAACTTGTCCTTTGATGCATCCCGCGCGCGCTCTTTTTGCTGATCCATTAACTTATTAAAACCATCTTCGTCAATTGTGAACCCTTTTTCTTGAGCCATGACATTTGTGAGGTCCACAGGAAAGCCGAATGTATCATAAAGTTTAAACACTTCTTCGCCGGGAATTGTTTTCAATTTTTTATGATTGAGTTTTATAATTACCTCATCGAACAACTCTATTCCGCGGTCAAGCGTAGCGTTAAAACTTTCTTCCTCAGCTTTGATAACTTTTTGCACGTACTCTTTCTTTTCAGTTACTTCAGGAAATACACCCCCCATCGTTTCAGAAATAACTTCCGTAAGCCGGAAAAGAAAAGGTTCATTTAAGTTTAGTTTTCTGCCGTAACGAGCAGCGCGTCTTAAAATTCTTCGCAGCACATAGCCCCGTCCCTCATTGCCTGGTACAGCTCCATCAGCAATTGCAAAAGTCAGCGCTCGAACATGATCAGCGATTACGCGCATTGCTATCTGATGATCTTTTAATTTGTATTTGACGGTGCTAATCTCTTCTATTTTTTTTATCAAGGGGGTAAATACATCAGTCTCGTAATTCGATTTTTTATTTTGAAGCACAGCACAAACTCGCTCGAAGCCCATCCCAGTATCAACGTGCTTTGCGGGCAAGTCGTTAAGCTTTCCGGTTTCATCACGGTTGTATTGGATGAAGACGAGATTCCAGATTTCGATGCATTCGGGAACGCCGGCATTTACATATTTGGGATTATCAAAATCGTCTCCAACATTAATATGAATTTCAGAACATGGGCCGCACGGACCAGTTTCACCCATTTCCCAAAAATTATCTTTCTCTGCAAATTTTAAAATATGCTTTGGATTTATGTCTGTTTGTGTTTCCCAAAATTTAAGAGCTTCGTCATCGTCTTTATAAACTGTTGCCCAAAGTCTTTCCTTCGGCAATTTCCAAACTTCGGTTAATAATTCCCAAGCCCAGGCAATAGCTTCTTTTTTATAGTAGTCACCAAATGACCAGTTACCGAGCATTTCAAAAAAAGTATGGTGATAAGTATCGTGCCCGACTTCTTCGAGATCATTATGTTTACCCGAAACACGGATACATTTTTGAGTATCGGCTGCACGAAGATATTCGCGCTTACCTGTATTTAAAAAAACATCTTTAAACTGGTTCATCCCTGCATTTGTAAAAAGCAAGGTGGGGTCGTCATACGGAACTACCGGAGAAGATGGTACAATCCTGTGGTTTTTACTTTTAAAGAAATCTAAAAATTGCTGTCTTATCTCGCTTGAAGTCATTTTTTCCTTTAATCAATTTGAAAAATAAAAATAGTAAATAAAGTTTTAAGAAAATTATTCGCAAAATTAGCGAAGTTTTAAGATTATCTCTTTGAAACTTTCCTATAAAAGTTGATTTTAACCTCACTTCAATTTAGTTTTGCAGTAACATATTAACTTCTCTAAAAAAATGTGATGATTACAGGCAGCAATCTTTCAGATATAGAACTTATGCAAAAAGTTTCGGAGTTCGATTCCAAAGCATTGGAATTATTATATAACCGCTATTCCCCGATTCTTTTTACAATGGTTAAAAAAATTTCAGGAGAAGAAAAGTACTGTGAAGAAATTCTCAGTGATGTTTTTGTAATCATCTGGCGCAAAAGCAATTTATTCGACTTCGGCAATGGAAATGTTTATAGTTGGATTATTAATCTGACAAGAAATAAAGCTTTAGATTTTTTAAACCGGCTAAAAGAATCAACTTCACTTCCGGAGTATGACGATTCCTTTGAAGATGAGAATATAATTCCACATTCCATATCGAAATCGGAACTGCCTGAGATCAAACTGGTTCTGGATAGAAAAGAATTTATAGATAAAGCATTTAAAAAATTAACTGACGCCCAGCAATACGTAATTAACCTTGCCTACTACGAAGGATTAACTTCAGAAGATATATCAGCAAGGCTTCATATTCCTCCGCAAACGGTGAAAGCCAAAATTAAAGTTGCCGTAAATATTTTGAGAGATAATTTGTCTAAGGGGGAGGCGGTATGACATTAGAAGAAAGGAAAGAACTTCTTCTTGCAATTTCTTTCGGCTGGAAATCATTTTCCGAATTAAAGGACTCACCTGAATTTAAGGACGAATCTTTCCTAAACGAGCTGGCAGCACTTCAAAATGATTTATCACTATTGCCTGTCACTTTACAAATTGAAAACCCACCAACTCAATTGAAAGATAAAGTAGCAAGAAAACTTTATCGGATAAAAGATGAAATAAGAACAAAGGTGAAACAGGCGACTTTGAACAAGTCTGAAATTATTAGTGAACCAACTCCTGAAGTTCAAGAAAATATTTTGGAAGACTTGCCTGTTATTCCAGATGATGAGGGAACGTCCCGAATAGATTCTTCAGTTGATGAAGAGCCGTCTAGTTTAATTAAAATCGATGAGGAGTTTGAGGAAGTTGAATCGCTTGAAAATGTAAGCACGAAGCTTGAGAATGAAATTGAAAAACTTGTCCGTAAAGTAAAAACAGAATCACCCAAAGAAAATTCCAAGTTTATGATTGACGAACCCGGAATTGATATTAATGAAGATGATAAAAGTATTGAATTAAACACTGCACAAAGGAATAAGCAGGATTTACCTTACAGGCCGGAAAGCAGACGAAATACCTTTGAGGATTATGAACCGAAGAAAAAAAGTTATCTGTTTCAAATAATTTCTTTTATTTTATTTTTTATTGTTGCCGTTGGATTGGTGATTATGTATTTCAAGTTCACTTCAGAAGTAGATAATTATCAAATGCAGGTTGATCATCTGAATCAGGAAATCACAGCTCTTTCAGCTCAGTTTGAAGGTAATTCCTCGTTGCAAGCTATTCTCGATTCTAAGGAATTAAGAATTGTAAATCTGCAAAGGACAAATAATCTTGATAACGGATTCGCAAAAATATTTCTTGATCTGTCAGAAGGCAGGGGTGTTTTGCAGTTATCAGAATTACCCGCAATTGAAACTGGCAGAGCATATCATCTTTGGGGTAATGTTGGAGCAGATTATTATTCCTTGAGTGTCTTTACTTCTATGCAGCGCATGGATTTTAAGAACTTTACTTTTTCAGATTTTTTAACTCAGTCTGGGAGTAAATTTTTATTAATTGAAGACCCTGATGACAAAACGGATGCACCCGGAAGTAAAATTTTATTTGAAGGGGCTATTGAGTAAGATTATTTTCTATTAACTAAATATACTAACCCAAATAACAACAAGAATAAGTACCACAGGTTTAGAATAATTTCCCAAATGTTTTTTAAGAAAAACATTAAATCAGCCCTGCCGCTTTTAACAACTATTAATAAACTAAAACCAAGAAGCACTACAGAAATAAACGCCAGCATTATGTTTTCGGTGGAGGTAATAAATAGCATGAGAAAACCTCCACCCAGTATCATTAATAAAGCCGGCAAAATAATTTCCCGGAGAGTAAAAAATTCGAAATGATAAGGGATGATTACTGTCAGGCTAGAAAGAAATAGTATTGTTCCGAAGAAAACTTTGCTGCGATCAACAAAACTAAATCCATCCACAGCTTTTTTAAAACCCCAAAAACAAAAAATGAATGCTGCAAATTCAACTAAAGAAAAATAAATCACATCGAAAAATTTTAAAGTATAAAATACAAGCAGCAAAAGGACAACGATGGGAAAAATAATTTTCGGGCTGTTCACAAAATACGCTGCCCCATGCTTGAAGCAATAACATCAACAGTAAATACAGCACTTTGATTTCTATTATCCAGAATTGGATTTACTTCGGTGACCTCTAATGATGACATACATCCGCACTCAGCAATAGATTCCATGAGTAAATGAGTCTCGCGGTAACTCAAACCCCCTGCAACGGGAGTTCCAACGCCAGGAGCCACATATGGATCCACACTGTCAACATCAAAACTAATGTGTATATGATCAACTTTTTCCTTGAACTGCTTTAGTACTCTCGAAATAATTCTGTGAATACCAAGTTTATCAACATCAGACATTGTAAAGACCGGCACTTGAAGTTTTTTGATTGTAGTTCTTTCTTCCCGATCCACACTTCTGATTCCGATTAGTGCAACATTTTCTGGTTTAACTTTTGGAGCGAAGCCATAAAAATTAACCAGTTTTTCATTTCCCACACCCATGCATGCTGCCAATGGCATTCCATGGATATTTCCCGAAGGAGTTGTTTTATCTGTATTCATATCCGCGTGTGCATCAATCCAGATAACGCCAAGCCGTAGTTTGTTCTTCCTGCAATGCGCCGAAATACCTGCAATTGTTCCGATCGCCATAGAATGATCACCGCCAATTATCAGTGGAAATCTTTTTCTATCTAAAATATTTTCAACTTTTGACGCTAATAGTTTTGATGTTTTTAGAATTTCATTTAAGTATTTAAGTTTTTCGTCAGTTACTTTTTGACGCTCCATTATTTCTATTTGAACATTTCCTAAATCCTCAACTTCATAGCCAAGGTTTATCAACTTGGAACTAAGTTCAGCAATTCTTAGTGCCGAAGGACCCATATCCACGCCCCGCCTTCCGGAACCAAGATCCATGGGAAATCCGATAATACTTACTTTTTCTTTTTGAACCATTATGATTTATAAAATGATTTTTCTTTTTATTCAATTTAGAGAGTTTGAAAATAATTTACTAATTAGACACACCTGTTGCCGAATTAATATTTCTATGCTTATCACTATATTTGGTTCACAAAAAGTGGATTTGAGAAATTAGTAATGAAAAAATTCAAACAAGAGCCGTGGATTACTGTTGGCATATTAACAGCCGATAAAATTGATTTTGAGTTATACGGCGACTTCCATTCTTTCGGATTTCGACAAATTTTCAGCGGGCCCTTTTCGGCTGAAATAATTAATGACAGGATTATTTGCCGAAGTAAATCCGATAAAATGGAAATCAGTGATGAAATCATATTTGAACCGACAGACCCGATTGCAGAATCTTTTTTGATTAAGGAGGTCCCAATCGGTAAAGAATTTCATTGGGAGAGAAAAGAGAAACAGAGGTTTATTTATCAGCTTAAACTTTTAAAGCACGGGCAAAAGATCATTGCAATAAATTTCCTCCCTCTTGAAAATTATCTTGTCAGTGTTATCTCTTCGGAGATGAGTGCAAAATCTTCTTTGCAATTATTGAAAGCTCATGCTATTGTTTCAAGAAGCTGGCTTCTTCGTCAGTTAGAAAATAATGCTCTAAAAAAAAGTGAAGGTGAATCTGTTCCGGCTCAATTTGAGGATAAAAACGAAAGTGAAAAAATAGTTTGGTACGATAAACAGGAGCATGAACTTTATGATGTTTGTTCTGATGATCACTGCCAGAGATTTCACGGTGTAACAAAAATAACAACTGAAATTGCACGCCAGGCAATCGAACAAACAATGGGGCAAGTGCTTACTGATAGTGGAAATATTTGCGACGCCCGTTATTCTAAATCCTGCGGCGGAATTACTGAAGAATTTGAAAATGTTTGGCAGCCTATTCATCATAATTATTTGAAATCTGTTCTTGATTACAAATTTGAACCGGATAATTTTAATCTGGATTTTACTGATGAAGTAAATTCTAGAAAATGGATAAAAGGAAATCCACCTGCATTTTGTAATACATTAGATAACAGAATCCTTTCGCAAGTGATGCAGGATTATGATCGTGAGACCAAAAATTTTTACCGCTGGAAAGTTGAATATTCGCAGCAGGAGCTTGCTGACTTAATAAAACAAAAAACCGGAATTGATTTCGGAAGCATTATTGACCTTCAACCTGTTGAAAGAGGAAAATCTGCAAGACTGGTAAAACTTAGAATTGTTGGTTCAAAAAAAACTTTTGTTATAGGTAAAGAATTAGAGATTAGAAAAGTCCTTTCTAAAACTCACTTACTAAGTTCGGCGATTGTGATTGAACGTGAAGAATTCAAGGATAGTGTTCCAATGCGATTTAAAATTTGGGGTGCAGGATGGGGGCACGGTGTTGGGCTTTGTCAAATTGGGGCAGCCGTAATGGCTTACCGCGGATTTATGTTTGACGAAATTTTGATGCATTATTTTTCCAATGCGAGAATCACAAAAATTTATTAGTCGATAGGATGAAAATTTTATATTCCTGTCTATCAAAAAGCTGGGGTGGAATGGAGATGTTTACAATTACTGCAGTTCAACAGCTCATTCGAAGAAATAATGAAGTAAAACTTCTTTGCATTCGCGATTCACGAATTCATGTTGAAGCGAGCGCTGCCGGCATACTTACCCATGCGATAAAGTTTCGTGGATATTTTAATCCTTTTGAAATCATTAAATGCGGGTTGATGATAAGCAAAGAAGAATTTGATTTAATTCATACACAGGCTTCAAAAGATTTATGGTTGTTGGTTCCGGCTTTAAAAATATTCCAACTTGAATTACCTTTATTTTTCACAAAGCAAGTTGGTTCATTTATTGAAAAAAAAGATTTCCTTCATAACAAGATTTACAAAAGAATAAATAAAGCATTTGCTATAAGTAATGTAATTAGAAAAAATTTACTTGAAACAACTGCACTAACTGATACTAAAATAATTTTACTTCATAATGGAATTGATACAAAAAAGTTTGACCCCGAAAAAGTTAATGGGAATAAAGTTAGAACCGAATTGAAAATTTCAAACGAAGAAATTGTAATTGGAATGCTTGCAAGATTTAGCCCGGGCAAAGGTCACGAGGAATTTCTGGCTGCAGCAAAACGATTAAATGAGAAGAATGGTAAATTGCGCTTTCTGGTTGTTGGAGAGGCAAGCCACGGAGAAGATAATTATGCAAATCAAATAAAACAGTTAGCGGCTCAACTACAAATAGGAAATATTTTATTCACAGGATTTAGAAGCGATACTCCGGAAGTTTTAGCAGCAATGGATATTTTTGTTTTTCCTTCACACTCGGAAGCCTTTGGAATTGCTTTGGTTGAAGCTATGGCAATGGCGAAACCTTCTGTTTGCTCTAACGCCGATGGAGTACTTGACATTGCAATTGATGGAGAAACATCGTTTTTATTTGAAAATAAAAATGCCCATGATCTTGCAGAGAAAATTCAGAATCTAATTTCAGAACCTGGATTAAGAATAAAAATGGGATTGGAAGCAAGGGGGAGAGCAATCAGCAAATTCGATCTAAATATTTTAACTGACCGTGTTATTAGTTTTTATAACGAGGAATTAAATCATAATGAATGATAAAAAGATAACAGCGTTTCTTTATTCAGCAGGCAATGGACCGGGCAGTATTTTAGCCAACCAGTTAATTAACCACGAGCTTGTTGAAAAGATATTTTTTTTATCGATACAAAATGACAAACAAATTAAAAACATCTCTAATGAAATTCCCATTAAAAATATTTTTAGTTCTTTGGTAATTAACCAAATATTAAATAAAACAAAAACAGATTTTGCACTATTCGTTTTCGATAAGAATCAAATAGAATTAGGCTCTGAAGCAATTTTTAGGCTGATAAAAATTGCAGAGACATACCCGGCAGGAATTACTTTTTCTGATTATAAAATTAGGGAGGGAGAAATCATTAAACCAAATCCTTTAATTGATTTTCAGTATGGAAGTGTAAGAGACGATTTCGATTTTGGCTCGATGGTATTAATCAGCAAAGATTTGCTTCAAAAATACTCAAACGATTTGGGGGAATTAAATTACTCTGGTTTTTACTCATTGGTTTTATTTGCTTCCAGAAATAAAGTGATTAAAAGAATTCCAGAGCCGCTGTACCTGCAAAAAGAACCAACTGATAAAATTCATTTTGAAAAACAATTTGAGTACTTGGATCTATCAAAAAAAAATATTCAAATTGAAAGAGAGAAAGTTGTGACTGATCATTTGAAAAAAATTGGCGCATTTATTTCCAATCCATCCAAACTGATTGATTTAAATGAATCTTTATTCGAAGTTGTGGCTTCTGTAATTATCCCAGTAAAGAACCGGGAAGCTACAATTGCTGATGCAATAAAATCAGCTCTCGAACAAAGATCAGAATTTGAGTTTAATGTTATTATTGTTGATAACCATTCCTCTGACAAAACATCTTCTATTATTAAATCCTTTAACGAAAAAGATCCGCGGGTAATTCACATTATTCCCGAAAGCCAAACATTGGAAATAGGCGGGTGTTGGAATTTAGCAATCAACGATTCAAGATGCGGAAAATATTCTGTCCAGCTTGACAGCGATGATTTATACATTGATAATCAAACATTACAAAAAGTAATCGACAAACTCCACCAAGATAAAACCGCAATGCTAATTGGCAGTTATAAACTTGTGGATTTTAAATTAAATGAAATTTCCCCCGGACTAATTGACCACGGGGAATGGACTGATGATAATGGCTCTAACAATGCATTAAGAATAAATGGGCTGGGAGCACCGCGAGCTTATTATACGCCGTTGATAAGGCAGCTTCAATTTCCAAATGTAAGTTATGGTGAAGATTATGCAGTAGTGTTAGAGATAATTCGAAATTATAAAATATCAAGAATTTACGAACCGATTTATTTATGCCGAAGATGGAATGATAACACCGATTCGCAGCTAAGCAGAGAAAGAGAAAATAAAAATAATTGGTACAAAGATTTTATAAGAACTGTTGAAATTATTAACAGGGAAAAAATAAAGGAGATAGAAACAAATTAGTGACTTGTTTATTGCACGACATCTTCCAATTATAACCAATCAAAATTTAGGAAACAGATAATGAAATTTAAAAGTCAAAAATTTGAATCAGCGAACAAAATAAAATATTTACTATACATCCTTGCTTTGGTAATTGTAATTCAAACAGGATGCAGTTCCAACAAGTCCAACTCGGTTAATACAGTAGCTGACTTCAGTAATTTAATTCCAATAATGGATATGAATTCCTCTGAAACCTACAACGGCGAGGAGGGTGGATTGTATGGGATGGGATCGAATGAACCCCCACCGGACCATTTTCTTGCTGCACAAAAACTTCTCAATGAAATAACCCCGCTGGATGAAAATGGCGACTCCTCTTCAACTGGGAAAATTGTATTTATTTCTATCGGCATGTCAAACACTTCGATTGAGTTTAAAGATTTTATCACTCTCGCCAATTCAGACTCTGAAACTTCTCCCTATCTTGAAATCACCAATGGAGCTCAAGTTGGAATGACTGCTGAAGATTGGGCAGGCACTGACGAACCTTGGCAAGTGCTTCAACAAAGGATTCAAAATGACGGGCTAACAAATGAGCAAGTTCAGGTTGCCTGGGTAAAATTGGCCTTAGCATACCCCAAAACCGGGTGGCCCCAAGCAACAGAAACATTGAAGGAATATCTAATAACTACTATGCAAAGACTTAAGCAGAATTTCCCCAACATTAAGATTGTATATTTATCAAGTCGGAGTTATGGTGGTTATGCACTAATTGATAAAAACCCTGAACCTTACGCCTACGAAAGCGGATTTGCAGTAAGATGGTTAATCCTCGATCAGATTAATGGTAGTGCCGAGTTAAATTTTGATCCATTAAAGGGGACGGTTCAGTCTCCACTTTTACTTTGGGGCCCATATCTTTGGGCTAATGCATTAGCTCCAAGAAGTGATGGTTTAATTTGGGAAATTAGTGACTTTGAGCCGGATGGTACTCATCCAAATGATAAGGGAAAAAGTAAAATTTCCAATTTGCTTCTAAATTATTTAAAGACTAATGAATTAGCAAAGTCCTGGTTTCTCAAATGAAATTACGAGTCGATTTATATGCTGCTTTTTAGTGATAAAGAAAATTTGGGTGTCTCTTTAAAGTAATAATTTTTATTATGATACAGCCATAAAAAACAAATTCATTAATTTTGATATAATGATTAGTTTTCTATGGTACAGTAGTTGAAATCATAATTCCTATCTAATTGTAAATATTTTTCTAGAAATAACTAAAAACCATTTGACATTTAAATCAAAATAAGCTATTATCGTCCATCAAATTTGCTTAAATGATTTAAAATTCCTTAATACGAAAAGTAAGAATGACTCAGCTAGTGAATTATATACTATAACTAAAATAATAAGTTTTTTTACAATTAATAATCACAAATCATTAACGAGAGGTTAATATGAAAACAGTACAAACGTTCTTTCTCGTGCTCTTAAGTCTGCTGATTGTGTCAGCTGGCATAAAGGCACAAACATTCACGGATGTTGCGATCCCCATGGGGATTGATCATTCCTGGAATGGTTCTTTTTTTGCAGGTGGGGTTAGCTTTGCCGATATAAACATGGACGGTAAAGATGATATTACCCTGAGTACTCAAACAACTGAAAACTTGATGATCTTTAGAAATAGAACTACAGATTTCAGAGATAGAGTCGATCCAATGGGAATATCAGAATTATTCCGTTCTAAAACAGTTCTTTGGGCTGATTATGACAACGATGGCGAAAGAGATCTGCTTGTTGTAAATGCAAACGAAGTTGTTAGGTTATATCATAACTCAGGTAATGGCACACACACCGATGTTACTGCTACCTGCGGTATGAGCACAGCCATTGGTGAATTTACCGGAGCTGCCTGGGCTGACTATGATAACGATGGATGGCTTGATCTTTATGTTGGGGCACATGATTTTGCATTAGGTAACATTCTCTACCATAATAATGGTGACGGAACATTTACAGATGTTACTGCTACTGCAGGTGTTGCTAATTTTGGAAAAATGAACTTAACGGTTTCCTGGTTTGATTTTAATAATGATGGTTTACAGGATTTATATCTTGCAAATGATTTGAACATTGGAAACACTCTTTTCAAAAATAATGGTGATGGAACATTTACTGATGTTAGTGTATCGTCAGGTTCAAATCTTGCTATGGCTTGCATGGGTATCGCCATTGGTGATTATGATAACAATGGTTATTTAGACCTTTACCTTTCCAATAGTCCGGATGGTAACAGATTTTTAAAAAATAATGGTAATGAAACATTTACCGAAGTTGCTACAACTTTAGGAATGACTATAGGAAGAATCTGCTGGGGAACTACCTTCTTCGATTATGACAATGATAGTGACCTTGACTTATTTGTTTCCGTTTCTGATGGTCCAACAGGTCCCGGTGACCCGGCAAGAACTAATGTGTTTTACACTAATAATGGTGATGGTACTTTTACTGTAAATTCAGGGTCAGGCTTGATGACTGATAATGATTATAGTTACGGTAATGCAATTGGTGATTTTAATAATGATGGATGGCAGGATTTAGTTGTTCTTAATGCGAATGGCACTAAAACTAAACTATACCAAAATAGCGGTGGCACAAATAATTGGATAAAGATATTACTTTCTGGAACTTCAAGTAACTTTGATGGCTTTGGCAGCGTGATCGAAGTTTATCAAGGAGGCAGTAAATTCATTCGATCTACTCACAGTGCCGTCAGTTTTGAATCACAGAACAGCAGAACCAACACAATTGGTGTCGGTACTGCAACAGTCATCGACTCAATCAGAGTTTTATGGCCAAGTGGTATTGTTGATGTGTTAAGAGATGTGCCTGTGGGACAGCTTATAGATGTCGTTGAAGGAACATGGGCTGCACCAATACAGCATTTTAGAGACGTTGCAATCGACCTCGGAATAGATCATACATATAATGTCGATTTCATGGGTGCGGGTGTAAGTTTTGTCGATTTTAACAAAGATGGACTTGATGATATAACTTTAGGTACCGAAGGTGGCAATAATATTGAAATCTTTAGAAACAAAACCCCTCGCGACTTTAAAAATGTCGTGACAAGATTTGGTCTCTCGGAGACTTCTTCTTCCAGAACTATCATTTGGGTTGATTATGATAATGACGGTGACAAAGATCTTTTTGTAGCTAATGCAGATGATGTAAGTCACCTATATCGCCGCGATTCACCTTCCAGTTTTACAGATGTCACAACCACTTCCGGCTTATCAACAGCGAACGTTTCAACTATGTCCGCAGCATGGGCCGATTATGATAACGACGGTTGGTTAGATGTTTACATTGGCAACAGAGTGAACAGCCTTGGAAACTACCTGTACCATAATAATGGTGACGGTACATTTACAGACGTCACTGCAACGGCTGGAGTTTCAAATTTTGATGTTCTTAACTTAACTGTTACCTGGTTAGATTATAATAATGATGGATATCAGGATTTATACTTAGCCAACGATTTTGAACAAGGCAACACACTCTTCAAAAATAATGGAGATGGAACGTTTACAGACGTAAGTGTCAGTTCAGGTGCTGATCTTCACTTTGCTGCAATGGGATTGGCCATAGGAGATTATAACAATGACGGTTTTGTTGATATTTATGTTTCAAATAGCCCAGTTGGTAACGGTCTTCTCAAAAATAATGGAGATGGTACTTTTACTAACGTAGCGGCTGCTCTTGGTTTATTAATTAATAAAATTTGTTGGGGTGCCAATTTCGTTGACTATGATAATGATGGCGATTTAGATTTATTCGTAAGCGTTTCTCACGGAAATGGAATGTCTGATCCCGAAAGTCAAAATGTCCTATTCGCCAATAATGGTGATGGAACATTTTCAACACCTGTTTATACTTGGATAAACCTGGATAAATCTCAAAGTTATGGTAATGCAATCGGAGATTTTAATAACGATGGTTTCTCTGATATAGCTGTAGTTAACGGTTTCGGTACAAAAACAACTCTCTGGAAAAATAGCGGTAATGGAACAAACCATTGGATAAAACTTAATCTTAAAGGTGTTTCAAGCAATAAAGACGCTATTGGCTCTGTTATAGAAGTTACTGTAGGTGGTAATACTGTTAAAAGATTTGTTCATAGCCAAATTAGTTTCCAATCACAGAACAGTTTAACACAAATTATCGGTGTTGGTACTGCTAGCATAATAGATGAGATTAAGGTTACTTGGCCAAGTGGTTCTGTAACTACCTTAACTAATGTAGCAGTTAATCAGAGTCTAACTCTTACTGAAGGACTGTCTGCTCAACCTCAATTGTCGAAGGAAATTTTATTACCACAACAATTTGAATTAGATCAGAATTTCCCGAATCCGTTTAATCCTTCTACGGTGATTAAATATCAATTGCCTGCGGACGCTTTTGTCAAGATCGAAATATTTAGCGTTACTGGCGAAAAGGTTGCTGATTTAGTAAATAGTGAACAAAGTGCCGGATATTATTCAGTTAACTTTGATGCTAATAGTATAGGTAGGGGTTTAAGTTCAGGTATCTATCTTTATAGAATTTCTGTTGACGAAAGATCAACCGGTATTCACTATAACGATTTGAAGAAAATGATCCTAATGAAGTAATAGGCTTAATAACCTTTGCTCTATGTTTATTAACTCTCTCCACTATTTTAGGTGGAGAGAGTTATTCTTATTTACTATTCTTTCTTGAGGCGGTTCACATTTTATAATAATCTAGGACATCAAATAAATTAATGCTAATTAGTTTGAAATCTTTTTGGGGAAACAAACAACAATTGTTTTTTAATTTTGTATTTTTTAATAAATCAACTTCCTTGTGGAGTGTATTTAAGTATTGCTCACTTCTCTCAATTATCTTTCTAAATTCTATTATTATTCAAGCTCAACAAGTTACATTTACAAATGTTGCTGCCGACTTGGGCATAGACCATACGAGTAACGTAATATTTTTTGCCGGAGGATTGAGTTTCTGTGATTTTAATCAGGATGGTTTAGAGGATTTAACACTTAGTAAATATTTCAGCCAAATTCAACTACTGGAATTTGACGGCACCACTTATACTGACGTTAGCATACAATATGGAATAGCAAACACTTTAAGATCTGAGACACCGATTTGGGCAGACTATGATAATGATGGTGATAAAGATTTTTTTATTTCAAACAGAGGAGCGACAAGCAGATTATTTCGAAATGAAGGAAATTTAACTTTTATTGATGTTACTGCTGCGGTCGGCTTGTCACTTGCAGCAAATGAAACTATGCCCGTTGCCTGGGCAGATTATGATAACGATGGGTATTTAGATTTATATGTTGGTAATAGAGACCTTGTGGTTGGCAATTATTTATATCATAACAATGCTGATGGTACGTTTACAAATGTAACAACTATCGCTGGTGTTTCAGATATTGGTCATTTAGCTCTTGCCGTATCTTTTCTTGACTACGATAATGATGGATGGCAGGATATTTATGTTGCAAATGATCTTAATAAAAGGAATACTCTTTTCCACAACAATATGGACGGTACTTTTACCGATGTTAGTGATGTTTCGGGGGCAGGACTCATTATTGATGGAATGGGCATAGCAATCGGGGATTACGATAACAATGGATACTTAGATATGTAC
>DAOLIQ010000008.1:0-74019 GCA_035328465.1 Ignavibacteriaceae bacterium | reverse complement strand
AATCGTTTTGCCATTTAGCAGGTTGACCATATTTATGCTTAACCCCTACCTTATCCAAGTCAAGTTGATTTTGTTCAGCATTCCACTTAGAATAATAGGCAGTTGCATAATAAGCAATATAGTCAGATTTATCCTTCTGATTTGAAGCAATGAGATCGAAATCTTCCAGAAGATTATGTGTGTTATCCTCGGCATATTGAATAACAGTATTCATTCCCGACTCAGAAAAGGATTGATATAAAAGTGGGTCAGTTTTGTGGCTGGCGCCCAGGAAAGCACCCAATGGAAATTGTTGTGTGCTTGGTTGTTCTTGTGCAAGAATATCAAGAGATAGAACGACCAGAATTA
The DNA here is from genome assembly GCA_035328465.1 of Ignavibacteriaceae bacterium. GTDB lineage: Bacteria > Bacteroidota > Ignavibacteria > Ignavibacteriales > Ignavibacteriaceae > JADJEI01. Next base: position 73,671 of record DAOLIQ010000008.1, on the reverse strand, counting down.
AGAGAAACAAGAATTGTATTGCTCGTTTCATTTTATACCTCCGATTGATTTTTAATTTATTATTGATTATTTATTATTCCCATTCCGTATTTCTGCGGGTGGGGGTTTAATTGTCTAATTGTTTAATTGCTTTTCATTTCACGTTTGACATTTGACGTTTCATCTTGTCAGACAAATCGGGCGGACTGGAGTCCTGCCCCTACTTTAAATAAATCATCTTTTTCATATCTGTAAATACAGGGATGTTGTTTTCATTCTTTACCATTATTTGGTAAATATAGATTCCTGATGCAAGATCCGAATTATTCGGAACGGTCGGGAGACCGTTCCCTACAAATTCTACTTCGTAGAAGCCGGCTTCTTGTGTTTTATTTACTAACACTGAAATGAGTTCTCCTTTTATATCATAAACATAAAGTTTTACATAACCTCTTTCTTTTAGTCTGTAACTGATCTTTGTTGATGGATTAAATGGATTAGGATAATTCTGATAAAGCCGGTAATCGGAAATCGTTTGTTGGTGATCAGTAACAGAGGTTAGGATAAATCCTACTTCTTCGCTTGGTTCTGATTCGTTGTCTTGATTGTCAACTGCTGTTACTTTGTAATAAATCTTTTCAACATAGTTAGGGAGAATATCTATAAGGTTTGCAACTGGTGTTGAAAGAAAAAGATTTGTTGAATCTATCTGAAAGTTTTTTGTTGTGTCTCTGTAAACATTGTAATGATTAAAATCAGCTTCTGTGTTTTTATTCCAGGTTATACCTACTGTTAAGCTGTCAAGTGTTGCGTTTAAGTTTACTGGAGTGCGAGGAGCTAAATCTAAGTAAGTATAGCTTTCACCGAATGGACCACCATAAAGACCAATGTCACTTCTTGTTGAATCTTTGTCAAGAATTGTTGGGTCACCTGCATCAATCAGGAGAGAAAATTTCTGAAGATGAAAATCAAGATCACCTTTGGTTGAATCGTCATTAACTACCATTGGATCAACTGAAAGATTTGTGCTATCTGGTGAGAACCCTGAATAATTATCATCATTGTCCCAAAGGTCATTGTATTCTGGTGATATGTCTCCAAACGATGATAATTCAATACCAACTTCTGAATTTGTAATTATATTGTTGTTTAGACGTCCCGATCCACTTCCCCAAATACCTGTTCCAAAATTTCCAGCTAAATGATTATTGTTAAGCATAATATTTGTAATGCCATTGAAATTTATACCATCACCCCCAATTCCAAAGATTATATTATTTGCGATTTCTACAGTATCAGAGACAGTTACAAATATACCGTATTCATACTCTTTAAAAATGGTGTTGTTTTTAATCTTAGGACTGGAACCGAAGGACTTTCTTATCCCGTCTCCGACTGTAACTATATAATTTGAATCAATAGTTGGGTAATAAGCATTATTAAATGCCTGAATGGATATACCAACATCGAAACCTGAAACCTCTCCATCGCCGATAAATGAATTATTTCTAATTATAGCATTTGAATTGAAAAGGTAAGCTCCGTGATCGACATGAAAAAAAATATTTTTATAAAATGTAGGGTTTGATCCACTAAATATTCCGATCCCAGCTGTTGTAACTTTGTTAAGTGTTATTATGCTATTTGTAGAACCACCAACACCATAACCCTTAGTTGAATTGTAATAAACATAAATATTAAAACCCATGAATAAACAATTTTCAACAACATTTACAGCTAAAAAATCTACGTCATTAACTAATTCCCTCGTATCAATCACACAGCTATCCATACCTGCACCAATAAGGGATAAACCGGGAATCATAACTACCTGCTCTTTGTAAGTACCGTTGGCAACGTAAATGGTATCGCCAAATACGGAGATGTTAATGCACTCCATAATGCTGTCGGCGGCGGTTTCCCAGGAGGTGTAGGGAGGGGTGCTGCTGCCGGTCGGGCTAACGTAACGGACGGTGGCTTGCGTAAAGACAAAAGATAAAAGGAAAAAGATAAAAGTGATATGAAGGAATATTTTTGGTTTCATAGAAAACCTCGGGATTTTTGTTTTTAATTTAAGGAAATTTAAGATGATTTTCCGTTGTTTGGGTTTCATACGTCATAAATTCTTTTTTCTAAAACAATTATCTTTTGCATATTTGCCCTCGATTAAATTCAAAAAAAAATAAATTACTGCTTAATGAAATTTAAACTGCCCAAACTTCACAACCAGATTATCGCTGCGCTGATTCTTGGGGCTGTGTTCGGTTCGATATTTAATATTAAAAAGGATGTGCTTGTAGTTGAGTACATAAAAGATAAAAAAGTTGTATCGGAAAAAATTGAAAAGTGGCAGAATTTTATTTTAATAAATCCTTCAAGTGCAGATACGATTTTATTTGATTCCAGGCAGCAGCTTTTGATTATTAATTCTTCGCGTAAAATTTCTGAATCAAATCAAAAATCAGAAGCAGTTGTTTCATCGTTTATCTCTGATCAGAAATTAATTCCCTCAAAGCATTTTTCTAACATTACTTCCATTGGCAAAGAAACTACGATTCCATCAGACATTAAATGGATTGGTGATATTTTTATCCGTCTATTAAATATGATTGCAGTTCCGCTTGTGCTTGCTTCGCTTGTAGTGGGGGCTGCAAGTCTTGGCGATATAAAAAAATTCGCACGCATAGGAGGGAAAACAATTTCACTTTATATTTTTACCACCGCCCTTGCAATTTCCATCGGATTGATTTTAGCAAATGTAATTCAGCCGGGTATGCGAATGCCTGCCGACACAAAAACATCTTTGCTTTCTGTTTATGGGGAGGAGGCACAAAGTAAAATGAATCTTCAAGGAAATTTTAGTTTGATAGATCAGCTTGTTAATCTCGTTCCGAAAAATCCAATTACTGCTTTGGCAAACAGCGAAATGATTCAGATAGTTTTTTTTGCAGTTTTTCTTGGTTTAGTTTTAAGTTTAATAAGCAAAGAGAAATCGGAGCCTGTGATAAAATTTTTTGACGGACTAAGTGAATCAATGATCAAAATGGTTGATATCATTATGCTGATTGCACCGCTTGGAGTATTTGCTTTAATCTCTGCTACAATCAGCGAGTTCGGATTTGATATACTGCAAACACTTTTCTGGTATGCTGTAACTGTTTTGTTTGGATTAATGATTCAGACATTTGGTGTTTATTCTTTGTTCATAAAGTTTTTCAGCAAGTTTAAGGTGAGTACATTTTTTAAGGGGATAAGAAGAGTCCAAACTATTGGATTCAGCACAAGTTCATCTGCCGCAACTTTGCCGGTAAATATTGAGTGTTGTCATGAAAATCTGGGCATATCAAAATCAATAACGAGTTTCGTTTTACCGCTCGGCGCAACAATTAATATGGATGGAACTGCACTCTATCAGGGGGTGGCAGCAGTATTTATTGCGCAGGTTTTTGGAATTGATCTCACTTTTAGCCAGCAGCTAGCAGTTGTTTTTACTGCAGTGCTTGCGTCAATTGGTACAGCGCCAGTTCCAGGGGTTGGAATTATAATGTTAATTGTTATTTTAAAGTCAGTTGGAATTCCAGAAGAAGGAATTGCGTTAATAATCGGAATAGACAGAATACTTGATATGTGCCGCACAGTGACAAACGTAACCGGAGATGCAATGGTAGCTTCTGTAATTGCGACTTCGGAAAAAGAAGAAATAAAAGTTGATTTGAGCGAAGCTTGAAAAATTAATATTTATGATAATTTATGGATAATGAATGATGAAAGTTATTGATTTATTAGCTGCATTGAATACAAAAATTAATGCTCAATATAAATTTTTTAATTTTTCTCTTTCGGTAAAAGGGAACTCACCTCCGAAATGAATTCGGGGCTGGTTCTAAATTCCTCTCTTACGAAGAGAGGGACATTAAATATGAAATCATTATTGATCTTTTAAATCCAAATAAAGGAGTTAGTTGATGAGTGAAAATAACAATCGCGAGCAATGGGGGAGCAGGATAGGTTTAATCTTAGCTGTTGCAGGAAATGCAATCGGGCTGGGAAACTTTTTACGATTTCCGGTACAGGCGGCACAAAACGGCGGCGGTGCTTTTATGATTCCATATTTTATTTTCTTTTTGATACTCGGAATTCCATTAATGTGGATTGAGTGGGGAATAGGCAGGCACGGCGGCAGATTTAATCACGGCAGTGCGCCGGGAATGTTTGATGTTCTATGGAAAAATAAAGCGGCAAAATATTTTGGGGCAGTCGGCTTGTTCATTTCACTCGTAATTATGATTTATTATACATATATCGAATCGTGGACACTTGGGTTTAGTTTTTTTTCGATCACAAAAACATATTTCGATGAGACAAGTTTTGATACGATGAAGAACTTTTTGTACAGCTATCAAGGCAGGGAGGCGGGGACTCATTTTGATTCGCTTTTACCTGCATACATATTTATGCTAATTACATTTGCAATAAACTTTTGGATTTTATTTAAAGGAATTTCTGCAGGAATAGAAAAACTTGCGAAGATTGCAATGCCGCTGCTTTTTGTATTCGGAGTGATTTTAGTGATAAGAGTTTTAACATTAGGTGCACCTGATCCAACCCACCCCGAAAATTCTGTGATTAATGGTTTAGCATTTATCTGGAATCCCGACCTTAGTAAACTTGGAAATCCATCAGTTTGGATTGCAGCAGCGGGACAAATCTTTTTCACACTCTCAGTTGGAATGGGAACAATTCACGCATACGCAAGCTACTTAAAACCCAAAGATGATATAGTTCTTTCAGGTTTATCCACATCAGCGACAAACGAATTTGCAGAAGTTATACTTGGCGGATCAATTGCAATTCCAGCGGCAGTTGCTTTCTTCGGGTTAACAATGACGACACAAATTGCTGCGGGCGGTTCATTCGATCTTGGTTTTGTTTCGATGCCGCTGATATTCAGACAAATTCCATTTGGTGAATTTTTTGGTTTCCTCTGGTTCTTGCTTTTATTCTTTGCAGGAATAACTTCGTCGGTAGCGATGGGTCAGCCTGTAATTGCATTTCTCGAAGATGAGTTTAAAATCTCGCGCAAGAAAGCAACAGCAATATTAGCAGTTGTTGTTTTGATCTCTGTTCAGTTTGTAATATTCTTTTTGAAATTCGGTTTCCTTGACGAGATGGATTATTGGGCAGGAACATTTGGATTAGTATTGTTCGCATTTGTGGAAACAGTTTTATTTATGTGGGTTTTCGGTGCGGATAAAGCCTGGAAAGAAATGAATGAAGGGGGAGATATCGGAATTCCAAGAATCTTCTATCCAATAATGAAGTATGTAACTCCGACCGTACTTTTTGTAATAATGATCTGGTGGTTTGTGCAAGATGCTTTTCCGATTTTGTTATTAACCAATTCAAATCCCGAACAAGTGCCTTATATTTGGGGCGCAAGAATTTTAATGATTTTACTTTATGCAGGATTATTCTATTTGATCAAAAAAGCCTGGAGTAAAAGCAGCAGGTAATTAAAGCTGAAGAATAATTCTTAAAAACTAATATAAAGCACTAAAGAATATTTAGAGTGCAAACAACTTCAAAAAGATTTAATGGACATAAATTCGAATAAAGAATCATTCTCTGATTCTTTCAAAGAAATAATAAAAGCAATGGGGTTAGTGTTTGGTGATATTGGTACAAGCCCCATTTACACATTGAGTGTCATCTTTGTATTCACGATGCCTACTCAAGAAAATATGATGGGCATACTATCATTAATATTCTGGTCACTAATCATATTAGTCACAGTTGAATATTCGTGGCTGGCGATGAGTTTAAGTTCCAAAGGCGAGGGCGGGATAATAGTACTAAAAGAGATATTAAATAGTAAAATTAAAAAAGGCAGAAATGTTGTATTTATAACTTTGCTTGGTTATATCGGCGTTTCACTTATTATGGGGGATGGAGTAATTACCCCTGCAATAAGTATTCTTTCTGCTGTTGAAGGTCTCGAATTGATTCCGGGGCTTGGTCATATTCAAACTGACACGGTGGTAATTATAACACTCGCTATTACAATACTGCTTTTTTCATTTCAATTTAAAGGGACAGATAAAGTTGCAACGCTTTTTGGACCGATAATGATAATCTGGTTCGGGGCTTTATTTCTAAGTGGAATTTTTTCAATTGCAAATTCTCCTGAAATATTTTTTGCAATCAGCCCGCATTATGCGATAAACTTTATGCTTCATAACGGGGTTGCAGGGATATTTGTTTTAAGTGAAGTAATACTTTGCGCAACAGGCGGGGAGGCGCTTTATGCAGATATGGGTCATCTCGGAAGTAAGCCGATAAGACAAGCCTGGATGTTTGTGTTAATTGCATTGGTCGTGAATTATTTTGGACAGGGTGCATTTGTTCTACACGGCGGTAAAAGTGATCAGGTTCTTTTTGAAATGGTCAAACACATGAGTCATTTTTTATATGTTCCATTCTTAGTTCTAACTTTACTCGCCACAATAATTGCATCACAGGCAATGATAAGCGCTGTGATGTCACTAGTTTATCAGGGAATTACCACACGGATTATTCCGTTGATGAAAATAAAATATACTTCGACTAAAATAAAATCTCAGATTTACATCGGTGCAGTTAATTGGGGATTGTTAATCGCAGTAGTATTTATGGTTTTATTTTTTAGAAAATCCGAAAACCTGGCGGCAGCTTATGGAATGGCAGTTACGGCAACGATGACTATCAGCTCATATTTTATGATCAGAATTTTCTTTCACGATAAAAAATTCTTTAAATACACAATTGCAATCGGAGTATTTCTTGTAGATTTAATTTTCCTCACGGCAGTGATGACAAAAATTCCACATGGAGCGCTTTGGTCTTTAATTATTGCCTCAATTCCTCTATTTGTAATTACGCTCTGGACGAATGGAAATAAAGCGATGTATAAAGCATTTCGCTCATTATCATTTGACACTTTCGTTTTTAGTTACGAACAAATTTATGGATTGAAAAACAACATACGCGGTACTGCATTATTCTTCACAAAAACTTTAGATCATATTCCGCCATACATAGTGCACTGTATGATTCGGGGAAATATTATTTACGAAAAAAATGTACTTGTTTCTATAGCGACTTCTGAATACCCCTTTGGAATAACTGTGGAGAAAAAAGAATCTATTGCTTCAGGAATGGATGGATTATTAATTAGTGCCGGTTACCTTGAAGTGTTAGACATACCAAAGATATTAAAGGAAAATGAAATTGGTGAAAAACTAATTTTTTATGGAGTGGAAGACATTGAAACAAAGAAAATTTATTATAAAATTTTTGCATTTATAAAAAAGATCACTCCGCCTTTCGTTAAATTTTATAAATTGCCATACAATAAAATTCACGGTGTAGTTACAAAACTTGAAATATAACCCCGTTAACAGAATTAAATTTATTAACCTATAAATCCTATCAATGAATAAAATATTTTTTATAACATTATTAACTCTCTATTTTTTTAATTCCTTTGCAGCATCTCAAAACAAAAATAATGATACTTTGTTCGTGGCGTTTTGGAATCTTCAAAATCTATTTGATACGAAAGATGATCCTTTGACTAAAGACGAGGAATTTCTTCCAGAGGCGGAAAAAGAATGGACACAGGAAAGACTTGATAAAAAGCTTTATAATCTTAGCCGTGTTATTCGATTAATGAATAATGGAAAAGGTCCCGATGTAATAGGTGTTTGTGAAGTTGAGCATCAATCGTTGTTAGATTCCATGGTAAATAAATTTTTGCCTGATTTAAATTATGGTGTTGCTTATATGGAATCGCCTGATGAAAGAGGGATTGACAACGGATTGATATACAAGAAAAACATTATTAAAATTAATAACATTACTGCTGATTCAGTTTATTTATCCGAAACAGACAAAACTCGCTTAGTACTTGAAGTACAATTAAAATATAACGAGGAAATTCTAACATTTTTTGTTAATCATTTTCCATCGCGCGGCGGCGGTGAAGTTCAGTCAGAGCCGAAACGAATTAAAGCTGCCGAAGTATTAAGAAAAAATATAGATGAAATATATGCTTTAGATCCAGACGCTAAAATTATAGTTATAGGTGATTTTAATGACGAACCTAACAATAAATCAATAGCCGAAGTATTATTGGCAGAGAAATATTTTTGTGATTCATCAAACTATTCAAGCTCAAAATTGCTGAATTTATCTTATCAGCAATTTAGTGAGGGTGTGGGTTCCTACCGATATAAAGATGATTGGAATATGATAGATCAGATAATAGTTTCAAAAAATTTAATTGACGGAGAAGAGTTAAATTATGTTTGCGGTTCATTTGAAGTTTTCAAACCGTACCTGCTTCAAACACACACAGGAAAATTTCAAGGCACTGCTTTTCCAACTTACGGAGGCAGCAGATATCTCGGTGGTTTTAGCGATCATTATCCTGTAACAGCAAAATTTTCAGTAATAAAAAAATAAATATGAAAAAAATACTTTTAATATTTGGAGCAGAAGGTGCCTTGGGAAAAGGTGTCAGCAGTAGTCTAATTAAAAAAGATTACGATAAAATTTATTTATTTGATTTCAAAAAGACTTCAACATATACTGAAGATAAAATTGAATTCAGGATAATAGAGGATTTGTCAATTGAAAAAAATGCAGCATCCGCATTCGAAGGAATTCAGCCTGATAAAAATTCATTATTTTTTCTTTTCAGTACAATTGGAGGATTCACAGGCGGAAAAAATCTTTGGGAAACTTCAAGCGAAGAATGGCAAAAAATGATAAACATGAATTTGATTGCCAATTTCAATCTTGCAAAATATTTTTCTTTATTAGTTAAAAAATCTGCCGGCGGCTCAATATGCTTTACTACTGCATTTACGGGCGTAACTGCAGAAAGCACAAAGGCACCTTACGGCACATCCAAATCAGCACTGATTCATTTAGTAAAAACATTGGCACTTGAGGGGAAAGAAATTCATTTAAGCGTAAACTCCATTGCACCTTTTATTATTGATACACCGGCAAATCGAGAATGGATGAAAGATGAAAATTTTAACAGATGGGTAAAACCCACCGAAGCTGGAAATTTTATTCATAGTCTATTCGAAAATTTTACCTTTGTTAGCGGGAATAACATAATTTTCCCTTCAAGATTTGATTTAGAATAATAAATTTTATTTATAAAAACAATAAATAAATTTGTTGACTTTGTTTTTCGAAATACTTAATGTAGCAACGTATTTTTATAAAATTAAAAAATGTAGATAAGCTATTTTCAACACATACCTTAAAAATCAGGAGGTCGTTTGTTTATGGATATATTTGGAATCATTTCGTCGTCTGTTCAACTAATTGCACAGGAAGCACAAAACTCTGGCGCATTAAACTGGCTGTCAGAAAAATATGTTGCCGGTGGAATATTTATGCATCCAATTCTCGCTTGTATGATAATTGGACTTGCATTTTGTTTTGAGAGATTGTTCACACTAACCCGCGCACGCGTTAATACCAAGCAATTCATTTTAAAAGTAAAGAAGACGCTTGATGAAGGCGGAGTTGAAGCTGCAAAAGAGCTTTGCGCAAATACCCGCGGACCGATCGCATCAGTTTTTCATGCAGGATTATTAAGAGCCGATGAAGGACTTGACGCTGCTGAAAAAGCAATCGTTGCTTACGGTGGAATTGAAATGGGATTCCTTGAAAAAGGATTGATCTGGATTTCAACTTTTATTACTCTTGCACCAATGCTTGGATTTACGGGTACGGTTCAAGGTATGATCGAAGCGTTTGATGCTATTAAAGAAGCCGCACAGATTTCCCCGGCAGTTGTTGCCGATGGTATTGCTATTGCGCTTTTAACCACTTTGTTCGGACTTGTAGTTGCAATGATACTTCAGGTTTTCTATAATTATTTTATATCAAGAATAGATCGTTTGGTTGGTGATATGGAAGAAGCATCAGTTGAGCTAATTGATGCACTTTACGAACATAATCAAAAAGGTAAAAAATAATTACACCAGAGGAAAATCATGGCTTTTATAAAAAAGAAAGGAACGCGTACTGCAGATATTCCAACTGCATCGCAGGCTGATCTAGCCTTCCTTCTATTGTTGTTCTTTCTTGTCTCAACTGTATTTGATGTTGATACTGGAATAGGACTGACACTTCCGGAATATGTTCCACCTGAAGAAATGGAACAAGTTGAGGTACCAAAAGATAGGATGGCATCGGTTCTTATTAATGAAAACGGTGATGTTCTTCTTGATAATAACGTAATCCCTGTCTTTCGAATCAAGGAACAATTAAAACCGAGGATTGAATCTAAGATAGATTTACCATCGAATAAAAAATTAATTGTATCTGTTAAAACTGATCGAAAGACCGTTTACAATATTTATATTCAAGCTCTTGATCAAATCAAAGGCGCTTTCTTTGAAGTCAGAGATACATATTCTCAAAATAAATTTGGAGAAAAATTTATTGATTTGACTGAAGAGCAGCAAAATGAAATAAAAGAAAAAGTACCGATTATTATTTCACTTGCTGAACCTGAAGCTGTCAAATAAAACATAAAAGGAATTATAAATGAAATTTGAAAAAAGAAGAGCTACTACAAAACAGGAGATTCCTACGACCTCCATGCCTGATATCGTTTTTATGCTCCTTATGTTTTTTATGGTTGCTACCACCCTTAGAGAAGTTGATGTACTTGTAGATTTTAAACTCCCCGAAGCAGCCGCCATCGAGAAGATTGAAAACAAGCGGCTTGTATCTTATCTCTGGGTTGGGAAGGATAAAAGAATACAGGTAAACGATAGCATTGTGAAAGTTGATGAAGTTCAACCGATAATGTATAACAAGAGGCAATCGCTGCCAAATATTATTATTTCTTTACGAATTGATAGAGGAGCAGATATGGGCTTCGTTACTGATATTCAACAAGAATTAAGAAAAGCCTATTGCTTGCGTATTAATTACTCATCCACTATTAAAATTTAATCTGAACTAAGGAAAAATATTTAAGGCAGGTTTGCTGATTTCAGTAAATCTGCCTTTTTAATTTTAGAGGAAACATGTCATTAAAAGAAAAAATAAACGAAGATCTAAAAACCTCGATGAAATCTGGCGATAAGACCCGGCTTAACACAGTGCGGTCGATTCGAGCTGCAATTTTAGAGTTTGAAAAAAGTGGCGCTAACAAAGAACTTACTCCCGATGATGAATTAAAAATTATAAATTCTGCAGTGAAGAAGCGAAAGGAATCCATCGAACAATTCACAGCGGGCGGCAGACCCGAACTTGCCGTTCAGGAGCAAGCTGAATTAAACATATTAATGGAATATATGCCGAAACAGCTATCAGAAAATGAAATAACCGAGGTTATAAAATCAATTGGTGAAAATATTGGTGCGAAGTCAAAGGAAGATTTCCCAAAATTAATGCCGCTGGTTATGAAGGAATTAAAAGGTAAGGCTGATGGAAAATTAGTCAAATCGTTAGTTGAAAAATTTTTAGGAATAGCTTGAGTGTATTTGATATAATAATTGCTGTTGGGATAATTATAGGATTCATTCTCGGATTCAAGGATGGTTTTGTAAGAAAAATTATCGGCATAATAGGCTTTGGCTGCGGTGTCTATTTAGCGCTTACTTTTGCTGACGATATTGGAAGATTCCTTGAATCGACACTTGGTATTGAATTTTATCTTGCAGAAATTATGGGTGGGATAATAATTTTTTTAATCACTATCCTAATTTTTACAATTCTCAAACGTGTCGTTCATCCATTTGATAAAGTGAATAATTTGATAAACCAAATTATAGGCGGGGTTGTTGGCTCGATTCAAGTCATATTTTTTTTAAGTGCCGTTCTTTTACTCTTGAATGTATTTGAAATCCCTGATAAAAAAACTGCTGATTCTTCAATACTCTATCACACAACGTATAAAGTCATTCCTTCAACAATTGATTATTTAAGCGGTTACACTCCAAAAACAAAAAAAATTATTAAAGATTATATAAACGAAAAAGACTCATTGGAATGATATCCACTGACGTAATTGAAAAATTAGAATTTAGCAAGGTCTTATCCGTTATTTCCTCTTATGCTGTGACCGAAAAAGGAAAATTAAATATCCTTTCAATCCTACCATCAGTGCAAATTGACCACATCATTCACGAAGGTAATCTTGTTTCTGAAGCAAAAAATATTTTAATTAAATCTGATATCCCTCCATTGGAATATTTACCGGATATTTCAGAATCACTTTTCCAAAGTAGAATTGATGGAGTTGTACTTAGCAGCAAAAAAATTCTTTACATCTTGAAACTCGCAGAGATATCCAGATCTATATTTTATTATATAAAAAGAAATTCCGAATCACAGACTGAACTAAGCAAGAAATGCGAATATCTTTTTAACGATAAAATCTTTGAGCATCAAATAAAAAAAATTGTTAACGAAAATGGAGATGTAAACGCTAATGCAAGTTCCAAACTGCTTGAAATCAGAAATGAAATTAATTCTAAAAATGAAGAGCTGAAGAAACTTGTAAATCGAATCATTAAAAATCTTACCAAAGATGATATCGTTCGTGAGGAATATTTAACACTTCGTGATGGTAGAATTGTTGTCCCAGTAAAAGTTGAACACAAACGACACCTTAAAGGATTTATCCATTCGGAATCCGCTTCGGGACAAACAGTATACATCGAACCAGAAGAAACACTTGAATTAAATAACGACATTGTCTCACTCGCATTTGCTGAAAAACGGGAGATTGAGAGATTGTTGAAGGAGCTTACTAAGTTTATTGGACAACACGCTGCAGAGCTATCCAAAAGTTTTGAATTGATTAGTGAGATCGATACAATCTTTGCTCGCGCAAAGTATTCTATAGAAATCATCGGGTCATTCCCTGATATTAAATCTGAAAAACCATTTACAATCACTGGCGGTCGTCATCCTCTGTTATTAAAAAGACTATCGCGGGATAAATGTACTCCGTTGAATTTATTTCACTCAAATAATATAATCCTTATCACCGGCCCAAACGCGGGGGGAAAAACTGTTGTACTAAAAACAGTTGGGTTGCTTTGTTTGATGGTGCAGAGTGGTATTCATATTCCAGCAAGCCCGGATTCTGTATTTAATATTTTTACGAATATATTAATTGATATCGGCGATCAGCAGTCAATTGAAGATGACCTTTCAACATACACTTCACATTTAAAAAATCTTAAACAAATTGTAGATACAGCGGACGATCATTCATTAGTTTTACTCGATGAAATCGGGACCGGCACTGATCCATCTGCAGGTGCTGCAATTGCTGCTGAAGTGCTGATTCGATTAAACGAAGTCCGGGCTAAAGTTTTAGCGACTACACATCATGGTTCCCTTAAATTAATTGCCAGCGAAACAAGCGGTTTTGAGAATGCGGCGATGGAGTTTGATTCGTCAACTCTTACACCCACCTATAATTTTAAGCAAGGCATTCCTGGTTCAAGTTATGCATTCGAGATTGCGAGCAGAATAGGATTTGACAACTCCTTTATTCATTCAGCAGAAAGATTTATTGATACCGAACAAAATAAAATTGAAAAATTTTTAGTTGATATCGAAACAAAATCTCATAAATTAGACAAAGAACTAAATCTGATAGAAAATGAAAAAATGCTGCTTGAAGAATTAATAGCTAAATACAAAAATGAAAATGATCTTCTTCAGAAGGAGAAAAAAAATATATTAAAAACAGCTAAAGCCGAAGCCGCTGAATACATTTCAGGAATTAATAAAATAGTTGAGAGTGAAATAAAAAGATTGCGTGAATCGAATGCTGAACATGAAAGTATTAAACAGGTTAAGAAGGAAATCAAACAAATCTTCCAGAGAAATGAGGAGCTAATAAAAGAAGAAATTGAGGTTAAAGTTGATTCTGAAATAATGATTGGTAATTTTGTACAAATTAGAAATACAAATACTACTGGTAAAGTTGTAGAAATTGATGACCAGAAAAAGCAAGCGCATGTTGAAGTAGGAAAAATCAAAATGAAAATAGGGTTGAGTGAATTATTACCAATAAAAAAACCGGAGCTTGAAAAAGAATTGCATGACTACCCAATAATTTCCAGTAAAGCAAACACAAGATTAGATATTCGCGGTAAAAAACCTGACGAAATTGAATTTGAATTATTAAAATTTATTGACGACGCTTACACAATAAATTTAAGTCAGGTTGAAATTCTTCATGGAAAGGGAACAGGTGCTTTAAAAAAAGTAGTTAATGAAATTTTACGTGAGCATTCTAAAGTCAAAAGTTTTTATTTTGCGCCTGTCGAATTCGGCGGTGAAGGAATTACAATTGTCGAAATTAAATAACTAATGATAAAAAAAATACTGATCGCAAATCGTGGTGAAATTGCTGTACGAATAATAAGAGCCTGCAAAGAGCTTGGCATTATTGCGGCAGCAGTTTATTCAGAAGCAGACAAAAAAGCAAAACATACACTATTAGCCGATGAAGCCTATCTCATTGGAGAAGCACCTTCAAGCCAATCCTACCTTGTAAAAGAAAGATTAATTAAGCTTGCAAAAAATATTAATGCTGATGCAATTCATCCAGGTTATGGATTTCTTTCAGAGAACAGCACATTTATTAAAATGGTTGAAGAAGCAAATCTAATTTTTATCGGTCCTTCTTCGACATCAGTAAAAATGATGGGAAGCAAAACCTCAGCCCGGTCATTGATGAAAGAAAATGATGTACCCGTCGTCCCGGGTACAATTAAGCCGATTCAAAATCTGGAAGAGGGAATTGAAACTGCAGTAAAAATTGGATTTCCTGTTTTACTAAAAGCATCTGCAGGGGGCGGTGGAAAAGGAATGCGAATTGTAAATTCAGAACAAGAATTTAAAGGAGCCTTTGAAGCAGCAAAGCGGGAAGCTGAAAAAGCTTTCGGTGATAGTTCAATTTATCTTGAAAAGTTAATTGAAGATCCAAAACATATCGAAGTTCAGATTATTGCCGATAAACATGGGAACTATGCACACCTTTACGAACGTGAATGTTCAGTGCAGAGAAGACATCAGAAAATAATTGAAGAATCACCTTCACCCTCTATTGATGAAAACACACGAAATAAAATTACAGAAGCAGCAATAAAAGCTGCGAAAGCCTGCAATTATCAAAGCGCGGGAACGATTGAATTTTTAATGGATAGGGAAAAGAATTTTTATTTTCTTGAAATGAATACACGGCTTCAGGTAGAGCATCCTGTTACTGAATTAATTTCCGGAATTGATCTTGTGAAGGAGCAAATACAAATCGCCGCGGGTGAGAAATTATCTTTCAATCAAAATGATTTGAAGATTAACGGTCACGCGATTGAATGCCGTATTTATGCAGAAGATCCGCAAAACAATTTTCTTCCTTCAACCGGCATACTGCAAAGTTATAGCGAACCAGCCGGTCCTGGTATCAGAGTAGATTCCGGTTTTCAGCAGGGGAGTGAGGTATCTGTTTATTATGATCCATTAGTTGCAAAAATAATTGCATGGTCAAATAATAGAGCATCCGCGATAAAGCGTATGATTCGTGCTCTTGATGAATATTCAATTACAGGGATAAAAAACAATGTCTCCTTTCTTAAAAATGTTTTAAGTCATAAAAAATTTTTGGATAGTAGTTTCAATATAAATTTTATCGAAAATTCAATTGCAGAAATTTTAAACGCAGAAATTGTAGTCAACGAAACAATATCCTGCGAGGATGTTGCTGCAATTGCGGCATTATTAATTAAACTTGGTTCGCATCCGACGATTGGAAGTGATAAAATTACAACAAGTTTTAATAGATGGACGGAACAAAATTATGAGTGAATTTTTTGCAACAGTTAACGGAGTGCTAAAAAAAAGAATTTCTTTCGATGGTAACTCAACTATATTTCTTGATAAATCAAAGATTTCAGGAGAGCTTGTTGAGTTGAAAAAAGATTCAATTATTCTAAAGTTAAATAATAAATTTTATGAACTTAAAATTGAATCGAAAAATGGTGAAAATATTTCGCTTAACTATAAAGGAAATTTTTATGAGGTTAATATTCTGACTGAACTAGAGGAAAGAACTAACCAAATTATAGAATCAGAAACTTCCGGCAAACCTCATTCTCAAAATATTAAATCGCCGATGCCCGGGATGATTGTAAAAATCAATTTTAAAATCGGAGAAAAGATGATGAAGGGAGATACAGTTTTGGTACTTGAAGCAATGAAAATGGAGAATGAAATAAAATCTCCCTCAGAGTGCTTTTTGAAAGAAATATTTGTCTCAACAAATAAGCCAGTAGAAAAAGGACAAATTTTATTTTCGATAGAGTGATATATTCCCACAAATATTCTTATTTTTTGACGATTAAAAACAATTAACAATCAAGGAGGCAACTTGAAAAAATTTGTTCTGTCTCTTGCAGCTCTAATTCTTCTCAGTAATTCAATGATCTTTGCAGGAGGATTTCAGCTAAATGAACATGGTGCTAAAGCGTTAGCACTTGGTGGTGCTTTCACTGCAATTGCAAACGACCCCTCTGCCATTTATTGGAATGGTGCGGGTCTTACTCAGTTAAGTGGAACACACATTATGTTTGGTACAGCTTTAATTAGTCCAACATCCACCTTCCGTGGTGTTAGTCCTGATGTGGATATTTACCACATGCAGCCCCAGGTGTTTTTCCCCAGTCATTTTTTTGGATCACATACTTTTGGAGAGAGTTTTGCCGTCGGTCTTGGTTTTACCACACCATTTGGATTGGGAACTAGATGGGATGATGATTGGATTGGTAAATATCTGGCTATTGAAACAGAGTTAAAAACATTTATTGTTACGCCTGTTATCACTTATCAGCCATTTAGTTTTCTTTCATTAAGTGTTGGCTTTGTTTACAGTTTTGCTGATGTTTTAATAACAAGAAAAAACTCACTTGAACCATTCGCCGGCGATGCATTCATTCATCTTGAAGGAAAAGATAACTCTGCATTTGGTTATAACGCAGGTATAATGTTGAAGCCATTTGATTTTCTATCACTTGGTGCTTCGTTCCACAGTGAGGTTGAATACACATTTGAGGGAACAGCAACAGCAACTGCACCTGAACAATTAATTAGCAATGTTCCGCAAGGAGATGTGACTGCTGATTTGAAAACTCCAATGAATCTCGCTGTTGGTTTAGCGGTGGATGTTTCTTCAAGTTTAAAACTCAGTGCTGATTATCAATTTGTTGGTTGGAGCAGTTACGATTATCTTGTCGTTAATTTTGTAAATCCCGATCTTGAAGATTTATCAAGCCCGCGTTTATACAAAGATTCTTATATTATAAGATTCGGTGCAGGTTACAAGGCTAGTGACGACCTGTCGTTAATGGCAGGAGTTTATTTTGACAGCAATCCGGTTGAATCAGAAAATCTGAATCCTTCATTACCTGATGCTGATCGTTTAGGACTCAGCATTGGTGTTGAAGGAAAGCTAACTGAGAATCTTACAGTCACAGGGTCATTTCTTTTCATACGATCACAAGAATTGACCGTTACTAATTCCAATGAAGAATATACTCCCGGCGGAAGTGCTTTCAATGGGACATATAATTCTTATGCAAATATTTTATCATTTAGTTTATTATATGGTTTATAAGAGAGGAAAATGAAAAATGAAAATAATTAAATATCTATCCGCTCTATTTACTGTTATTCTTTTACTAACCTCCGGCTGCGATGATTATAACAAATTAACTGCGCCCTCCACAGGACCTGTTAATGGCAACGCTGATTTCACTAGATATGTTGCTATCGGAAACAGCATAACAGCAGGTTATCAATCAGGAACACTATTTGAAAGCGCACAAATGTATTCCTACGGCAATCTTATTTCTCAGCAAGTTAATACAAGCTTTGCCACTCCGTGGATAAGCGATCCTGGACTTGGCGGTAGATTAGAAGTTGGGAGTCTTTCTCCTTTTTCAATTTACACAAATCCAAATTCAGGTGTGCCGACTAATTTAAATTATTCTGCTCCTTACAATAATCTTGGAGTGCCCGGGGCTTTGGTTTATGATGTACTATTTGCAACAAAGTCAACAGATTGTGCTTCGTATATTTTTGCTGGAGTGCCAAATCCGTATTTCGATTTAATACTTAGAAACAGTGCTTTAAATATTGGATCTCAACTTTCGCAAGCGCTTACGCTTGACCCTACCTTAGTTACTTTATGGATTGGAAACAATGATGTGCTTGGGTATGCGACAAGCGGGGGAACTGCACCAACATCACCAACTGATGCTGGACAGTTTGCTGCATTATTTAATGGTATTGCCGGTACATTAGCACAAGCACAAGTTCCGGTAGTTGTTGCTAATATTCCAAATGTAACTGCGATTCCTTTTTTCACAACTGTTGGTCCTCAAATGGCGCTATCTGTTCCTTGGACTGTTTCAGGAGCTCCAGGTCTGGTTTATCAATCAAGCACTACTGTTATCGGTGTAGCTGATTCAACTAGCTTATTAACTGGTGGTGTATTAGTTACTCTGAAAGGCAGTTCATACGCATCTTTGCTTGGTAAACCAACCGGTAAATTTTATCGCGATAACGGAATAAGTGACCCATCAATTTTCGGTATTGATACAACCCAGTTGTTTGGCTTTTCTGTTGGAAATCCCTGGCCTAATGCGCTAATACTTGATGACGGTGAAATTACAATTGCAAATGATGCAGTCGCAGCTTTCAATGGTGCAATTGCAACTGCTGCAGCGAATTTTGGTTTCGGACTTGTAGATATAAATGGAATTTTTAACTCAATTAGACAAAATGATTTTACTGGCGGAACTAATTACAACGGGATAAATTTTACAACTTTATATGTTACTGGCGGTTTGTTCAGCCTTGACGGTGTTCATCCTTCGAGCAGGGGGCAGGCAATTATCGCAAATGAATTTATTAAAGTTATGAATACTAAATTCAGTGCGAACATTCCATTGATAGATGTTTCAACTATCCCCGGAAGCATTGTTCTTGCATCAAAGCTGAATGGAAATAGTAATTACTTTGATATTCCTGCAAAGGTATTTGAGCATTTGTTATTTTAATTAAATCCTATCTTCAGAAGGGATGAATTTTTCATCCCTTCTTTTTCTTCTTTTGATTAATTCCTTTATTTCCATAATTTGAATTTCATAATAGGAAGGACATTTTTTATATGAATAAATTATTGAAAAACATTTTCGTTATAAGCTTGATTTCGATTATCATCGCAGGTTGTTCATCAACCACCGAAACGACTGACGAAAAATCAGATGAAGTTTATGTATTTGATGAAGTTAAATCCGATTCGACTTTTGAACTTACAGATCCAATGCAGTATCCTTCGCTTGGAGTCACTTACTATGTTGTTCAGATTGGAGCATTCACTACGAAAGAAAGAGCTGAAAATTTTTTAAATGAAAGTAAGTATAAAATAAATCATTCACTTAATATTGCTTACAGCAAAGAAGTTAATCTTTATGTTGTACAATTGAGTTCGGCTTATACATCTAAATCTGATGCTGAAAAAATTAGAAATGAAATTTGGAAAATGAATGATTTTAAAGATGCCTGGATACTAACTGTAAATAAATAAAAATAATTTTAATTATAACTGAAGAACTTTAATTTTGTTTTTGAGAGTTATTCAGCTATTGAAAATTTTATTGTCTTGTGTTGTCAGTATTTTTTTTAGCCTTGTCACAATTTCTCACAACAGTCTTCGGTCGTTTATTTAATTTTCACTAGAAAATAATTCCATTTCCATTCCGCTTAAATCAAATGACTAATAAAACAATTTACGTTGAAAGTGTTGGAGAAGTAATATTCAGACGCAGTAACAGGGCTAAGTATTTAAATATATCGATTAAACCCTTTCATGGAGTCAGAGTATCTGTACCAATTGGTCTAAGTTTTTCTAATGCGGCTGCAATAGTGGAAGGGAAAAAACCATGGATTAGAAAACATTTGGATAAGGTTAAAAGCTACGAATCTCAAAAACCAATTATAGATGAAAAATCAAAATGCCTTCCACGAAATTATGCACTTCATTTATTAACGACAGATCAGCAAAAAATATCGTTACGTATTTCTGAAGGAAAGATAATAGTTTCTCATCCATCTGTTTTCAACCCTGAATCAATAGAAGTTCAATCGGCAATTAAGAAAGGAATAATCGAGGCTTTACGAGTTGAAGCAAAATCATTTTTCCCGGCAAGAGTTCGTCTGTTATCTGATCGATTCGGATTTGAATATCAAAACCTATCAATCAAAAATCTTAAGTCAAGGTGGGGAAGTTGTTCGGGTAAAAATAATATTAATTTAAACATTCATCTTATGCGTCTGCCTGATCATTTAATTGATTATGTAATACTTCATGAGTTGGTGCATACGGTTCATCATAATCATAGCCGCAAGTTCTGGAAATTACTGAATAATGTAACCGGAGATGCCAAAAGACTTGATAAAGAATTAAAAAATTTTAGTGTAACACTTTTTTGAGTAAGAAGAAAACTACCTAATTCTTAAGCAATAAAACTTGTAATGTAAAATTACTACAGTAAAAAAAAACGGCGAACAGTAATGGTTCGCCGTTTTTTTAATTAAACTATTTCCGTTTTATTCTGCCCAGCTAATAACTTTATAATATTTTGTTTTAGGGAAATAGGGCGGTACTTGTTTGTAAAATCTTTGATCATATTTGTGAATATAACTGTAACCATTAGTAGGTATTAAATCCTTACCAACCCATTTATAAACTGCTGTTGGCTGAATTTTTTGTCCAATTACACCGCCTAATAAATTCATATGGTATGCAGAGGGGTAACTAGAATATTTATCAATTACAAGCCCATCATTTTGTGAGTAAATAGAGGCGTGAATATTAATATCTCCACGTGAAGAATTAAAATCAACCTGGACCTTTTGCTCGCCAACGAGTCCAAGCATATCTGTTGAGGATGGATCGATCAATGGATTTGTGTTATAGGTAATGCTGTTTGCGATATGTACAGTTCCAGCGGAAGTCGTACCTTTCTTTGTAGCAACAATTGTAGCTTGCCCATTCAAAGTTCCTTCAACATAAACATTTCCCTTTTCAACATAAATCACTCCATTTGGTGCTAATGTTTTAAGGGGTGTTGTCTTTTCAGTAGTCCAGCCTTTATTGTTTATATTAACCTGGTATTTAACATTACCATCATTAAGAAAAGTGAGCTTTACATCGGTAATGTAATTTTTATTTGTTGTATCCCGAAAAATTTTACCATCTGTATATGCAGCTTTTCTAATAGAGCTTGTATCAAACTCGAGAGGGATGCTTACACCAGTTTCTAATCCGCCAAGGAAAACTGGATTACTGTAAGCGTTATATTTTTTAACACCTTTTAGTGTTGTTGTATAACCAAGAAAAACGGGATTGCCATAACAATTTAAATAATCGTTTGTATGAAACGGTCCCGAAAATGTATCGCCTGTTGCGGCCCAAACACCACCCATAACATTGTAAAAGTTGCCATATTGAGCGAAGTTTTTTGGCTGGAGTAAAACGGTTACTGTGTCCTTGAATCCTTCATAAGAACCAATTGAAACCAATTTCCGGTTGTCGTCACCATAAGATGTTACTGTTACAGTGAATCGACCATTTTCAAAGGGAATATTAGAATATCCGGTGTTCCAATATTTATTAAAGAACAGTTGATTAACCGCCATGTTCGCACCAGCAGTAGCAATATTGTGTGTGTTGGTTTCTGTGTAATATTGAATAAAATTATCCATACTATCATTTGAAAAACCAATTAACTCGTTTCCCTTTAGCAGGAACAAACCGCTGAAAGCTAAAACTAAAATAAAAGTTGCTTTACCGCTCATTTTGTATCTCCTATCTTTTTCTCAAATTTCTTGATGTTAATCTTAACTGTGACCACATAGCGTGGGAATATTTTTGTTCAAATTCACCTGTATCTTCATTGTATTCACTGTATGCATCCGGGTCCTCTATTCTAAAAGATATTCTCAAAGATTCTATCATCCTGTTGTCAGCGATTGGCTGTGAAAGCTCGGCATTGAAAGTATCGAAATAATTTAAATAGAAATCAGTAACGCCGGTACTCACTATCATTGGCTGTTCATCATTCAATTTTCGGTAAAGGATTCTATCCCTCTCATTTGGTGTATTAGATAAATCTTCGGTGGAGCTTAAATAGTAATTCATTTTGTCAAGTTCACCGTCAGAGTCAAAATCAGCTCTGAAAATAATTTGGGAAGTATCTGCCAAAAAAATAAATGTGGTTGTATCGTCCAGAACCTCATCACTTGCAGAGTAGCCCATTTTCCTGAAATCACTTTCAATAGTAGTGGCGAGGTTCGAAACTTCCTGCTGTACGAGTCTATCGTGTCCCCAGGTAACTTCTGAGTTTGCTGAATTATCGCTCAGTCTTGTTAATGTCAACATAAGTAATCCTCCAATTATCATCGAACCAAGAATATCTATTATTGTACTAAATCCCATAGGTTACCTCAAATTTCCTTCCAATAGCTAAAAATAGAGCTTACTTCAATTGTGTCCTTTAAAAGTGCATTACCGTTAACCTTATCAGTATATATTTTAACTGTAAGCTTTTTATTCCAGGTTTTGTTCGAAGACTTCGTATCAGGCGAATTAGCATTTACATAAACAACAGTACATTTGATTCTAAATGAAACTTCGTCAACCACATCAGTCCTATTTAATCCATTGTAATCATCAAAGTCATTATAATTGGGATAATATTCTCCACTTGCAGGTCCTAAACTTGACGCTGCAGTTAGAGCATTCAGATCGGTGACAAAATTATTAACTGTTGCAAGATCAAATGCTCGCGCATTAGCTTCTTCCACATAAGATGTAGCTAAAGAAACAGCAATCAATCCAAGTTTGGAATTGATCATTGTATCTTCAGTGTTTAACTGATTTGTATTAACGTTCAACACTATCACCGATAAAAAGATCATTGCTCCCATAGCGAGCATCATTTGACCTGTATTCATTTTATGCCTTACTGATTTTAATTGAAGTGATTAGCAAAAATCGTGCAAAGATGGTAATTAAAGCTTTCTCGTTTTTGTTTGTTTTGAGACAAGATTCCCCTTGAATTTATACTCAAATAGAACTTTCTTGAGAAGTAAAATATTTATTGAGACAGTTTGAGATAATTATTTTATTTGTATGAATGTAGTTCCTAATTTTACAAGTAAATATTTCCGTTTTAGGAAAATATTTCTTCTACTTGAAACTGATAATTACTTGCTAGTACTCAAAATTTTTTCTTATTTGTAACTAAATAAAAGATTTTCCTTTTAATTAATTACTAAAATTATTTGCATTCTTTCCAAATTATAATTATCATTGAAAAAAAAATCTATAAATAAATGTAGGAGTTCATATTATGGCTTTCTCAGTAAACAAAGTGATGTTGATCGGTCATCTTGGTAAGGATGCTGAAACAAGATTTACTAATAATAATCTTTCAATTACAAACTTTACTTTAGCAACGGAAAATCGTTATAAAAATAAAGAAGGTAATTGGACTGGCACAACTGATTGGCATAAAATAACTGGATTCAGTTTATCTGATTTCATGAAAGATAAACTTAAGAAAGGCAAAAAGTTTTATGTCGAAGGCAGAATTTCATACGGCAATTACACAGACAAGGATAATGTTAAAAGATATACGACAGACATTATCGCTGAGAAACTAATACCTTTAGATAGTTCCTCAGAGGGAGGACAATCTGAATCGGAAGAATCCGGAATGTCAATCGCACCGGATATACAGACTGATCCGAACGAGGATCTTCCGTTCTAAATATTTTGTAAAACAATTTAGGAAATTTTGATTTATTGGATTCTTATTGGTCTTTGAAAATTTTTGCTCTTTTTATTCTAATTATTTTTTCCGGATTTTTTTCAGGTTCTGAGGTTGCATTATTTTCTTTAGATAGAAAAAAGATTAAAAATTACTTTGGTGAATCCAATCTTATCAGCAGATATATTAGTGAGTTGCTTGAGCGCCCAAGAAGGCTATTGGTAGTTATTCTTCTTGGCAATACAACAGTAAATGTCTCGGCTTCAATTGTTGGTGTTTCTCTTGCATTGGATTTCTCTGCACAACACGGTATATCTGCTGATGTTATCTTAACCATCCAGATATTGGTTCTGACCATTTCCATTATTCTATTCGGTGAACTGCTGCCAAAAGTCTGGGCTTCAAAAAATGTTATTGCCGCAGCAAAAATCTCTGCAATTCCGATGTTCTGGATCGCAGTGTTTCTATTTCCAATAGCTGAAACTATTACCGAATTTATCAAGTCTTTATCCTCCCGACTTAATTTTGACAAATCAAAGACCGCCATATTGCCTGAGGACATATCTGAATTAACCGACATTGTGATCGAACATGGAAAAATTGAAGACGAAGAACATGGGCTGATTAACAGTTTAGTCTCTTTTCGATCTGTTACGGTGGGGGAGATAATGACTCCGCGTGTAGATATGATTTCAATTGAAGAAAAAAATGATTTTCGAGAGTTGCTGAAATTAATTACTGAAACCGCACATAGCCGCATTCCACTTTTTAAAAATGATCTCGATGAAATTATAGGTATAATTTATGCCAAAGACATTTTAAAATTTCTAAAAGAAGCTGACAGTACAAACAATCTGAAATTAAATACTTTTGCACGAAAAGCGTACTTTGTACCCAAATCAAAATTGATAGATGAACTTCTGCAAGAATTTCAGACAAAAAGAATGCACATTGCAATTGTTGTGGACGAATATGGTGGAACCGCAGGCATGATAACAATGGAAGATATAATAGAAGAAGTAGTCGGAGAAATAAGAGACGAGTTTGATAAAGAGGAAAACTCTTTCACTAAATTAATCGATGGACAATATCTAGCTCTTGGTAAATTAAGCATCGAAGAATTAAATGAATATTTGGATGGATTTATCGAAATCGAAAATAAAGATTTCGAAACTTTAGCCGGCTATCTAATCAATGAAGCAGGTACAATTCCGCGTGAAGGATTTTCAATTAAAAGGGGGCGGTATAAATTCGTTGTTAAAGAAGTTTTCAAGAAAAGAATTACAAAAGTTTTAATTGAAGAAATCCAGAAATGAAGAAAGGCTGCTTCATAAAAGTTATTTTCATTCTAACAATTTTAACAGCTCTAATTATATATTGGATTGATCACGAAGGCAAAGAGTTTTTATTTCAGCAAGGTAATAATTTTGCGAAAAAATATATTGTTGATGATTTTGAAAATCAATTTAAATTTATAAAAGATTCCCCACAGAAAGATTCATTGGAAACTATGCTGAATACTACCTTATTTAATCTGGAAAAATTCCGCGATCTTTCGGATGAAGAATTAGACATTATTTACTCCAAATTTGAAGCATCATTAAACGATAGTATTATTTCTTCAAAAGAATTAAAGGAACTGAATATTTTAGTTAATGAAAGGTTTAGAAAATGAAAGACCAGCGTAAAACAGAAATCAAGGTTGGCATAACTGTTATAATTGGAATAATTATTTTCATCTGGATAATAGGGTGGGCTAAAAATTTCAGTCTTTCATCAAATGAAAATATAATTGATGTTAGATTTAAAAATGTCAGCGGGCTTGAAATTGGAGATGCTGTCACTGTCAATGGTGTTCGCAAAGGATATGTTGATGATATGGTTGTAAATTCGGAAAGTGTAAATATTAAACTTAGAATTGATAATTCGATTCAGTTAAAGAGTGATGCATCTTTCAGTATCTCAATGCTCGATCTTATGGGGGGGAAAAAAGTTGATATTATACCTGGAACATCCATGGAACCATTTAATTACGATGTTCAACATGAGGGAACATTTAATTCAGACATACCAGCGTTGATGACATTAGTTGGCTCTTATCAGGAGGAATTGACAAACATAATTACTGCTACAGGTACAGCACTTACTTCCCTTAATCAATATCTTACCGATCCACAAATAAACAGTGATTTAAAAAATTCACTTTCTAATCTTAATTCACTTTTAGTTGATGTTAAAAAAACACTTAATGAAAATGACCAAAATATTTCTAAGCTTATTCAGAATTCAGTTGAACTAACCGAAGAAGCAAAATCATTTATATCACAAAACAGAGATGGAATTAATTCTTCTCTGACTGATTTGAAAACTCTGCTCGCTAAAAGTGATTCACTGGTTTCTAAATTCAATAGACTAACTGATGAAACCACCACTCAGCAAAACAATCTGGGTAAAATACTTTATGATGAGGAGCTGGTAAAAAGTATTAAAAACTCTTTAACACAACTAGAGGAGTTGACCAAAATTATCCTGCATCAAGTACAGAATGAAGGGATTAATATTGATGCGCACATTTTCTAGATTCTTTCTTTTAGCACTAA
Source organism: Ignavibacteriaceae bacterium (assembly GCA_035328465.1). Taxonomy (GTDB): domain Bacteria; phylum Bacteroidota; class Ignavibacteria; order Ignavibacteriales; family Ignavibacteriaceae; genus JADJEI01. Next base: position 47,153 of record DAOLIQ010000008.1, on the reverse strand, counting down.
GTTTTTTACTTATTTCCTTTTTTAGCATTACTCAGGCTCAACGAGATCCTGTTCGCGGAAGGAATGGAATGGTTGTGACTGAAGAGAAAATTGCATCGCAAGTTGGGCTTGAAATTTTGAAGAAAGGCGGCAATGCTATTGATGCAGCAGTTGCAATCGGCTTTACATTAGCTGTGACCTATCCCTCAGCAGGAAATTTGGGAGGTGGTGGTTTCATGGTTATTCATCTTGCAAACGAAAATAATATTACGATTGACTTCAGAGAAAAAGCTCCTTTATCCGCAACAAAAGATATGTATATTGATGCAAACGGTAACGTCAATTCAGATTTAAGTCTATTTGGCGGTTCTTCAGCAGGAATACCGGGAAGTGTTGCAGGACTGCTTTATGCGCTTGAGAATTATGGAACAATGAATATTGCAGACGTAATTCAACCCGCGATTGATCTTGCCGAAAATGGGTTTGAGCTGGATTATCATCTTTCTAAATCACTTGAATTTGAATTGAAATACTTTGAACGGTTCCCTTCCTCTATGAAAGTATTTACTAAGAATGGGGTGGTTTACAAGGAAGGGGATATTTTTAAACAACCTGATTTAGGAAAAACCCTGACTTTAATTCGTGATTTAAAAAGAGATGGATTTTATAGTGGTGAAATTTCAAGATTATTAATAGATCAGATAAATTCAACCGGGGGAAATGTTTCGCAAAAAGATTTTGATGAATATAAAGTAGTTGAAAGAGAACCTGTATTCGGCAGTTATCGTGGTTATGATGTCGTTTCGATGGGTCCGCCAAGTGCTGGTGGATTAGTGCTAGCGCTGCTTCTCAATATTTTAGAGAATGAATCGTTTAAATTGGATCAATGGGGGAGCAGTAAATACATTCGGCTTGTTGCCGAAGCAATGAAATATGCTTACCTGCAGCGGAGTTATGCAATTGGTGATGAGGATTTTTTTACTGTCAATAAGGAAAGACTTACCTCAAAGATATTTGCTAAAGAAATATTTGATAAGATCACTTCCAGGGTAACTCCTTCGTCTGAATTACATGACCTAATGATTGAACAAAAAAACGAAAGTTTTGAGACTACGCATTATTCAGTATACGACAAATATGGAAATGCTGTTAGCACAACAACAACTATTAACTCCTCCTTTGGCTCTAAAATGATTGTTGAGGGGGCAGGTTTTTTATTAAATAACGAAATGGATGATTTCAGCAGTAAACCCGGTTCCCCTAATCAGTTTGGATTAATTGGTTCGGCCGCAAATTCGATTGAACCCGGGAAAAGAATGTTAAGTTCAATGACACCAACAATTGTTTTAAAAAACAATAGGCCGTTCTTAATTCTCGGTGCACCGGGCGGTTCCACAATTACGACTGCTGTACTTCAGGTTATACTAAATTGTATTGATTTCGATATGGATATTCAACGCGCCATAGATATGCCGAGATTTCATCATCAGTTTCTTCCCGATGAAATAAATTTTGAGTATTTAGGAGCGGCAAATGATGTCAAAGATAATCTTCGCTCTTTAGGCTTCACAATTGGCAAAAATATTACTATTGGCAGGGTGGAGGGAATAATGATAAAAGAAAATCTAATGTATGGCGCTGCCGATCCAAGAGGTCACGGAATTGCTCTTGGATTTTAATTCTTACTTAAATTGAAAGTAATCAAATGGTTATTGGAATTGGAATAGATATTATTGAAATAGAAAGGATCAGATACAGTATTGACACTTACAAAGAAAGATTCTTAAACAAAGTATTTACTAAAAATGAGCTGGAGTATTGCTTAAGCAAAAGTAATAAGTATCAGCATTTTGCAGCGAGATTTGCCGCCAAGGAAGCTGTTTATAAAGCATTAGCAACGGGCTGGCACGAAAATCTTAGTTGGCAAAATATAGAAATATTAAACGAAGCTAATGGAATGCCTCTGGTAAAATTAAGTGGAAAATTAAGTTCATTTCTTTCCAATGACAAGAGTCTAAAAATTTCTATGAGTCATTCAAAAAATTATGTTACCTGTGTGGCAATAATTTATAAACTTTCTTAACCAACTAGTTCATTTTATTTTACTTTATTGAATTAATCAGATATTGATTTAGAATCGTTAAATAGATATGTTTACGCATGATTAAATAGAACTGTTTTTAAATGCTTAATAAAAAAACATATAATATTTTTAACTATGCCTCAATGACAGCCATTGTGATCCTGCTGGTTTTGATGTTTACAAAAACAGTTCCGACTGGGTCTTATGTTTACATCCTTGGATTTGCATTTCTAATTTTAATATTGAGAATTGTATTCAGGTTAATTGTTAGTTCAAAAATTAATAAGTGAATCCGGAGTTTGTCTTCGAACCTTCCAAACGAATCAATGGTAAACTAAATGCAAAAGTCCTTATACTAAATCAGAGCTACGAACCTCTGACAGTTTGCACAATTAAGAAGGCATTCATTCTCGTATTTCTTGGAAAAGCTGAGGTGGTAGTTGATGACAAGAGAAAATCTTTAAGGGCTGTCTCTAAAACATTTCCTTGGCCAAGTGTAATAAGACTTTCAAGTTTTGTAACGGTTCCTTATAAAAAAGTTGTTTTAACGAGGAAAAATATTTTAAGGCGTGATAGTTATCAATGCGCTTACTGCGGCAGAAGCGACTTGCTTTTAACGATTGATCACGTTATTCCAAAAGCACGCGGTGGTACTGACAGCTGGGAAAATTTGATTTGCGCTTGTACTGTTTGTAATAATAAAAAGGGTGATCGAACTCCGGCTGAAGCCGGAATGCCGCTATCGAAGAAGCCATTTAAACCAAGTCATATTATGTTTATTAAAAATGTTGTCGGTAAACTAGACGAGAATTGGAAACCATTTCTTTATCTTTCATAACCCATTTAATTACAAATTCCTAAAAATTATTAATCCATTATTGTTATTTTTCCTTAATAATATTTCAGGATTTTGATGAAGAGAATTTTAAGCGGGATGCGCCCAACAGGGAAACTTCATTTGGGGCATTACGTAGGCGCCTTAGAAAATTGGGTCAAGCTGCAAGATGAAAACCAAAACTTCCATTTGATTGCAGATTATCATGTTTTGACCACTAACCTTGACACTTCAGAAGTGTATAGCAATTCTATTGAAATGTTAATTGATTGGCTTTCTGCAGGATTGAACCCTGAAAAAAGTCCAATGTTCAGGCAGTCTCAAATAAAAGAACATACAGAATTAAATCTGATACTCGGTATGCTTATAAGTGTAAATCGTCTTGAACGAAACCCTACAGTTAAGGATCAAGTACGTGATTTGAAAATAGAAAATATTATCTATGGTCATCTTGGTTATCCTGTATTGCAAACTGCCGACATTCTTCTTTACAAAGGAGAAGCTGTCCCCGTAGGTGAAGATCAAGTCCCTCATATTGAAATCAGCAGAGAGATTGCGAGACGATTTAATAATCAATATGGTAAAATTTTCCCTGAACCGGATGCTATGCTGACAAATTTTGCAAGGCTGCCCGGACTTGATGGGGGAGCTAAAATGAGTAAATCACTTAACAACACAATTTTGCTTTCTGATCCTCCTGATGAAGTCAAAACAAAATTAAAAAAAGCTGTTACCGATCCACAGAAAGTAAGAAAAGGCGACCCGGGAAATCCGGATATCTGCCTGATATTTTCATATCATAAAAAATTTAATCAAGATCAAATACCTGAAATAGATGTGGGATGCAGATCTGGTCAGCTCGGCTGCTTCGATTGTAAAATGAGGTGCGCTCATAAAATCTCCGCCTTCCTTGAGCCAATACAGGAAAAAAGAAAATTTTATGAAAACAATACTGATCTTGTCCTAAATATTTTAGCTGATGGAGAGATGCGTGCTAAAAAAATTGCTGTGGAAACTATGAATGAAGTTCACGACAAAATGAAGTTTGGTTAATGTATAAAATTAAATTAGATCATTTTGAAGGACCGCTTGACTTGCTATTGTTCTTTATTAAGCGTGACGAGTTGAATATTTATGACATACCAATTTCAAAAATCACTAAGGAATTTTTAGAATATGTCAACCTTATAAAGGACCTTGATCTTGAAATTGCAGGTGATTTTATTTTAATGGCTTCAACGCTGATGCACATTAAAGTTAGACTACTTCTACCCCGAGAGATTGACGAAAAAGGTGATGAGATTGATCCGCGTGCCGATCTTATCAAAGCGTTACTCGAATATAAACGATTTAAAGAAATGGCTGAAGAATTTTCTGACTATGAATCCGAACAGCGTAAAATCAGCTTCCGCGGTAATAATGAAGCTGATCCCAAAGAATCGCCTGCTGATTTAAACATCTTGTTAAAGAATGTAACTATATATGATTTAGCTAAAGCTTTCAAAAAAATTATTGACGGAATAAAAACAGAAGTAGTTCATGAAATTAGAAAAATAAATATTTCAATTGATGAGCAGATTTCCTTTATTCTTAATAAGCTCGATGAGAATTCTGAACTGCACTTTCTTAGCCTTGTTTACGAAATGCACGAAAAAATTAGAATTGTCATTACTTTTATTGCTTTGCTCGAGCTTGTTAAAGCAGGAAAAATTGGAATTAAGGAATCTAATAATTTTAATGATTTTGTAGTATTGAGATTGACAAATGGATAGTGTATATAATACAGTTATTGAATCGCTAATATTTTCTTCTGATGAACCTATATCCGCAGCTGAAATCGTAAGAGCAATTAAAGGTATTGATGGTGAAGAAATAAATATTTCGAAGGAAGAAATTGAAGATACTGTTGATCAGCTCAATCAGAATTATAGTAATCAAAATATTTCTTTTAGAATTGTAAGATTAGCTAACGGATTTTTATTTGCCACCTCCCCCGACACAGCTAAATACGTCGGTTATCTGTCATCTGAAAAAAGTAAAAGAAGATTAAGCCAGGCTGCGCTCGAAACTCTTGCAATTATAGCTTACAAACAACCTATAACGAAACCAGAACTCGAATCAATCAGAGGAGTAAATTCTGATTATATCCTAACCACATTACTCGAAAAAAAACTCATCACAATAAAAGGAAGGGCAGAATCTATTGGCCGCCCATTACTTTATGGAACGACAGATCAGTTTTTAATTTATTTTGGATTAAACAAACTTAGTGATTTACCAAAGCCGCGTGAGATTGAAGATATCATGAATGACGAAGATTTTTTGGATCAAAAAAGAAAAATTATGATGAATGCTTTGGAAGAGGCAACTGAACAATCCCTCGAAAATGAAACGGAAAATAATGATCAGATTGAATAAATATATTGCCGATTGTGGCATTGCGTCGCGAAGAAAAGCTGAAGAGTTTATTAACGAAGGTAGGGTTACTGTAAACGACGAAGTTATAACTGATCTCGCTTTCAAAGTCGATTTAGAAAAGGATAAGGTTGAACTTGATGGTGAATTACTCAAACCATCTTCACATGTTTATTTTCTTTTAAATAAACCCAAAGGCATTATTTCTTCCACGATAGATGAAAAGAAAAGAATGACGGTTATAGATTTAATTAAAACGAAAGAAAAAATATATCCCGTTGGCAGGCTAGATTTTAATACCACCGGTGTTTTATTATTAACAAATGATGGCGAGTTTAAAAATTTCTTAACTCATCCCAAAAATAACATTGCCCGTGTTTACGAAGTGAAGCTTGAGAAACCGTTGACTGATGAAGATAGAAATAAATTGTTGAAGGGTATTTATATTGATAACAAAAGAGGAAAATTCGCTGTTATCAATTTTCCCAAACTACGAGATAAAAAATCTGTTGAAGTAACTGCGATGGAAGGCAGGAACCATTTTGTAAAAGATATGTTCAGAGCTCTAGGTTATAATGTAATTCAGTTAAACAGAAAAAGTTTTGGCGGATTGACTGCCGACATACCGGTGGGTAAATACAGAGTGCTTACCCAATCTGAAGTTGAAAATTTAAGAACAAAAAATGTTAAATAAATTTTTCTTTTTATCTTTACTGATATTTGCCTTATCAGTAAATGCGCAGAATAAAATTGGAAATACTGCTTCAGATTCTATTCCAAAATATGCTCAACTTACTATTCCGGAACTCTGGTCACAATTAGAGGATATATTTAATGATCCGAGTTTTAATGGTGCAGAGTGGGGAGTAGTGATACAATCACTTGCGAATGGAGAATATTTCTATAAAAAAAATGAGGATAAACTGTTTACGCCTGCCTCGAATTTAAAAATTTTAACGACTTCTGCTGCGCTTTTTCTACTTGGTGAAGATTATACTTATTCTACTGATGTATTTTACAGAGGTGAAATTGATGGTTCTATTCTTGAAGGTGATCTAATTATTCAAGGGAGGGGCGACCCAACTCTATCTGCAAGGTTTCACGATGGCGACATCACGACTGTGTTTAATAACTGGGCTGACTCTCTGCTTCGTAATGGAATTGATGAAATTAAAGGCAATATCATCGGTGATGATAATTATTTTGATGATGTCGGTTTGGCGCCGGGATGGTCGTGGGACAATGAGAGCTATTGGTATTCTGCTCCAACGAGTGCTCTATCTTTCAATGATAATTGTGTTGACTTAATAATCAAACCGAATAAGAATAAAAAATCAGTAGATATTAACATTCTTCCGGATATTAAATATGTTGTAATCCTGAATGATGTGGAAGTACTTGATGACGATTCAAAAGCCTCTATTGATATTTACAGAGAACGCGGGACAAATGTTATACATGTTTTTGGTCATATCGGGGCTTATGCCGATTCTTTCAAAACATTCGTGAGTGTAAATAACCCTACTCAATTTTCTGTCGTCACTTTAATGGACGTGCTCAAAAATAAAGGAATCAAAGTCAGTGGTTATCCCGTTGACATTGATGATATTAGCAGTCCGGTTGATTATTCAAAAGCCAAATTTCTTTTTTCATATCATTCACCGGAGCTAAAAGATATTGTAAAAGTAATCAATAAAAATTCTTACAATCTTTATGCGGAATTACTGCTAAAAACGATTGGTCTTGAAATAGAAGGCTTTGGTTCAACTGCTAATGGAATAAAAGCTGAAAAAACTTTTTTTAATGAGATAGGGATAAATCCTGAAAGTATAAGAATTGTTGATGGAAGCGGATTATCAAGGCTCAATCTAATTTCGCCGCGCAACATTGTTGCCGTGCTTGATTACATTTACAAAAGTCCATACTTTATACCTTTTTATAATTCACTACCCATTGCTGGTACGGATGGAACGCTTGGAAAACGTATGACTTATTCGCAGACACGAAATAATGTTCGTGCTAAAACTGGATTTCTCGAAGGCGTAAGAAGCCTTTCCGGATATGTTTATACCGGTGATAAAGAACCGGTAGCCTTTTCCATGATTGTAAATAATTATCTTGTTCCCGATAAACTTGCAGAAAATATTCAGGATCTTATATGTTTAAGATTAGCAAATTTTAAAAGAAAATAACGGAGGCACTTTGGAAAATAATCTTCAGCAGGATGTTAATGTTCTAATTAAACGAAGATTAGAAGAACTTGACGAATTGAAAAATCTTGGATTTGAAACATACGCTTATTCGTTTGAAGTCGATTCAAATTCTGAAACCATTAAAAATAATTTTGTTGAAGGCAGCGAAATGAATGTCAAGATCGCTGGTCGCTTAATGGCTCTTCGACGTATGGGTAAAGCTTCTTTTGCTCATATTCAGGATCACCTGGGCAGGATTCAAATATATCTTCGGAAGGACGATATTGGTCAAAGTTATGATGCCTTTAAGCTAATGGATATTGGGGATATTATTGGAGTTGACGGTTATGTATTTAAAACTAAAACGGGGGAAATTTCTGTACACACTAAATCCTTAAAACTTCTTGCAAAATCAATCAGGCCTTTACCAATACCAAAAGAAGTGATTGATGAAAATGGGAACAAAACTGTATTTGATCAATTTGTAGATAAAGAATTACGCTATCGTCAAAGATATGTTGACTTGATAGTTAATCCCCAAATAAAAAATACATTTTATTTACGAAGTAAAATTGTATCAGCCATCAGAAGGCTTTTAGACTCTTACGGCTATCTCGAAGTAGAAACACCTGTATTACAACCGTTGTACGGGGGGGCTGCAGCAAGACCTTTTATTACTCATCACAATACTCTTGACACTGATTTGTATTTAAGAATTGCCGATGAGCTGTATTTAAAAAGATTAATCGTTGGAGGATTTAATGGTGTGTATGAAATTTCTAAGGACTTTAGGAACGAAGGCATGGATAAAACCCATAATCCTGAATTTACTATGATGGAACTTTATGTTCCTTTTAAGGATTATGAATGGATGATGACATTCGTCGAACTATTGTTCAATTACGTTTGCAAGGAAGTTTTTAATAAGCATGAATTTGAATTTGAAAATAATGTTATAAATTTTGCCTCTCCCTGGAAAAGAATTTCTATGGTTGATTCTTTATTTGACAAAACCGGGCTTAACATTGTTGATGCTTCGATAGAAGAACTTCACTCCGCAGCTGAAAGACTTCATGTAGAAGTTAATCCGAATGAAGGCAAAGCTAAATTAATAGACGAATTATTTAGTATCCTAATTCAGCCTGAACTAATTCAACCTACCTTCGTTGTTGATTATCCATTGGAAATTTCCCCACTTGCGAAAAAACATAGAACTAAAAAGGGAGTGGTAGAACGATTCGAGGTATTTGCTGCTGGAAGAGAATTGTGTAATGCGTTCTCGGAATTAAATGATCCGCTTGATCAGCGTGTACGATTTGAAGAGCAACTGAAAATGAAAGAAGCCGGCGATGAAGAAGCACATCAACTTGATGAAGATTTTATTCGTGCTATCGAATATGGCATGCCCCCGACTGCAGGATTGGGGGTTGGTATCGATAGATTGGTAATGCTTCTGACGAATGAATCTTCCATTAGAGATGTTATTTTCTTTCCGCAAATGAAACCCGAAGTGAAATAGCAGCTCTAAAAAACTGACTTATTTTTAAGGTTAGCTTTTGATATTTTTAAATAAAAAAATGACGCCAATTGGTTATTATATTTTGACTGTAATCGTTTTATCATCGCAATTTATTTATAGCCAAAATTTAATTTTAACAAATACTACTATTAACTCTGAGAAAATTAATTTAAAGCAAAGTTTGTTAATGGCGGATTCAGAGGATAATAATTATGATCCATTGAGAACTGAAATTGATTATACAATTTTAGGATCATTAAGCGCTTTGTATTTAGGTTCAGGAATTGGAATGCATCTTTATCAGCAGAAAGCATGGTGGAGCGATCAAAAAGTTCCATTTCATTTTACGAACGACTGGGCTTATGCAAGATCAATAGATAAGGTCGGGCATTTTTACGGTGCAACTTTGTTAGCACATGCTTTTTCTGCAGGACTTGAGGCTGCAAATTTTAGTACCAAAGATTCATATCTTTATTCAGGAATAGCCGCTCTGGCGTTTCAGATGTATGTTGAGATTGAAGACGGGTTTGGACCAAAGTGGGGTTTCAGTCCGGGGGATGCCGCTGCTGATTTTTTGGGCGCGGCATTTAGCACAAGTCAGTATTATTTCCCTTATTTAAAAAACTTTCAAATGAAAATTTCTTATTTGCCATCACAAAAATTTCGTAATGGAGAAACCTTTAGCGTGATTGATGATTACGAAGGACAAAAATATTGGTTGGCATTCAGAATGGAAGAACTCCTACCTGAAACCGCTGCGAATTTCTGGCCTGATTTTCTTAATCTGGCTGTGGGTTATGGCGTTGATAAGTTAGATGGCGTTGGGGGTGGTGATTCTGAATTTTATATTGGGTTAGATTTCGACGCCGAACAGATTCCTCTTCACGGTAAGTTCTGGCAATTCATTAAAAACACACTTAACTATGTCCACTTTCCATTACCAGGAATCAGAATTTCGCCAGATGCTGCATTTCTTGCTTTCGCATTTTAACAGGGAAGAAATTGAAATTTAGTTTTATAATTCCGACATTAAATGAGGAAAGACTTTTACCGGCGATTTTGAAACAGATTTGCAATGAAGAACTAAAATCAAAATATGATTACGAAGTTATTGTTTCAGATGGGGGCAGCAATGATAACACTGTTGAAATCGCTTTGCAGTTTGCTGACAAAGTAACAGTGCACGATTCCGAAAATTTGCAAAACATTGCTGAGGGGAGAAACAGAGGTGCAAAATTAGCGGCTGGTGAAAATCTGATATTTATTAATGCCGATGTGCTGCTTCAGAATGTTGATTCTTTTTTTAATTACATCAATATCCATTTCATTAATTCTGAATTTTTAGCAATGACAACATTTGTGAAAATATTTCCCGCCGAAGAAGTTTTTATTGATAAATTCTTTCACTTCTTTTTTAATCATTACTTTTACATACTTAATTTTGTTGGAATAGGGATGGGGAGGGGCGAGTGTCAGGTAATCCGTGCTTCCGTATTTCAAAAGTTAAATGGATACAGAGAAGATATCGCTGCGGGAGAAGATTTTAATATGTTTGTAAGAATTCGCAAATTAGGGAAAGTGCTTTATGCTAAAGATATTTTTGTCTTTGAATCCCCACGCAGGTTTAGAAAGCTTGGGTATCTAACCATCACAGGTACATGGATTAAAAACGGTTTCTCTGTTCTAATTAGAAATAAGGCAATTTCAAAAATTTGGGAACAAGTGCGATAGTGAAAATATATTTATACTTATTCATAATTTTTTCCGCAGCTTATAATTTACTTGCACAGGTTGAATATGTTCAATCTGATAACAAGGTTTACAATTTTCTTGAACGAATGGACAATTTGAATATAATCGAAAATTACAATTCATTTGAAATTCCAAAAACGAGAAAAGAAATTTCAAAGTTCCTCATTTCTGTGAAAGAAAATGAGTCGCTGCTCGATAATATTGATAAAAAAATGTTAGCTGATCTCTTACAAGAATTTGAATTTGAGATTTCTAAATCACTTGATCACTCTGATAAAATAATTGATGCAAATGGTTATGATTTATTTTCACAACGAAATAAATATTTGTATTACTTTTCTGATTCATCCGCTTCAATATTTATTAATTTAATTGGTGAATCGCAATTTATTTCAGCTTCTAAACCATCAATAAAAAATTCATTCGGCGGACTTGCACTTATAGGCGGAGAGATTCGCGGAACACTTATAAATAATTTTGGTTTTCTTATTTCAGGTTATAATGGCAGTGCATTTGGAGATCGAGCTTCATCTTCATTAAGCGATAAACTAAAATTCAATTATAAGTTTAATGAGAATCAGGACTCTACTTTTTTTGATGACACCTTCGGTTATTTAACTGCTGATTTTGATTTGGTGAAATTTAAAATTGGAAGTGATAGACTAAATCTTGGTTATGGCTCGGTGAAAACTTTTCTTGGAGATAACTCGCCTTTATTTAATTACGTCTCATTAAAAATTGATTATAAATTTTTTGCTTTTAGTTTTTTCCATGGAAAATTGCTGGGACAGACAATTTCGGATACAAGTTTTATTAATGGAAGTGTTAGACAGATAGATGAAAAATATATCGGTTATCACAGAATAGGTTTTAATATTTCAAACGATCTCGATTTTGGGTTTGGAGAATTTATTATCTATGGTGACAGACCAATTGATCTATCCTACCTTAATCCATTTAATTTTTACAAATCAACTGAGCATGCAAATAGGGATAGGGATAACTCCATGTTGTTTCTGGATTTTAATAATACTTCAGTCAAAGGATTGAAATTTTATTCCACAATTTTGCTTGATGATATAGATTTTTCAAAGTTGGGTACGGGGTGGTGGGGAAATCAAATGCTGTTGACAATTGGGGCTTCATCAAGCAATTTTTATGAGTTAATTCCTATTGATGTTAATTTGGAATATGTTCGGATTGATCCTTATGTCTTTTCCCATCGCTTAATTCGTAATAATTTTTCAAATTATAATTACTCACTTAGTTCTATTTCCAATCCGAATACGTCACTTTTTTATTTTGGATTAGACTACCGACCAACATACAGATTATCTGTTACTACCTCCTTTACTTATTACATTCATGGTGCTAACCCACTCAATTCTGATGGGAGTATCAGAGAAAATGTCGGCGGTGATATTCAACTTGGACACAGACTATTTGATTCGGAGAATTCAAAATTTTTAGATGGTGATTTAGAATACGGCAGAATATTTTCGGTTAAATTATCTTACGAACCGATAAAACAAATTTACCTGATTTTAGATATGAACTACATTAGTGAAAATCTTCAGAGTAATAATAAAAATAGATTATTTAGTACTTTGTTTCGTCTAACTACAAGATTATAAATATTGGATCAATAATGAATTTTGAAAAAATAAAAATTCCTTTTCTTATTTTATTTTTAGCAGTGGGAATAATTCTTGGTATTCAGATAGAAAAATTATTCTCAAGCGATAAACTGAAAGACAGCGTCGATAAATTCAGTGATGTTTTATCGCTAACACAAAAATATTATGTAGAGGAAGTTGATACTCAAAAATTAGTTGAAGATGCAATCAATGGTTTACTTGCCGATTTGGATCCACATTCCGTTTATATCCCTGCAAATCAGCTTGAAAATATTGAAGAATCTTTTCGAGGTGACTTTGAAGGAATAGGGATCGAATTTCAGGTGGTCAATGATACAGTTGTGGTCGTTTCATCTATCACCGGGGGACCAAGTGAGCAGCTTGGTATTTTACCCGGCGACAGAATTATTAAGGTAGATGGAAAAAATTTTATTGGTGTTTCGACTGAGAAAGTTCGAGCCACTTTACGCGGAGAAGCAGGAACAAAGGTGAATGTTGCAATTCTTCGAAATGGCAACAAAGATCTTATTGATTATGAAATTACTCGCGATAAAATTCCTCTTTATTCTATTGATTCACATTTGATGATTGACCAGCAGACCGGATATATCAGTGTTTCAAGATTTTCTGAGACTACATTCGATGAATTAAAAAGTTCTTTGGATGACCTAAAAAAAAGCGGTATGACGCAGTTAATTTTAGATTTGAGAAATAATCCAGGCGGCTATCTCAAACAGGCAGTGGATATTTCTGATCTGTTTATTGATGGCGAGAAAAAAATCGTTTTTACAAAGGGGAGAAGATCAGAATACAATGAAGATTATAATGCTTCGAAATATTCGGAGTATGAAAAAATTCCATTAATCGTTTTGATTAACCACGGCAGTGCTTCTGCAAGTGAGATTGTTGCAGGTGCTATTCAAGATTGGGACCGCGGCTTAATAATAGGTGAAACTTCATTCGGGAAAGGTCTCGTTCAAAAACAATTTGATCTTTCTGATAATTCTGCAATACGATTAACTATTTCAAAATATTATACCCCCTCGGGTCGTTCTATTCAGCGTGATTATAAAACGATAAAAAGCAAAGATGAATATTATGCTGATGCTCAAAATCGAGAGGAGGTTGAAGGTGAAAATTTAGATCATAAAACTGAAAGCGATTCTTCAGCAAAAGTTTTTTTTACCAATAGCGGCAGAAAAGTTTTCGCTGGTGGTGGTATTACACCGGACTATATTGTGAAAAATGAAAAACTAACTGACTATTCTACCAATCTTTTAAAAAATAATGTTTTTTATGAATTTGTACTCAAATACTTAGACGTAAACAAAAAAAATATCCAATCAGAGTTTAATGGCGATCTCAAAAAATTTAATTCAACATTTCAGTTTAATGAGACTGAGATAAATAACTTTATTAAATTTTCAGAAAACAAAAATGTAAAATTTTCGAGTGAAGATTTTTCCATAGATAAAGGTTACATACTTACGCGCTTAAAAGCAGAGATTGCACGTAACTTCTGGAAAAATGAAGGGTGGTACTCGATTATGATTAAAAATGATGACCAAGTATCAAAAGCATTAACTTTGTTCACTGAAGCTAAATCAATCGCAAACTTAAAATGAAAAAAATTAGTCTTACACTTTTAACCTTAATTATTTTTCCTTTTTATGCGGGACAAATTATTTTGGCTCAGGATAATTCTACAGTAAGGAAAAACTATAAATTTCTTGTCGATGGTGAAGATTTAACTTATGTCGTTCGGTTTGGTCCAATAGAACTTGGGGAAGTAAGAGTAAAAATCCAAAATGTAATTAAAGAAAATAACCATAAGTATTTTTTTACTATTGGCTATATTGATTCGTATTCGGGAGTACCATTTGTTGACCTCCATCAAATTTATGAAAGCAAATTCGACACAACTTATTATCCGGTATTTTTTAGAGGGACTATTAAGGATGAGGAAGATACTACCTATACAGAATATCACTTCGATAAAAAAAATATGAAAGTTAGGGTGATAAAAGGAAATCGTTCATCTGAAGATATATGGATAGATTCGACCGGCAAAATGGAATCTTTTTATCAGGATGGTCTATCATTATTTTATTATGCCCGAATGAAACTTGGTAAGAATCACTCTGAAAACATTCCCTGTTTTGTTGCTGAAAAAAAAGAAAAGACACTTATTAACTTTCATAACGAACCTGAAGGTGTTTCGATTGACGCTGTTGACTATGACATTGACTGCATACATCTCGATGGCAATACAGATTTTGTAAGCATTTTTGGCTTGACAGGATATTTTGAAGGATGGTTCTCTAATGACGAAGCTTCAATTCCAATTGTTGCAAAGATGAAAGTAATTATTGGCAACATTACTTTAGAACTAAAAAAATGGAAACGCACAGGATGGAACCCTCCAGTTTACAAAAATTAGATTCCGAACAAAAGTTGTTTCCGTACAAGGATTCATTTCCTAAAATAGATAATAGCGTATTTCTCGCTTCAGGAGTGAAAATTATTGGAGATGTCGAAATCGGAAAAAGCTCAAGCGTATGGTATAATTCAGTTATTCGCGGCGATGTTCATTATATAAAAATTGGTACCCGAACTAACATTCAAGATTGCTCAATGCTTCACGTTACGAATGGAAGATTTCCATTAAATATTGGAAATGAAGTTACTATTGGTCACTCTGTTACACTTCATGGATGCACTTTACTGGATTTATGTTTAATAGGGATGGGGGCAATAATTCTTGATGGAGCAATTGTTGAAAAAAATTCCATCGTGGCAGCAGGGGCGGTTGTTAAACAAAATTTTATTGTTCCTTCCGGGAAATTAGTTGCTGGAGTTCCGGCGAAAATTGTCCGAGACCTGACTGAAGCAGAAATAAATGATTTTAAAAAATCTGCCGAACGTTATGTTAATTACACAAAGATTACAGTCGATTCGTTAATGAAATCTAAAAATAAATTACGCAGGTAACTTAATTGGTTAAAAATCTCGTAATTAATACTTCTGGTTATTTCTTAAACAAAGGACATATTCATTCTTTTGTTGGAAAAATTAAACTGCATCTGCAAATTCAAATTGAAGCTTTAACAGTAAATTTTATTTCTGGAAATGAACTGCTTGAAATAAATAAAAAATATTTAAACCACGATTTTTATACTGATATAATTACATTCAATTATTCTGGAAATACAAATTTAATTGACGGTGAAATTTTTATCTCATATGAAAATGCGATTGAAAATTCTATAAAGTATAAGGTGAATATTTCAGAAGAAATCGGGAGATTAATAATTCATGGAATTCTTCACCTAACCGGATTAAACGATAAAAGTAAAGCAGAAAAAATATTTATGAGAAAAAAAGAAAATGAATTGCTTAATATGTTTAAATTTCTTTTATTGCAGTAGAATGAAATCTAATAGTTAGTATATTAAATATAAGAACTGAATCATTTTAGATACTCGATTTACATGATTCTTTCCAATCAAATCAGAAAGCATATAGTATAAATGTCAAAAAACTTAGTGTTAGTCGAATCACCCTCCAAAGCAAAAACAATAAATAAATATCTTGGTAAAAATTTTATAGTTGAAGCTACTATTGGGCACATCAGAGACTTACCAAAAACTAAACTTGGAGTTGATGTAGATAAAAATTTTGAAGCTCAATATTTGAATATTCGCGGGAAAGGCGACGTAATAAAAAAAATTAAATCGCTGGCAAATAAAAGCAAAAACATCTATATCGCTACTGACCCAGACCGTGAAGGCGAAGCAATTGCACAGGATATCGCGGATATTCTTAACGGTAATAATGATGCTACTCTGCACAGAGTTTTATTCAATGAAATTACCAAAACCGGAATTGACCGTGCTATGAAATCACCCAGAGAAATAGACAGTCATCTCGTGTTTTCTCAGCGTGCAAGAAGAGTAATGGATAGAATAATCGGATATAAAATAAGTCCATTTTTATGGAAAGCCGTCATTGAAATTTCTGGTAGCGGTTCAGTGTCTGCTGGGCGAGTTCAATCAGTAGCATTAAAAATAATTTGTGATAGGGAAGTACTGATTCAAAATTTTATACCAACAGAATATTGGTCAATTTGGGCAATCTTTGAAACAGAGCAGAAAGAATTTTTTAAAGCAAAGTTATTCAGTATTGATAAGAATGAAATTAAAATTCCTCCCAAACCTCAGATGTCTGAGGAAGAGTGGAAAGAGTTTTACACTGAATATTTTGCTATTAGAAATCAAGCTGAAGCTCAAAGTATATATAATAGAATAAATAAACTAAAAAAGTTTATTATCTCGAATATTTCAAAAAGACAAATTAAAAGAAATGCGCCGGCTCCTTTCATAACAAGCACTATTCAATCGGAAGCTTCCCGCAGACTTGGAATGCGTCCGAAGCAAACTATGATGCTTGCTCAAAAACTTTATGAAGGAATTGAACTTGGAACTGATGGTACAGTTGGACTAATTACCTATATGAGAACTGATTCCACTCGAGTTAGTGACGAAGCTTTGAATAGTGTAAGAGAATTTATTAATACGAAATTTGGTAAAGAATATCTGCCGGAAAAGCCAAATACTTTTTCTGCAAAAGGAAAGAGTAATGTTCAAGATGCTCACGAAGCAATTAGACCTACATCGTTAAAATTTACACCGGAATTTGTGAAACCGTTCCTTGATAATAAGACTTTCAAACTGTACGAATTAGTTTGGAAACGATTTGTTGCCTCACAGATGGCGCCAGCTTTGATGGAAACTACTGTTGTCGAAATTACTGCTCAAGAATTTGTTTTTAGAGCTTTGGGCACCACGATTCTTTTCAGCGGATTTCAACAAATGTATGAAGAAATTTTAGAACCTAAAGAAAATGCTGAAGAGAAAGAAGAATATCGAAACGAAAAAATCCCTCTGGGACTTGAGAAAGGTAAATTGTTGGATCTGTTAGAATTAAAAGAAACTCAGCACTTTACAAAACCGCCTGCAAGGTTCACCGAAAGTTCTTTAATTAAGGAGTTGGAAAGCAAAGGTATTGGAAGACCTAGTACTTATGCTCAGACAATCAGTACAATACAAGATAGAAAATATGTTTCGCTTACTGAAAAAAAATTAATTCCAACAAAACTTGGAATTGAGGTGAATAAAATACTCGTTAAAAACTTTCCAAATATTATTAACGAAGATTTTACAAGTAAAATGGAAAGTGAGTTGGATGAAATTGCCCAGGGCGAAAATAATTATATAAAAGTCCTGAATGATTTTTATATCCCTTTTAGTCAAACACTAAAGCAGGTTGAGGCTAATATTGAAAAAATAATTTGTGATTTATGCGGGCACGAAATGGAAATTAAAATTAGTAGATTCGGTAAATACTTAGCTTGCAGCAATTACCCAAATTGTAAAAATATTAAATCATTTAGAGATATTGCCTCACAAAATAGTGAACCGGAATATACTGGTGAGAAATGCGATAAATGCGGCAGCAGAACTGTTTTTCGGAATGGAAAATTTGGACGATTCATTGGCTGCGAAAAATATCCTGAGTGCGATTTTATAAAGAATCTTGACACGGGTGTTAGTTGTCCTAAGTGTAATGAGGGGATGGTAGTTGAACGGCAGTCCAAACGAAAAAAAATATTTTATAGTTGCTCAAGATATCCAAACTGCGATTTTGTAAGTTGGAATAAGCCTGTTAGTGAAACGTGTCCAAATGCTGATTCAAATTACATGGAAAAAAAGTTTAGTCTAAAAAAAGGAAATTATTTAAAATGTCCTGTCTGTGGTGAAGAAAAAATCATCCAGCAAGTTGAAGAAACCGTAAATGATTTATGATGGGTATTGCAAAAATTGTTGATCAGTACCTTGAGGAACTGGAATTTGTCAGAAGATATTCTTTAATGACAATTGAAGCATATAAGGGTGATTTATTAGCCTTCAGAGATTTTTCAATCAATTGTTCAAAACAAAATATTGAAGACATAACTGAAAAATTTATTAAGTCATTTCTAATGAAGCTTAGTCAGTCAGGTTTGGATAGAAACTCAATATCACGAAAACTCTCTGCGCTCAGAGGGTTATTCAAGTATGCTTTCCAAAATAATTATATTGAAATTAATCCAACATCAGAGTTAACTAACCCGAGATTGTCGAGAAAATTACCCGGGATAATATCAGCTGATTCTATAGAGGAGCTTTATAAAATTATTGATCAGAAAGATGATGATCCTATTTTGGTAAAGGCTATTTTTGAACTACTTTACGGCTGTGCTTTAAGACGAAGTGAACTATGCAATTTACTAAGTGTTGATGTAAATTTGAATAACCAGACTATAAGGATAGTCGGCAAGGGGGATAGAACCAGAATTGTCCCTATCGGAAATAAATCAAAACAAATTTTAGAAGAATACATTCATCAGAGGTCAAATATTTTTAATGGAAAATATTTTTTCACAACTAGTGATGGCAAAAAAATATATCCACAAATGGTTTATAGATTAGTTAAAAAATACTTATCTCAAATTACTGATATCAAAAAGCGAAGCCCGCACATACTAAGACATAGTGCTGCAACTCATATGCTCGATAACGGAGCAGATATTCTTGCAGTTAAAGAAATACTTGGTCATCAAAATCTTTCAACGACTCAGATTTACACACATGTTAGTATTGAAAGGCTAAAATCAACTTATAAAAAATCACATCCAAAATCATAATTTCGGAGGATACAATGAACATTTCAATAACAGCCAGAAAGTTTAAAGCTCACGATACACTTAAAACTTTCATTAAAGATGAAGTTTCATCATTAGAAAAATTTTACGATGGAATTTTAAGTGCTGATGTGATACTTAGTTACCAAAAAGCGAAAGAAGATTTAAAAACTGCAGAAATTATCGTGCAGATTCCCGGTCAGATTTTAAATGCTGCTCATGAAACTGACGATTTTAAAAAGTCAGTTACTGCCTCCGTGGAAAAGTTAGCCCGACAATTAGATAAAACAAAATCTAAGAGAACAACAGCTAGGCATAAATGATTAAAATTGATCACAAAGCAATTAGTAAAAAAGAATCTATCACTGTCGATTTTTTTTATACAAATGCAAAAAAACTCGCAAAGCTTACTTTGCAAAATGAAAATGTAAATCTTCAAAAATTTATTTTTGATCAAAATTTGCACAGGCCCGGTTTAGCATTAGCCGGGTTTGTGGATTTATTTTCTTATAAAAGAGTTCAGGTATTTGGCAATACTGAAATGCATTATCTCGCTCAACTTGATGACAGTCAAAAGAGGAAAACTCTTTCCCGTGCGTTTAGTTTCGATTTACCTTGTGTGATTTTAACTGATGGGAATAAACCATTCCCGGTATTAATGGATGAAGCAAACAAACACGGAATACCTGTATTCGTTTCAAGCCACGCTACAACAAAATTAGTTTATCTCGTAAGTGATTTTTTAGATGACCAGTTTGCTCCTCGCATTTCTTTACATGGGTCATTCGTTGACGTATATGGAGTTGGAATTCTTTTTGTCGGCAAATCAGGTATCGGCAAAAGTGAAGTAGCTCTTGATCTTGTTGAACGAGGGCACCGTCTGGTTGCAGATGATATAATTATTTTTACAAAAAAGGGTGAAGGTATCCTAATGGGAACCGGGACAAATTTAGCCAAACATTTTTTAGAGATTCGAGGATTGGGAATAATAGATATTTCTAAAATGTTTGGAATACGTGCCATTAGATTTCAAAAAAGATTAGAAATAATCGTAGAATTAGAAGTTTGGGACGAAAAAGGGGATTATACTCGAACAGGTCTTGACGAAACCGCAATTTCTATTTTAGAAGTTGATGTTCCTTATGTCAAACTGCCAATATTCC
Source organism: Ignavibacteriaceae bacterium (assembly GCA_035328465.1). Classification (GTDB taxonomy): domain Bacteria; phylum Bacteroidota; class Ignavibacteria; order Ignavibacteriales; family Ignavibacteriaceae; genus JADJEI01. The sequence goes on along the minus strand of DAOLIQ010000008.1, from coordinate 26,836 downwards.
CCGGGAAAAACATCACTGTAATTTCTGAAGTAATTAGTCTGAATTATCTTTTAAAACATTACGGTTATGATGCAGCAAAAGAGTTTCAGGAAAAATTAAATGCCGAATTACGCAATAAAAAGAAGGGAATTCAAAGAGGTGTTGATTATTTTGAACACGATTTCGAATAATTAAATTCTTCACTTGACAAATCACTCTTATTTGCTTAGATTCCGTCCCTAAATTATGAAAAAAATTTACTACTTTTCGCGCCAAAAACTGAAGTTTATTGAAATAAAAAACTTTAGGAGAAAGTTGCTATTTTCTTTAAGTTCGGCAACTTTCATAATTTCTTTGATAGTTTTTGGTGCTTATTTGCTGATTTCCAACCTTTCTAACTCAGAATCTGACATCAATATTTTAATTGCTGAAAATAATGCCCTTAAAAGTAAACTAGTCCAAATTTCAGATCAATTTAACTTATTAAGTGCTGAACTTGATAGTATCTCTTCGCAGAACAATGATTTGAGAATTATGGCAAATTTGCCTCCATTATCTGAAGATGAAAGACAAGTTGGTGTGGGTGGAAATAAAATTTTTAGTGACTTAGATTTCTCAAGTTTATCTGAAAATGAAGATATTACTTCCGCATTGACTCTTGTTGATGAGGTTTCAAGAAAGCTGGAATTCGAAAAAAAATATTACGAAAAAATTACTGCTAAACTTAAGGAAAATAAAATTCTTTACGAGTCTATTCCTGCCCTAAAACCTTGTGCGGGTACATTAGCTGAACATGGTTTTGGAATGCGATTTCACCCGATACTTCACATAAATAGAATGCACGACGGTGTGGACATCATAACTGATACCGGAACACCTGTTTATGCTCCAGGTAATGGAACAGTGACTTTTACAGGCAGCAGGAATGGTTATGGACTGTGCGTTGTGATTGACCATGGTTTTGGGTATGAATCATTGTATGCACATTTATCGAGCATAAATGTTAAAGTTGGTCAAAAAATAAAACGTGGAATGACAATCGCAAGAACAGGAAATTCAGGCTTATCGATTGGTCCTCATCTTCATTATGAGGTTCATCATGATGGTGTCAAACTAAATCCTGAAAACTTTTTCTTTGAAGATCTTGCAGTATTTGACTTAAATAAAATTAAATAAAGGGTAGAAGAGAACTAAATGATTTGGACTGTTGAATTAGCATCATATTTGGATGATGCACCTTGGCCCGCAACTAAAGAAGAGTTAATTGAATATTGCGAAAGAATCGGTGCACCTTACGAAGTGCTCGAAAATTTAATGGAGCTTGATGATTCTGATGAGCCATATGAATCCATAGAGGATATCTGGCCTGATTATCCATCAGATGAAGATTTCTTTTATAACGAAGATGATTACTAATTAGCTATAACAGTGTTAAAATATCTTGATCAGATAGTAGGTCAACCAAAAGTAGTAAAACTTCTTTCAAATTTTTTAAATTCCGATAAAATACCCCATGCATTTTTGTTTACCGGAGAAAATGGTTTAGGTAAAGAACATGCGGCCTTATGTTTTTCGAAAGAATTAAATTCAACTTATAATTCTGAAGATGTAATTAGTCAAATCTCGAATCTTGCCGAGCCTTTTGTAAAATATATTTTCCCTTTGCCAAGAGGGAAAAATGAGAATAATGACTCCTCTCCCTATGAAAAATTAAATTCAGATGAAATGAATTTGGTAAAAGATGAACTTCAAAAAAAAATTATTAATCCCTATTATAAAATTTCAATACCTAAAGCTAATCTAATTAAGGTAAATAGCATTAGGGATCTGCGAAAATTTATATCAATGAGTTATTCAGATATAAATTACAGAACGGTAATTATTTCAGATGCGCATCTAATGAATGAGGAATCTCAAAATGCATTACTTAAGAATCTTGAAGAACCACCAAGCGGTGTAATATTCATTTTAATTACATCCAAACCAGATATGCTTCGCGAAACCATTAAATCACGGTGCTGGGAAATTAAATTTAATTACCTGAAAAATGAAGATATAATATCTATTCTGACTAAATATTTTAATTACAGTAAAGTGCAAGCGGAAAATTATGCGGCTTTTTCCTTAGGGTCGATAAATGAATTTCTCTTCATTGAGGGTATTGATTTTGAAGATGTTTTGAATAGAACAATAGTTATACTAAGATTTGCATTGGGACGAAAGTTTCATTCAGCAATCGACGAAATAAATAAAATGGTTGCAAATGAAATAGAATCCTTTAAACTACTATTATTCTTGATATTAAGATGGTTTAACGATCTTCAAAAATTCAAAGTTAAAAAAGAGATTACTTTTTTCGTAAATCACAAAGAGACTTTTCAAAAATTTTTAACTAAATTTCCAGAAATAAAATATTTGAAGATTGTAACAAAGATTGAAAATTTGATTTCTCTTTGCTCAAAAAATATTAACCTTAATATTCTAATTTCAGATTTGGTTGTAGAACTCGGAAAATTCACAGTTGAAACTGGAATCAGAACAGATAAATCACCCCAGAAAATTAGAGGCTGAAATGAAAAAAGTAGTTATAACACATGCTAAAAGAACTCCAATCGGCAGTTTTAACGGATCACTTTCCCAATTTAGTGCAAGTGAATTAGGCAGTATCGTAATCAAAAGTCTAATTCAAGAATCACGTATAGATGTCAAATCAATTGACGAAGTGATAATGGGGAACGTACTTACCTCAGGGATGGGGCAGGCTCCTGCTCGTCAAGCGGCAATTTTTGCTGGACTTACAGATCACACCGAGTGTCTAACGGTTAATAAGATGTGCGGAAGTGGACTTAAAGCCGTAATGTTAGCTGCTCAGGCTATACTGGCCGGTGATGCGGAAGTAATAATTGCAGGTGGACAAGAAAGTATGACAAATTCACCTTATGTTTTACCAAAGGCGAGAAATGGATACAGGCTTGGAAATGGCGAAATTGTTGACACAGTAGTTTATGATGGATTATGGGATAAGTACAACAATATTCACATGGGAAGTTGTGCCGAAAAATGCGCTAAGGATTTTCAATTCACAAGAAATGAATTGGATGAGTTTGCAGCGGCATCATATCGGAAAGCACTTGATGCTCAAAGTTCGGGTAGATTTGAGGATGAAATTACAAAAGTCGCAGTTTCAAACAAATCTGGCTCCGTAGTTTTTGATAAAGATGAAGAACCACTAAAAGTTAATTTTGAAAAGATACCTTTACTAAAGCCAGTATTTCAAAAGGATGGCGTAGTTACAGCAGCAAACGCTTCCAGTATCAATGACGGTGCGTCAGCATTACTAATTATGTCTGAAGAAAAAGCATTAGAGCTTGGGTTAAAACCGTTAGTTGAAATAATTGCACAAAGTTCTGCGGCAAAAGCTCCAATAGAGTTTACCACTGCACCTGCAGATGCTATATCGAGATTATTACACAAATCAAATTTAAAAATTGCTGACATAGATTTATTCGAGATCAACGAAGCATTTGCTGTAGTTTCATTAGCTGTAAATAAAATTCTGGCTCTGGATCCTGATAAAATAAATGTAAATGGGGGTGCGGTTGCACTTGGCCACCCGATTGGCGCAAGCGGTGCAAGAATTTTAACTACTTTGATTTATGAAATGAAAAAAAGAAATTCTGTTTATGGGGTTGCTTCTTTGTGCATCGGAGGGGGAGAGGCGTCTGCTTTATTAATTAAAAATTTTAACAGTTAAGGGGTCACTAAATGGATATTAAAAATATTTCCGTAATTGGCGGCGGTACTATGGGTAATGGTATTGCCCACGTTTTTGCCCAATATAATTTCAACGTTCATCTTGTTGAAATGAACAACCAATTAATTGAAAAAGCTTTGGCTACGATTAGCGGCAATCTTGATCGTCAAGTAAAAAAAGCTGTTATAAGTGAAGATAGAAAATCAGAGGTCCTCAAAAATATTATACCAACTATCGGAATTGAAAATATTCCAGAAAATACTGATTTAGTTATAGAAGCCATTTATGAAAATAAAGATGCCAAATTGAATATTTTTAAATCATTAGATAGCAAGCTTAATCAAAATTGTATTTTTGCTTCAAATACTTCATCCATCTCAATTACGGAATTATCCAATAAAAATCGTCCGGATAAATTCATTGGTATGCATTTCATGAATCCAGTGCCTGTAATGAAACTGGTTGAAATTATCAGGGGTTATTCAACTAGCGACGAGACATTTCTTACAATAAAAAATTTATCGTTGCAATTGGAAAAAACACCAGTGGAAGTATTTGATTATCCGGGTTTCATTTCAAATAGGATATTAATGCCGATGATCAATGAAGCGATTTTTGCTTTGATGGAAGGGGTAGCATCAGCCGAAGATATCGATGTTGTAATGAAGTTGGGTATGAATCATCCTATGGGACCTCTGACACTTGCTGATTTTATCGGGCTTGATGTTTGCCTTGCAATAATGGATGTACTTTATAATGGATTCAATGATTCAAAATATAGACCATGCCCATTGTTAAAAAAAATGGTGGCAGCGGGAAAACTTGGCAGGAAAACAAAAGAAGGTTTTTTCAAATACTAAAATGGTTATGTTTGAAATCAGTCAAAAGAAAATATTTACAGAGATACTTAATAAAAATTAGAAACTCCCAACGCTGGATTAGAAAATACTTTAATAGATTTTCATTTCCAGAGTACACCTCTTTCACTCTCTTTTCTATACTGATCGGAATTGCAGTCGGTTTAGCAGCGGTTTTTTTTCATAATTCAATTGAGTTTTTCAACAAGATATTCTTTGAAAAAACAAAAGATGGACTATACTTTTTAGGAGCTGCTTCGGTAATATTTTTACCTGCGATTGGAATGTTGATTCAATCATTTATGATCAGGTCATCACCTAATATCGCAAAGCAAAAAGGTGTTTCAGAAATAATAAAATCAGTTGCAACAAGAAATACATTCATATCTTTTAGAACAACTTTATTCCATTTTATTGCTCCGGTAGTATGTATTGGCTCAGGCGGTACATTGGGACCGGAAGGCCCGGCGGCGCAATTAGGCGGGGGAATATCAAGTAAAATTTCACAAATATTTAATTTTACTGATGAAAGAAGAAAAATCTATACAGCAGCCGGAGCAGGTGCAGCTATTGCTGCAATATTTAACACACCACTCGGAGGAGTATTTTTTGCGCTCGAAATTGTCTTATTGAATGATTTTCGAACTGCATCTTTTTCTTCTTTAATTATTGCTTCAGTTACAGCTAGTACAATTTCAAGAATATTTTTGGGCAATGAATCTATTTTTGTTTTTTCTATTAATGCTTTTGAGCAATATTCTCACCTTATATATTATCTTTTACTTGGCTTAGTTAGCGGGTTTTTATCTTTATTCTTTATCAGGTATTCAGCTATCGTAAAAAGATTATTTCTGAAAAAAATATATGCATCAAAAATTCCTCAATGGTTAGCGATGTCTTTCGTAGGGATTTTGGTTGGGATTGCAGGCTTTTATTTCAAAGAAATCTATGGTATTGGGTATTCATCCATCAACGAAATTTTAGCAGTTTCATTAACCTGGCAAATAGTGTTAGTGCTGCTTGGTCTAAAATTTTTACTCGTTCCATTAATCTTGTATTCTGGTGGTTATGGCGGTGTTTTTGCTCCATCACTATTTATGGGAGCTTGCTTAGGATATCTATTCACCATTTCATTAAATATCTTTTTTGGAGTTACAGTAGATACAACTACAATGATTCTTGTAGGAATGGGTGCAGTTCTTGGGGGAATCAATACAATACCTATCTCAGCAATTATGATAATTTTTGAAATGACCCAAGAGTACTCTTTTATACTTCCATTAATGCTTGCAGTTATATTTAGTACTACCGTTGTACAATTGTTTTTGAGAAACTCAGTTCATGTGAAAAATTTAGAAGCAGACGGGTTTAAGTTAACTGATATTTCCGAAAAGAATATTCTTACAGATATTCTTGTTTCAGACATTGAATTACATCCAATCGAATTAATTCCTGACGAAACATCCTTGCCCGTGTTAACATCAAGATTTATAGAAAACCCCAATAGTTCTTTTTATACTACAAATGCTGAAGGAAAGATTTCGGGGATTATTTCTGAAAACGAACTCCGTCCTATTATCACAGAATATGAATCTTTGAAAGATGTAATTGTAGCGAAGGATATTATAAATCCAGATGTATATTTTGTTGAAGGAACTGATAGCCTCGATTATGTTCTTAAATTATTTTCAAAATATAATTATGATCAATTTCCAGTTATTAGCTCGGGAGATTCATCAATAATATTGGGCTCAGTTACAAGGCAGCAAGTCTTGGAAATATATAACCGGGAAAGTTTAAAGAATAATTTAGCCGAAGGGCTTGCAAGGGAATTTCGATCGCTTGAACGTTATAGCTCAATAAAAATAAGTGAAGGATTTTCTATAATTGAATTACCTGTACCATCAAAATTTATTGGGAAAAGTTTATCAGACTTGCGCCTTCGAAATAAATTCGGGTTAGAAATATTAATGATTAAACAGAATACGGAATTTTTAGTGGATAATTCGAAATCAGAGATCAAGCAACCAGACGCCAATTATATATTAAACCAGAATGATATTTTGATAATTTTTGGTCGGGATGAGAAGATTCAACTGTTTCGTGAGATGTAATAGTATTTTGTCCTATAATGTATATTATGTAAACTTATAAGACCATCAGATATAGCCTCTATATTTCAGATAAAATAATATTGCCACTACTATAAATAATAATATTCCATAACTACTCCTCTTCTTAGTAGTAAACTTTCTTGAGCGTGAGAATCCTAATTTCTTTTTCTTTTTTTCTTGAGGATCATCTTCAGGTTTATAAAACCTTGGCTGATAATCGAAAACTCTATGTCGAGGTTTTTTCATGAACATAAAAGACTTTCTAATTCATCAATGTGTTTACAAAAAGTTCTGGGTCAAAATTTTGTAGGTCATCTATTTTTTCACCTACGCCGATATATTTTACTGGAATCTTTAGTATATTCGTAATGTGGAAAATAATACCACCTTTTGAAGTTCCATCAATTTTTGTTAAAACGATACCGGTTAACTTTACAACTTTGTCAAATTCCTCCGCTTGCTTAATAGCATTTTGCCCAGTAGTTCCATCTAAAACAAGCAATATTTCATTCGGTGCATATTGTAGCTTTTTATTGATAACGCGATTTATCTTCCCCAGCTCATCCATCAAATTTGATTTGTTGTGAAGCCTCCCGGCAGTATCAATCAATACAACATCACAACTTCCTTCAATAGCTTGATTAATCGTGGAATAAGCAACTGCTGCTGGATCACTTCCTTGCTGACCACTCACTATCTTTACGTCTGCTCTTTGTGCCCATACATCAAGCTGTTCATTTGCTGCTGCACGAAAAGTATCTGCAGCCCCAACGATCACTTTTAATCCTGCTTGCTTAAAATTATGAGCTAACTTACCTATTGTAGTTGTCTTCCCTGCTCCATTTACACCGACTATAAGAATAACATAAGGTTTATATTTGATTAACTCTTCATCCGAATTTGATTTTGGAGTCGAGTTAAGGATGTTTTCAAGTTCACTTTTAACTGCACTCATCAGGTTCGTATTGGATCTATCCGAAGTGCTCCGAAGTTTAATTCTTACATTATCAATAATTTGAACCGAAGTTTCATAACCAATATCAGAAGTGATCAGAATCTCTTCTATTTCTTCCAGAGTTTTATCATCAATGACGGCTTTCCCGGAAATAACTTCTGTGATCGAATTTAAAAGCTTTTTCTTTGTTTTGGATAGACCTTCCTTCAGCCTGCCCAAATTTATATTTTTAAATATTCCCATATTTTATTTTTTTGCTAATAGGTTAGGATTGAAAATTTGTACTGCACGAAACAAATAAACAGAAAATGATAAATAAAGAAGAGCTATACTGGAATAATAAAAACTTTTAAACAATAAACCATTCTGATCAATTCGCAAAATGGTTAGAAGAATCACTAACCCAATATTAAGTACAGCAATTTTGCCCGGTACATTTGATGGCAGAACCTTGCCTAATTTTTTTGAAACAATTATTCCGCCTAAAAAAATTAATCCATCCCGCAGAAGAATCAAAATGATGTAATACGGTGGAATCAAACTGAGTAGAAACAGCTTAATAATAATTGCTGCCACTGCAACTTTATCAGCGAGAGGATCAATTATCTTTCCAAGCTCAGTCACTTCATTATATTTTCGTGCCAGTCTTCCATCTAGTATATCTGTAAAAGCTATGAGAATGCAAATCGAAAAAGCTACGTATCGCCAGACCGGATCCTGAAGATAATCCAGCACAAACCACATTGGTATCGCGAGCAGCAATCTGAAAAAACTTAATAGATTAGATTTAGTATATATTTTATCTATCTGAACTATCATTTAATAACAGCAAACTTTCCAATTTTTTCTTCAAGCTCTTCACCAATTTCGTTCTGCTTGATCACGCGATAAATATAAATACCTGATCCGATTTCATCTCCGTTGATATTCCGAAGATTAAATTCTAATCCCCCATCCCCATTCTTCTCCTCTATCTCATTTATTTTAACACCGTCAATTGTCCAAATGGTTACTTTAGCGTACTGGGGCAGATTAGCAAAAGTTAATTTCAATTCATTTCCATTTACACGTACTGGATTTGGATAAACATAAACATCGGCAAGGTTATCAGCAAACTTAGTTAATACTATATAACTTCCCGCCCCCTCGCCGATTGCTATTTTGCCCGTTGCTTCGGAAGAAAAAATATTTTTTAATCGCAAGGTATATTGAATGCCGATCGAGCCGATCGGTTTATTTTTATCAATGGTTAAATAGAGTATCTTATTGTTTGTAGGATCCAGCTTGACAGACTTCACTTTATTATCCGGACTAAAAGAATAATTATTTAAATCAACTATTGAATTTTCGTCTAATTCCAGGTTGAAAATTATTTTGATATTATTCTGATCGAGTATTTCAAATGATGAAATAAAGAAATCTTCAATCTCAAATACTTCATTCACAATAAATGAAATTGAGTCACTTTCGATAGGCGATCCGTAGGCGTCTTTCAAATTATTTACATAAAGAGTGTTCGAGCCTAAGGGCAGACTATTATTAAATGAAAGTAAATACGAAAATTGATCATTTGGTGAAATTGAATTTGGAAATCCAAAATTTTTAATCTCAAATGATTCGAGGTTCTCGATTGTAGTATTAATTTTTTCAGAAAATTTAACAACTAAAGATTTAGAACTTTTACTTTCAGCAGATAACAACTTTCCAGGAGAATGTGTGAAAACTTTAATCACCTGGCTTTTTGAAGAATATGGTAATGGTTTAGAATAATCAACAGCTTCCATTGCATAGAAGTAATCTTTGTTAGAGTCTAAGTTTAAATCGATATACTCGTTTGTGTTTGATGAATCTATTAAAAATAAATTAATATTATCATCACCTCTAAATATTCTGAAGGAACTTCCTATGCCGCTCCAATTTAGTTTTGTTGAATTTTCATTCAAACTAAATCCAGATATGTTGTATGGCACTGAAGGCTGATTAGATAGGGTAAATTCGGAAAAAGTTATTCCATTATCGGTTGGGAATGCAACTTCGGTTACGTTATTCTCATTTAAGTCGCCTATGAAAATTGTATTCGAGTTTATATTTTCTTTGTAGGAAATTATTTTGGATATGCCATCTTCAAATTTAAATATGTATGAATATGGAAAAACAAATGTGATTAATTCATCCTTGCCGTCATTATCAATATCTGCAAATCGTATGGCTTGTTCAGATTTTTGAAATGTAGAATTAAATTCAGTAGAAGCATCTACCAATCCCTGATCATAAATTATATTGAATTGATCGTTCTTCAGATTGAAAATTATTAATCTATAAAATGGAGCAATATCTATTTCATCAATTGAATGAAGAATCACTGCCAAATCAGTTGTGCCATCACCATCATAATCCCCGCTTGTAAGATACGAGGAGGAACTTAGAAACCCAGTTTCTATAACACTTCCCTGCTGATAATTACCGACCCCTGTAATATTATAACTGAAAATATCTCCGTCAGTATCAACCATCCAAATTTCATTCTTTCCATCACCATTCATATCAGCTATTACAGCATTCGGTGAATCGAATATCTGCTCACCGAATCCATAAGTTGTAAAGTTCACAAGAGATTTTTTATTACTTAATGTGAGATCATTTTCGATATTATAAATGGCTGCTGAGGTGTCGCTGTCAAATACCATTAAATTGGTAACACCGTCACCATCAATATCTTCGGCAAAGACGGGCCAGAATCTTTCACCAACCTTAGAAAATTTTTGAAGCATTTCTGAAGAAAATTGTTCTGATTGCTCATAAATAAAACCATCATAAACCCAATATGTGAGCATATCTTTTTTCTGATTGCCATTGAAATCTCCAAAATCTTTAACAATTTGATCTGTCAATGAATCTTCACGTTGGAAAAAATATGCATTAAGTGAATAAATTAATTTATAAAATAAAGAGGTTCGTGGATTGCTGAATTCTCTTAAGACAATTTCATTTGAGTTATTTGACGTTAAAGAAATTTGATCCTTATAAATTTCCCCTGCGGGTAAGGTATATGGTAAAATTTCTTCGGAAGCCAACTCTGCATTGTAATCTGTTCTAACTATGAAATTTTGTCCATTGTTTTTAATGACTGTTTTTAGCCCGACAAGGTTTTCTACCTCAAAATAAATTTCATATTGTGAATTTTGTTCGACCAATTGTTTAGGAATAAATCCATAGTGCAACTGCTTTACGAATTTATTATTGATCGTAAATCCATCGAGCGTGATAAAATTAAAATTACTTTCGCCATTTTTTTTATAGTACATTTTAGCGATACTCGGTTGATCCGAATATAGTGAAGCAAGTACAGTGGTTTTCTCGCCATAAAATGATGGTCCTATCGAAACAATCTGTACCCCGGGGGGTGTTTTATTAACGTGAAAATTAATTCTTTCTTCCAGAGTTCGTCCGTTATTTAGCTGGACTTCCAATCTTAGAGTGTAAACTGTATCAGATAAATCAGAAATATCGAGTGTGAATATTTTTTGATTCGAAAATTGATTTAATCCATTTTCAATTAAAGTAATCCAATTTTCGGGATTAAACCCCATCCCATAATATAAATTATAACTTATGAAATAAGGTGAAAGGACAGAAGCATAAATGGAGATAGTATCATTCAAAGTTGAAAAATCTTGAAGCGGATAATGAAATTTAATAATTGAAGGAGCAATCACAGACACAGCTTTAAAAAGATTTAACCTGCCCGCACCACTCTTTAAATCCCAGCCTGGAGAATCAATATCGTCAGAGGTTGATTTTAGAATTTGTTTAACTTCTTCATTGGTAAAATTTTGCAGCGATAAAATTAATCCGGCAGCGGCTGAGACAAATGGCGCTGAAGCGGATGTACCGCTAATTACAGCATAATTATTATTCCGATCCGTAGTTAGAATTAGAGTTCCAGGGGCAACCAAATCAATCGTTGAACCATAATTGGAACTTGACGAGACAAAATCTTCTTGAGTTGAATTGCCAATTGCAATAACTTCTGAATAACCGGATGGGTAGTGCGGATCAGGTGAGCCAGAATTACCGGCACTTCCAACTAATACGACATTTTGCGAATAAGCAAATTGAATTACGTCTTTTAAAACAAATGAGAAACTGTTATCTCCAAAACTCATGTTGATTACCTTTGCACCTGATTGTACAGCATAGAGAATTGCTGCGGCAACATCATCCTCTTCTCCATAGCCCGAAGGATCAAAAGCTCGTAGATTTAACAGTTTAATATTTGGAGCTGTTCCCGAAACACCTGAAATATTATTTGACTCAGCGCCGGCAATACCAGCGATGTAAGTGCCATGTCCATTTTCATCAATTGGATTATTATCCCAGTTCAAATAATCACCGCCTGTAGAATCGAAGGGAAAGCCAACTCGGTCAGTAAAATCCCATCCTTGATAATCATCGATAAATCCGTTTCCATCATCATCGATATTATTGCTTTGCTTATCTCTGCCCTGATTGTCTATACCGACTTCACCAGCGTTAATAAAAATTTTATTTTTTAACTCAGGATGATCATAATCAATTCCCGTGTCTATTATCGCAAGTAAAACTGTATCGGCGCCTTGTGTAATGTCCCACGCATCGAAAGCATTAATTTTTTCCAAAGCCCACTGCTGCGAAATGAGGCTATCATTAGGGATTAAATCCATCGTATATGTTGTTGACTTTTGTATGTATTCAATATCGGAATCGGGCGAAAGAATGGAATTTAAATTTGCTTCTTCTACATCATCCGAGAATTGAACTTTAATAATTCTTCCAAGAATTTCATCTCCCCTGCCCAATCCTTTTGCAAGATAGTTTAAAGTGAATGAAGGAAGTGAAACCGGTCGATTAGTAAGTACATCGCCCATTTTTTGCTCAGAAATTTTTTGATCAACTGCTGCAAATGAAACCGAATTTTTATACTTAATAAAGTACGTGGTCTGAGCAAAATTAGAAATAGTTAAAATCAAAGTGAGGATAAAGAAATAACTAAATTTCATAAATATCTTTCTTAAAATTTAGGTCAATTTTAGTAGGATAATTACCGGAGAAGCAGGCTGTACAAAAATTTTCTTCCTCAGCCTCGGCCACTGCTTGAAGCATTTCTTGAATCGAAAGATATTCTAAACTATCGACTTCTAAATATTTTTCAATTTCTTTGATATTTCCTTTTAATCGATTGGCAATTAATTCCATCTCACTTGGGAAATCCATGCCATAATAACACGGATGCATAATAGGGGCAGATGAAACTCTAAAGTGAATAGATTTTGGATTTGCTTCACGAATTAATTTTACGAGCTGTTTCGAGGTTGTTCCTCGCACAATCGAATCATCGATTACAACAATAGTTCTTCCTTCCAATACTCCTTTCACAGTATTGAATTTTATTCGAACACCAATTTCTCTATTAGCTTGACCGGGTTGAATAAATGTTCTGCCTATGTAATGACTTCTAATTAAACCAATTTCTAACTTGGAATTTATTCCTTGTTTTTCAAGCTCAGATTGATAACCGAGTGCTGTGGTGTTAGAGCTGTCTGGTACGCTGATGACAATGACTTTATCCCCATCCTTATCAACCACCGGATGATTGCGCGCAAGAGTTTTACCTAACCTTCTTCTCATCTTATCTACGTTGTGTCCAAAAATAAAACTATCCGGTCGAGAGAAATAGATATATTCGAATATGCAGTGTTTCTGATGTGCTAATTTTTCAGAATAGTGAATTGACTTAACCCTACCTTCTACCGCAGTTCCGCGATCAATAATTATCATTTCACCGGGTTCGACCTCACGCAAAAAAGTGGCGTTATTAATATCAAATGCGCAGGTTTCGGATGCAACGACAAAAGATCCATTTAATTTGCCTAAAGATAGAGGTCTAAATCCATAGGGATCGCGAGCGGCAATTAATTTATCATCGGTTAAAATCACTAAACAGAAAGCGCCTTCAATTCTTTTTAAAGCTTCAATAATCTGGTCTTCCTGCTTTGTTAACCTTGATCTTGCAATAAGATGAAGTATCACTTCTGTATCACTTGTAGTTTGGAAAATGGATCCTTCATTTACTAACTCTTCACGAAGCTGTTTTGCATTAGTAAGATTTCCATTGTGTGCAACTGCAAGGTTACCCAAACGATAATTCACAATGAACGGCTGTATATTCTTTCGGGACTTTGAAGAACCTGTGGTTGAATATCTATTATGTCCAATAGCAGCATCACCAGGTAAAAATTCTTTAAGAATATTTTGATCTGCAAATACCTCGGAAACGAGACCATCACCTTTATGAATATTGAAAAAAGGTTTTTGATTATCAGAAAAACTTCTTGTTACAATACCACATGCTTCCTGCCCCCTATGCTGCAAAGCATGTAAACCATAATAAGTATCAAAAGAAGCTGTGGGTGAATTAAAAATACCGAAAATGCCGCAATAACTATTTGCATTTTCAGAAAGTGGAAAGTTATTAATCATTATTAATTTTGGTTAAAATATTTGTAATAATATTAAATAAAGATCATTAGAAAAATATTCGTGGTTTTGAAAATAAAAAAGGTACTTAAGTCAGTACCTTTAATGTCGGAACGGCGGGATTTGAACCCGCGACCCCTTGAACCCCATTCAAGTACGCTACCGGACTGCGCTACGTTCCGAATTATAATTTTGTATATAATGATTGCAAAAAAACTTTTATCTCAGCTAGATCAATCTTTAAATCATGAATTTCACTTGCAGTGTTTGAATTATTTTCAACACTTTCAGCAGATGCACTAATTTTGTTCGTTTCAACATTATCTGAATCAACATTTATTAAATTATTTTCAAGTACCTTTTTCGCACCTTCGATGGTAAACTTTTTGTCTCTTAAAAGATTTTTAATTTTTAATATTAGTTGAATCTCTTTATTTGTATAAATTCTATTTCCAGCTCTATTTTTTTGAGGACTGAGTTGTTCAAATTCAGTTTCCCAATACCTAAGTACATATTGTTCAACGTCAACGATTTTACTGACTTCGCTGATTGAATAGTAAAGTTTTTTAATTGATAAATCTTTCATTTGCTTAATTAATCTATAAAGCTAACTTAATTAATAGTTAAAATAATATCAAGTTTAATCTTTTACCTGAGATAAATTCTTAGATAAAATTTATAAATGGTTTTCCATATTGATAATGCCAACAAGTTCAGAAATATCGTTCAATTCAAAATCAGCACCATGATCTTGGGTATCAAAAGTGTCGCCATATTTCGCAAAAGCAGTTTTCATACCGGCGTTCTTTGCTCCAAGAATGTCCCTTTCCGCCCAATCTCCAATCATCAGAGTTTCTTCTGGTTTTACACTTAATTTATTTAGAATAGCTTTGAATGGTGCAGGATGGGGTTTTCGTTCCCCCGTGTCGTTAAATGTAACGACTGCATCAAAGGTATGGATAAAATTTAATTGTGCTAACCTTAGCCAAGCTTCTTTTGTCGGAGCATCAGATAAAATTCCAAGTTTGATTCCGCTTTTTAACAACTTATTCAGTGTCGAATAAACATGAGGATAAGGAATCAGTGCTGCCTCACGTGCTCTACGGTAAGCAATTATTCCAGCAGAGAGTATTTTGTAATCAACATAATGAAGAACACGCTGAAGCAACATATCGAACACTTGCTGATACTCTATTCCTTGCTCCTTATAAATCTCGCTAATAAAATCATCACACTCTTTATAGGTTATTGGTAAACCTGCATCAATCATTGCCGGTATCGCCTCCTCGATTGATCTTTTTTTCATTTTCATGAAATCAACCAAAGTATTGTCCAAATCGAATATGATTGCTCGAATCATTTTGACCCTGAAATTTTAATTAGAAGATAAGCAGCGGCTATATAACTAAAATGTTTAAACCCGGATAAATAACCATCACAAGAAGAAGCTGTTATCAATGTTTGTCTAAAACTTTCTCTATTTACTAAATGTGAAAGATGTACTTCCACCTTAGGGATTTTTAACAATGAGAGTGCGTCTCCAATTGCAACCGACGTGTGTGCATATCCCCCAGGATTTATAATCAAACCATCTGCATCAATTTGACAATCCTGAATCTTATTTACTAACTCCCCTTCAATATTTGACTGGAAAAAATCGAAAAAATGATCGGGGAATTCTGCTCTTAATTTATCTTCAATTACTTTTAGGGTTAACGAGCCATACCTTTCAGGGTCACGTTCACCAAGAAAATTTAAATTTGGACCGTTTATCACTACTATTTTCATTTCAGCTCAGCCATTTCATCAATTATCTCTCTTATTTTTGGAGTTAAAAATATTTTATCAATTCCTAATTCTTTTAGTGCTAAAGAAAGTATAGAAATTTTTCTCTGAAGATTTGCCATTTTATTAATGACAATAACTCTGTTTTCTTTTAACAAACAATATCCACCCTTAAAGTCTCCTTTTTCAAAACGTACTTCTGCTCCAAGCTGTCTTGCAATTTCTTTTAGCTCTCCAATAATTTCTTCGAATTCTTTCTCTTTAATTTTCATTTTGCTTAGGAATTACTTGTAGTGGTCTGAATAATATGAAGTAAACAAAAGCTAAATAGCAAAGTATCTCAATTAGAGTAAAGCTGCTCAAAACTTTAAATCGAGACAGGATAAAATTGGTTATAATGTTAGTATCAAAATTACCGGAATTTAGGAGCGAAATTATCTTAAAATCAATTGTCATAAGATAAATTTCAAATGGCATTAGTATGAATACAATGATCATAATGATGAATAACCATCCAAAATGTTTTAAGTTTATTCGGGCAGTAATTAGAAAAACAATAAAAGAGATTATGAATACACAATATGAAACAAACGTAATTGTTACTGCAGGCAAAATGGTCTCATAGATGCCCGACAAATTCTGCTCCGTTACATATGACTTAAAATTTAGCTCAGGTCCTTCAAATAGCTGATATGTAATCAATTGCCGTGTTACTGTTGATCCAACCCAGATAATTGCACTTAGTACAGCAAGAAATAAAAATATTTTTGATAATTTTGATAGTTTCTTCATAAAATAATTCAATAATTTTTATAGTAAAATATATTAAAAAAAATGGTTATTGCTTCTATTGATATCGGGACGAATACTGTTATAATGTTAATTGCTAAAATCGATTCAAGAAATAAGTTAATTCCGTTAGTTAACGAATATCGAATGCCCAGAATCGGTGCTGAGCTTAAACCAGGTGGAAAAATTCTTCCGGAGAAAGTTCTGGAATTGATGGAAATCATAGAAGATTATGTTTCTATTGCAAATCATTTTCAATCAGATATAATATTAGCAACCGCTACGAATGCATTTAGGATAGCTTCTAATGCTTCGAATATTGTCAAAGCAATTCTAGAAAAATATCATCTCGAAGTTAATATTATTTCTGGTGAACACGAAGCAATGCTGTCTTATTTGGGTGTAATAACTGGCAGTTATAACCCCAAAGATTGTCTTGTAATTGATATTGGTGGTGGCAGCACGGAAGTAATCAGAGGAACCAAAAATTCAATTTCATTTAGAAAAAGTTTTCCAATTGGAGCTGTATCAGCGAAAGAGAAATTTTTAATTAGTAATCCCCCTACGAACAATCGACTATATGAATTTAATATTCATCTAAACGAAATATTCCTTGAACTTGAAAAACAAAAAGGCTCAGGAATGAATGCTGTAGCAATTGCAGGTACGCCGACAACACTTGCTTGCATAAAAAGTAAAATTAAAGATTATGATGAAGAAATAATCGAAGGAAGTTTCCTAACTACGAAGGAGGTAACTGATTATGCAAACGAACTTTCACTCTTAGATTCAGAATCCATAAAATTAAATTATGGAAATGTAATGAAGGGACGAGAAGATATTATTTTAGCAGGCACTTTAATATTAGCAAAATTGATGAATAAATTGAACCTCAAGGAAATTAAAGTCAGCAGCCGAGGAATCAGATATGGAGCAATTGCATATTATTTACAAAACGTGGAAAAAGATCAGTGAATTATAATCTCAAGCTTTATAACTGGCTAAAGACTTAAATTCTTTTAAACTTTCGTGAAAATTGTAGAGAAAGAAATCAGCGTCGGATTTACTCATTATGAGTGGAGGTAACAGTCTTAAAACATTGGTACTTGTACAGTTTATTAAAATATTTTTTTCGAGTAATTTTGCAACAAATTTTTGTCCATTTTCAAAAAGTTCTACACCAATCATTAGACCTTTTCCTCGTATTTCCTTGATTGTCGATGGAAATAAATCTTTTAACTCATTAAGTTCATAAAGCAGATACTGCCCCAAGGAACTTGCATTTTCCATTAAACCATTTTCAAAAACTTCCTTCAATACAACTTTACCAGCAGCACAAGAAACAGGATTCCCGCCGAATGTAGTACCGTGATTTCCCGGTTCAAAGCAATTTTGCAAATCCTCAGAAACAAGAACAGCACCGAGAGGCAATCCCCCTCCAATAGATTTTGCAACAGTGATAATGTCTGGATGAAAATCTAAATGATTGTGAGAGAATGGTTTTCCGGTTCTGCCAATTCCACATTGAATTGAATCTGACACAACTATAAAATTGTGCTCCGTTCTTAATTCGGATAATGTGTCTGCGAATTCCTTACTTATGAAATGAATACCCCCCTCTCCTTGCAGAAACTCTACAAATACAGCTGCAGTGTTTTTATCAATTTTTTTCCGGAGATCGTCGACATCGTTAAAAATTATCTGCGAAATATTTGGTAAAAAGTGTTCGAAATTTTTTCTGTAATTCTGTCTTTGAGTAATTGACAAAGCTCCATAAGTTCTTCCATGAAATCCATTTGAAAGTGAGTATATTATTTTCTCACTCCCTTTAACTTTTCTAATTATTTTAATGACTGTTTCAATGGCTTCCGTACCACTGTTTGTGAGGAACAATCTATTCATACCGGAATATCTCAGTAGCACTTCGCCGAATTCAATTTGAACATCCGTAATAAAATAATTGGATAGGTGAGCAAATTTTGAAATTTGTTGTGTGATTGCTTTAATAATTTTGGGATTAGCATAGCCAAGAGAATTAACTGCTAAGCCTGCAAAGAAATCCAAATAACGTTTACCATTTTTATCAATTAAATGTACACCCTCGCCATAAGCAATTTCGATTGGTATTCGCTTATAAGTGTTTAAAAAAATTTTCTTTTCCTTATTAAATATATTTTGAGTCATTTAATTGAATTTTGAATAGAAATAATTACAATAATAGGTAGTGAAAAAACGATCAAATAAAATAGCACGCTTACTGCTAAACCAAAAATTAAACTTTTTGACTGTACATAAAATCCTCGATTCATTAACCAAAAACTCCATAAAATAAAAAGACTTTCGAAAATTAGCATTGCGTATGCTGGAATTGGCTTGAGCAGAAATGGAGAAGGTGAATTTTGAATTAGTGTGCTGCCGAATAATATTAATTCAATTGGTAAAAGTATTATTAGTGAAAAAACATACCCGACAAGCGAATAAACTAAAATTGAAAAATTATCTTTAGTTCTTGTCTCAACTCTATATTTGTATAATATATATTTAATCGCCCAACTGAAAAAATACAGGGTGGCAATAACGGAAATAAAAACAATCAATGTGAAAATTAAAAAATGATTAATTGCTGCTTCAGAATTGTGCAAAGCAAATGAAGAAATGAAAAGCATTAACAGTATCATTTTTGAAGTGAAGAAAAATGTTAACGGAAATACAAAATTTTTATGCTCTGAAAAAACAATTGTTTTGAATGCGACGCTCGGAGAATCAATTAAATTTAGAACTGCTGACCAGAAATCAATATTAGGAACTTTATCTCGCAGAAATCCTTTACACTCGTCACATCTTAAATTGTAAAATGGATTTTCTTTCTTACATATTTTGCATGTTACAATGTTTTTCATATACAATTTAAAAATTTATACGCAGTGACAAACGCAAAGCAGATATGCTGGGTGAATTTAAATCGTCAACAGAAAAATCAAATAAATGAGCATCAACATAGGCATCAACCAGATTAAGCAGATATACTAGTCCAATATAAATTGCAAATTCATCACGTCTATCTTGATAAGTAGTTCGCAAAAATCTATAACTTTCGTTGCCAGTTTGAATGAAAAGTTCAGCATAATCATTTTTCAGATTGTTATTATTCACCCAATTATAAATTAACCACCCCCCCAGTGCCCAAATAATCGGAGCTTTATAATATGATTCATTATAAATTTGTCCTAGTCCAGGAATGATTGCACTTCTCAGTACTGCACCCCAGGGTGATTTTTGCATTTCAAATAGAACTTGTGTGGAATCAGTTTTTAAAGAATCTGATTGAGCATGTGATACAGGTGAAAAAATTAAGATAAAACAAATTATAGTTGAAAGGAAAACTATTTTCCTGTTATCTGGCAGTTTAATCTTTTGCCTAAAATGATCCGAGATGAATTTAAATATTTTTACTGCGTTAAACCCAAATAAGAATGGCATATTAAAAATTAACTATACTTGATTTCAATCATCTCAAACAACTCAATAAGTCTGTCGAGATCTTCTAATGAATAAAATTCAAGAATCACTTCGCCATTATTATCAGCCTTTTGACGGATGGTAACTTTTGTCCCAAATAATTTCATCAGTTTATCTTCTATTGCTGATGCACCTGCAGAATTTACATTTGACTTTACTCCAGGTTTGTAAGTCTTTTTAATTCTGGAATCAATAAAGATATTTTTAACCAATTGCTCAACCTTTCTTACAGATAAATTATTCTCAATAATTTTTTTGAGTACAGATAACTGTAATTCTTCTGAAGGAAGATTAATCAAGGCTCGAGCATGCCCCATAGTTATTTCTTCGCTAATCAGACTGCTTTGAATTTTATCAGGTAATTTTAACAATCGGATTGTGTTCGCAACAGTTGCACGATCTTTCCCCACCGTTTCAGCAATCTGTTCCTGTGTCAAATGGCACTCATCCATTAATCTTTTATAAGCTGCTGCCACTTCGATAGCATTAAGTTTCTCCCGTTGAATATTTTCTATTAATGCCATTGCCAGCATTGCTTCATCGGAATCAACTTTTATAATATAGGCTGGTATATCAATGTATCCAATATCAATGCATGCTTTTAATCTTCTTTCACCAGAAATTAATTCATAATGATTATCAGATTTCCGTCTTACCGTAATTGGTTGAATAAGTCCATTTGACAGGATAGACTTTTTTAATTCATCAAGAGCAGCCGGGTCAAAATTTGTTCGGGGTTGAAATGGATTTGAGGAAATATTTTTAACCGGAATTTTAGCCAAAATATTTATTTCTTTGCCATCATCCTTTTTAAGATTATTATAATCAGGGCTTTGTTCAACATTGTCATTCAAATTATGGGGATTGATCAATGCATCTAAACCCCTTCCTAATCCAAGTTTTATTTTACTCATTATTATTTTTCTTAATTACTATTTTATTTCTTTCAAGCAGTTCTGAAGCCAATGCCATATAATTTTTTGCACCTGACGAAATTGCATCATAAAGAATAATCGGTTTACCAAAACTCGGTGCTTCTGATATTCTGACATTTCGATGAATAACAGTTTCAAAAACTTTATTGCCGAAATATCTTCTAACTTCTTCTGAAACCTGGTGTGATAGTCTTAGTCGAGTATCAAACATTGTCAGCAAAACACCTTCAATAGCAAGATCTTTATTAAAGTGCTGTTTTACAATATTAATTGTGTTTAGGAGCTGCCCCAATCCTTCAAGTGCAAAGTATTCACACTGAACAGGAATGATAACTGAATCGGAAGCATTCAAGGAATTTAAAGTAAGTAAACCCAGTGAAGGCGGGCAATCAATAAAAATAAAATCATAATCATTTCGAATTTTGTCAACAGCCCCTTTTAGTAATCCCTCCCTGTTTTCCATATCAACCAATTCTATTTCGGCACCAACCAAGTTTATATTTGATGGAAGTATGTCGAGATAGGGCATATAGGTATTGATAATTACATCGGAAATATGTTGTGATCCAATTAGGACTTCATAAACCGAAGGCGAGTGATTTGTAACTCCAACACCTGAGGACGAATTGGATTGAGGATCTATATCAATCAGCAGAGTCTTTTTTTCGGCGGCTGCAACAATTGAAGAAAGGTTGATTGAAGTAGTTGTTTTACCAACTCCCCCTTTTTGATTTGCTATGGAAATAACTTTCGCCATTTAATTTTTTGCTCGTTGTACTCTTAATATTTTCAATTTATTTGATTATAAAATAATAATTTGAAGTTTAATATCAGAAATTGATTCTATAATTCTATTTCTTCGCCAAAATTGAGAATTTTAACTTTCATTCCCTTTGACTCAGCTTGTTCTTTAAAATTATTCGGATCGGCATTTATGATAGGGAAAGTATTGTAATGCATAGGGATCGCAAAATCAGGATTTACAAGCTCTATAGCTTTAATCGCATCAGTAATTCCCATAGTATAATTGTCTCCGATAGGCAGAAGCATGTAATTTATTTTATTCATTTCACCGATAAGTTTCATATCATAAAATAAACCTGTATCACCTGTGTGATAAATTGTTTTTCCATCTGATGTAATTAAAACTCCAGCCGCAACACCTCCATAAGTATTATCCGGAGTGACAGCGCCATGATGAGCAATTGTAAATTTAATTCGCCCGAAATCAAATTCGTGACTACCCCCTATATGCATTCCGTGAGTATTAAATCCTTTTGAACTGCAATAGTTAGCTAATTCAAAAACACAAATAATTAGTGCATTGTTCTTTTTAGCAATCTTAAATGAATCACCGATGTGATCCCCATGTGCATGCGTAAGAATAATATAGTCCGCACGAACCTGATCTGATTTTACCGGTGAGGTTGGGTTATCGTCCAAAAATGGATCTATCAAAATTACTATTCCTTTACTAGTTGTAATTTGGAAAGCCGAATGAGAAAAATATCTTAGCTTCAATTTATCCTCCTCTTTGATCTAATTGTTTTAAGAATTCTTTTAATGTTTTACTGAATGTGAACCTGAACAAAGTGATGTTCATTTTTTCCAACAAAACATTTCTTTTTGATTCAAACTTATTAATTATCTTCTTAAGATTTGCATAAGAGAAATCTATGTCCTGTAATAAATTTCTTTTCATTATGTCGATATCTCTTACGTCACCGGTCAAATCTTGTAGTTTAACTATCCGCTTATAAAATTTATCAAATATTCTTTCATCAAAACAAGAATAGAATAATTCAAGGTTATATCTAACTCTTCGTAATGAAATTCTGACTTGGTGTAAATTCTCTTCCGAAGGTTTTTCAAAATAAATTTTAATAGAATCAAGCAGCGTTGTTAATCTCGCTGACAGTGATTTTTTAGCTGCGTAAATTAATGAAACGCTATTATCCAATCCATCAATTTCCCATTTGAATTTCTTTTTCATGTTTCTACATAAATAGAACTTTGATAAAACCTACGATTGCCTGAATAGATTTCATTTTACTTTTTTCATCGCCATAAATAGTAGGAATACTAGTGAACCCAATTCGTAAATGATTTCGGGCTGCAAGAACTATCATTTCACTTTCTGCCTCAAAACCATTTTTTGATGGCAGAATTTTTCTCAGCGCCTCAATTCTAAATGCCCGAAAACCTGATTGACTATCAAGAATTTTGCAGCGTGTTTTTTGGGAGAGTAAAAATGATGTTATTCTATTACTCATAATTCTTTGAAGCGGCATATTATTTAAATCATCTAACCTGTTGCCTATCACAAAATCATTATTCGACAAATTGTTGATCAATTCAGGAATGCACTTTGGTGAATGTTGAAGATCAGCATCAAGTGTGACAACGAATTTAAAATTAGACTTTATTGCTTCTTCAAATCCGCTTCGTAGTGCTTTACCTTTTCCAATGTTTTTTTTGTGTGAAATAATTTTGACATTATTTTTTAATCTTATTCTATTTTCAGATCCATCAGTCGAACCATCGTTAACAGTGAAAACATAACTGCAATATTCAAGAGTTTCATCAATTATTTTATCAATTGAATTTACTTCATTGTAAAAAGGAATAATTGCACAAGTATTATTTTTGTTGTAAATATTGTTCAAGAACAGTTCTCCATCCTTTCACAGAAGGTGGTTTAATTGCCTTTGATAAAATTTTTCGTAAAGCATCTTTTGAAAGTCCTCTGGTGAGTAAACCATTTTCAGCAACCGAAATACCACCTGTTTCTTCCGACACGATAACACTAATTACATCTGCTTGTTCACTGATTCCTAATCCGGCTCGATGACGGGTACCGAGAGATTCTCCATTTAGCTGCGTTGAAGTAGAAAGGGGGAGAATACACTTTGCTGCTTCAATAATATCATTTTTAACTATCACTGCCCCATCGTGCATCGGTGATCGCGGATAAAAAATAGAAGTTAATAAAGATTTTGTGAGTCGTGCATTAATAATTTCTCCAGTTTCAGCAAAACCTCTGATGCCGCTTGATTTTATTACTACTATAAGTGCCCCATGTTGTTTTTGTGACAATTCGAAAGCTGCCTCTGCAATTATATTTGCTGATTCTTCGGATTCATTTTTTATAAATAATTTAAAAAATGGATTTCGTGCTACAAAAACTAACAGCCTCCTTATTTCCGGCTGAAATAAAATTAGAAAGGCAATCACCCAAATATCTGTGACTAGTTTTAACAACCAGCTTACGGCTTTAAGGTTTGCTGCCTGCGAAATGAATGATAAGAAAAGTACTATCATCAAGCCGATAAAAATTTGTGCTGCAATTGTTCCTCTTAATAAAGTATAAAGTTTGTAAATAATGAATGAAACAATGCTGATATCTATCAGGTCAGAAAATGTAACTGTAAGAAATCCTATTTTAAAAAGTTCAAACATTATTTTGCAACAGTATTTTGCGCATTAAATTTCTGATGTAAATTCCATTTTTATAATTATGTGTGCGAATTATTCTTGCGCCAGATTGAATAGCCGCTGTTTCCAATATTGCACTTGGAATATCACGCTCTGTTACTTCAAGGCCAAGTTCATTCCCAATAAAAGATTTTCTCGAAACACCTATCAATAAAGGATAACCGACTGAACATAATTTTTGAATATTTTTTAATATTAAGAAATTGTCATCATACTTTTTCCCGAAGCCAATTCCAGGATCAATTATAATTTTGCCCACACCCTTAATCTCGGCTTTACTTATCTGAGTGCGAAGAAAATACTTAATTTCCGAAATAATATCGTTGTATTCAGGATTATTCTGCATGTCCTTCGGTGTTCCTTTAATGTGCATTAAAATTAATCCTGCACTAAACTTAGCTACAGCATCTGCTATTCGCTCATCAAATGTAAGACCGCTTACGTCATTAATAATTTCAGCCCCGCATTTTAGAGCTTCAACTGCGACTTCATATTTTGTTGTATCAACTGAAATAACTGATTGAGGATATTTCTTTTTAATAATTTGAATTACTGGAATAACTCTGTCCATCTCTTCATTAAGTGAAATAGGAATTGAGCCAGGTCTGCTTGATTCGCCGCCTATGTCAATAATATCAACCCCAGCCTCTATCATTTCAGAAGCATGAGAAAAAGCGTCAGCTTGTGACAAATATTTCCCGCCATCGGAAAAAGAATCAGGAGTTACGTTTAATATCCCCATCACAAAAGGAAAATTGAAATCAAACTCTCTTTTACCGAACAAATATTTTTGGGGAATAATTTTTTCCTGGGTAATCATTTTATAAGAAAAATAAAAGATGTCAATTTTTTGAAAATGTAAACGACACAGTTCTGAAAAAAATAATAAACAAAGACACTATGAAATAAGATTCTTTAGTTCGATGGCTGATGCAGTAATATTTTCAGAATGAAAAATTGAAGAACCAGCTACAAAAACTTCTGCACCGGCATTTCGGGCATCGACAATCGTTTTATTTGAAATCCCTCCATCAATTTCAATCAGATATTTTGCGTTCATATTTTTTCTTAATTCAACAGCTTCTTTAATTCTTCTATTTGAATTTGGAATAAATGACTGACCGCCAAATCCCGGATTGACCGTCATAATTAAAAGAAGATCAATGTACTCGGCAATATCTTTTATAAAATGGATCGGCGTTGAAGGATTAACAACGACACCTGCTTTTGCTCCAAGTGCTTTAATATAATTAATTGTGCGATTCAGATGCTTGACTTCTTCGAAATGCACAGATACATAATCAGCCCCAGCTTTAATAAAATCGGGAATAAATTTATCCGGGTTTTCAATCATCAAATGAACATCAACTGAAAGGTGAGTAGATTTTTTAACTGCTTCGACTAGGATTGGTCCAAAGGTTATGTTTGGTACGAAATGTCCATCCATAATATCGCAATGAATCCAGTCTGCCCCACCCATTTCAACCAATCGAATTTGTTGAGAAAGATTTGAGAGGTCAGCCGAAAGTATTGAAGGAGCTAATATTGCCATTACTCTTCCTTTATTTCATCTCCCGAACCGGAGTCGGAAGCCTTGGTTACAAACAAATCAACTTTGTCCCCCTGATTCAATTTATTTCCTTTGCTTGGATATTGATCAAGAACAGTATTTGGCAAAAGAGAAAATGACCTTTGATAATTTATTTTGCCAACTACTAAAGAACTATCGCGTAAAATCATTGTAGCTTCAGTTAAAGATTTTCCTATAAGATCGGGAACTTCAATTTGTCCATCAACATTTCCCGCACTGATTGTTATATTAACCGATGAGCCTCGTTTGAGCGGCGTACCCTCGGCGTACTGCTGATCAAAAATCATTTCTTTAGGATTTGTAGAACTTATTTCATCCACCACCCCAAGCTTTAATCCAATTTTTTCAAGTGCAAATTTTGCATCACGAATTGATCTGCCGATTAATCTTGGGACATTAACTTCAGGTTCTCCCCCGCTCACAAAAAGATAGATCAATCTTCCCTCTTTTACTATGCTACCGGCATTTGGCTTTTGTAAAAATACTAACCCCGCCTTGTATTTATCCGAAAAAGATGTATCGGCAATCTGCACTTTGAAATCTGCGT